>CAITQH010000436.1 GCA_903894475.1 uncultured beta proteobacterium
ATTGACTGCCAGACCAAAAGCAGGGGAACATAGCGGGGAACATCCGCAGGAACGTTGCCTATTTGTGGTGATTGTTCCCCGTTTTCAGAGGGGGGAAACCATGCTGACCGATACCCGAGACCGTACCGGTCACTGCAAGTACGGTTTGAGCCAGGCCAACCCAGCGGTCGTTCCACCCGCCTGCAGACCGGCTTGAGGCCGGTATTCGCAGCCCACCCAACCTGCGTAACCAAGCTCGTCCAGCACCGAGAACAGGTATGCGTAGTTGAGTTCGCCGACATCGGGCTCGTGGCGTTGGGGCACGCCTGCGATCTGGATGTGGCCGACCCGGCCGCTCGGCAGATACTGCCGCAACTTCATGGCCACGTCACCTTCGACCACCTGGCAGTGGTACAGATCCATCTGAACCTTGAGATTGGCCGCGCCGACGTCGGCCAGCACCTGGTGCGCCTGATCCTGGCGGTTCAGAAAGAAGCGCGCAATATCACGCGTGTTGATCGGCTCGATCAGCACATCGATGCCCTGACGAGCAGCCTCGGCTGCCGCCCAGCGCAATTGGCCGACGTAGGTCGCATACAGTGCTTCGCGTGGCGTGCCAACAGGCAGCAGCCCAGCCATCACGTGGATGCGCGGGCAGCTCAGGTCCGCTGCGTAGGCCAGCGCCTTGCCGATGCCGGCGCGAAACTCGGTCTCGCGCCCAGGCAGACAGGCTAGCCCACGCTCGCCAGCGTCCCAGTCGCCGGGGGGCGCATTGAACAGAACCTGTTGCAAGCCATGGGCGGTGAGGCGCGCCGCGATCTCGCGGCTCTCGAAGGCGTAGGGGAAAAGGTACTCGACGGCCTGGAATCCATCCTTGGCGGCGGCTTCGAATCGGTCGAGAAAATCGAGCTCGGGATAGAGCATCGACAAATTGGCTGCAAACTTGGGCATAGGGTTCACCAGCGTGCGCCAAAACTTTGGCGCAATTCTTCGATTTGGGGATCGGACAGGGCGCCCGGTGCCAGAGCACCGAGACACATCAGCCGGGCGGTTTCTTCCAGCTCTTCCAGCGTTGCCATGGCGGCCCCGGGCGAGTCGTGCCAGACATTGGGTCCCAGGCGCTCGAGCATCACGGCGCGGATCGGTGTACCTGCCTGACCATAGCGCGTAATCGTCTGCGCGACCCGTTGCGCGGCAGCGGGGTCACCGGGCCGGTGGTACCTGATTAGCGGCACATGGCCGACCTTCATGACAAAGTACGGTGTCAAGGCGCCCAGCAACTCGGCCTGCTGCTGCGGGCGCAACGACAACGCCACGCAGTGTGTGCTGTGTGTATGGATCACGCAGCGTGTTTGCGGATCAAAGGGCAGTGCCGCGCAGTAAATCTGAGTATGCAGAGCGATGGTCTTGCTGGCACGCTCGCCGCTGATCTGCTGCGCCTGTGCATCAAGCCGGGCCAGGCGCGCCGGCTCCAGAAAACCCAGACAGGCGTCGGTCGGCGTGATCAGGAAGCCGCCACCCTCGGACTCTTCCAGTCGCACACTGATGTTGCCCGCCGTCGCATGCACGTAACCGCGCTCGAACAGGCTGCGCCCGACGCGGCAGATCTCTTCGCGCGCTTGTGCCTCGTTCATGCCAGCCTCGTGAAGGCTTTGCTGAAAAAGTCGTCGGTGCCGAAATTGCCCGACTTCAGCGTCAGGTGCAGACCCTGCGGGCTGGCGGCTGCGCTCTGCGCATGGCACCAGGGCACGCCGGGGTCGATTTGCGGTCCGATCTTCATCTGCGTGATGTTCAGGGCCTGCACGCAGGCGCCTGAGGTTTCGCCGCCTGCCAGCACCAGTTGACGAACGCCGAGTTCAACCAATCTACGCGCAATGGCTGCCAGGGTACGTTCCAGCATGGCGCCTGCTTCTTCGACACCGAGTTGCCCCTGCACCGCCTTGACCGCCTTGGCCTCGGCCGTCGAATAGATCAGAACCGGTCCCTGCGACAACAGCGGTGTAGCCCAGTCCAACGCCTGACGCGCCACATCCACGCCCGCGGCCACCTGCATGGCGTCAATCGCGAACGCAGGTCGCCCGGACTGGATGAAGGCCAGCACCTGCCGGTTCGTCGCCAGTGAACAACTGCCCGACACCACCGCCTGCCAGCCGCTTGCCGGCGGCAATGCGCTGGCTTTGCCCGAGGGTGCGATATTGAAATTAGCCGGCAGGCCAATGGCCACGCCCGAGCCGGCAGTGACCAGTGCCATGCCCTTAAGTGCCGGCCCCAAGCGCATCAAATCGTCATTGGAGACGGCGTCAACCACGGCCACGCCCACACCTTGAGCCCGTAACTGGGCGATGCGCTCGCGGATGGCTGCCTCGCCCTGCGCCACCACCTTGTATTCGATCAGCCCGACCGGGCGTTCGCACTGCGCCTGCAGCACGCGCACCAGATTGGCATCGGTCATCGGCGTCAACGGGTGGTTTTGCATGCCGCTCTCATTGAGCAGCACATCACCAACGAACAGATGGCCCTTGAACACGGTGCGCTGGTTGTCGGGAAAGGCCGGCGTGGCGATCGTGAAGTCGCTGCCCAGCGCGGCCATCAAGGCTTCGGTGACCGGCCCGATATTGCCCTGCGCCGTGCTGTCGAAAGTGGAGCAATACTTGAAATAGATTTGCTGCGCTCCCTGCGCCTGCAGCCATTGCAGGGCGGCTAGCGATTGCATAACCGCTTCTTTCACCGGCGCCGTACGTGACTTGAGGGCTACCACCACTGCGTCGACGTCGGTATCAAGCGGCTCTGCCGGAATCCCCATGGCCTGCACCACACGCATGCCGGCGCGAACCAGGTTGTTGGCCAGATCGGTGGCCCCGGTGAAGTCATCGGCGATGCAGCCGAGCAGGAGCTTGCTCATGATTTTTTGGGCAACTCAATGCCGGGGAATATCTTGATCACGGCGCTGTCGTCCTCGCGCGCAAAACCTGCAGTCGAGGCCTGCATGAACATCTGGTGCGCGGTACTGGAGAGCGGCAACGGGAATTTGCTGGCGCGCGCCATGTCGAGCACCAGCCCCAGGTCTTTCACGAAGATGTCCACTGCTGACAGCGGTGTGTAGTCGGCCGCCAGCACGTGCGCCATACGGTTTTCGAACATCCAACTGTTTCCCGCGCTGTGCGTGATGACTTCGTACAGGGCTTTGGCGTCAACACCCTCGCGCAGTCCCAAGGCCATGGCTTCTGCCGCTGCGGCAATGTGCACACCGGCCAGCAACTGGTTGATGATCTTGACCTTGCTGCCGGCACCGGCCTTGTCGCCGAGCCGGTAAACCTTGGCCGCCATCGCATCAAGCAGCGGCGCGGCGATGGCGTAGGCCTCCGGCGTGCCTGCCGTCATCATCGTCATCTCGCCGCTGGCGGCCTTGGCGGCGCCGCCAGAGATCGGAGCATCGATGTAGAGAATGCCTAGCGCGGCCAGCCGCGTCTCCAGCGCCATCGACCAGTTCGGGTCGACCGTCGAACACATCACGAAGACGCTGCCGCGCTGCATGGCGCCGGCGCAACCAGCCGCGCCAAACAGCACGCTTTCGGTCTGCGCCGCATTGACGACGACAGACACCACGACGCGGCACTGCGCTGCCAGTTCGGCCGCTGACGCACAAGCCACGCCACCCTCGGCAGCGAAGGCCTGCGCGACCTCGCTGCGAACGTCAAAAACATGCACCTGCTTGCCATGGCGGCGCAAAGAGCGCGCCATGCCGCTACCCATGGCACCCAGACCGATCACGCCTACGTTGGTTGTCATCACGGGTTTCCTCTGTCTTGAACTTCAGGCGCCATCAACCGCGACAGCCTGTCAACCGCGTCCGGCAAACGGCATTTTGGTCGCCATCACGGTGTGGAACATCACATTGGCCTCGAGCGGCAGATTGGCCATGTAAAGCACCGATTGACCCACGATGTTCACGTCCATCAAAGGTTCGATCGCGATCTCGCCATTGGCCTGGGTAATGCCGGTGGCCATGCGCTGCGCCATCTCGGTCGCGGCGTTGCCAATGTCGATCTGACCCACGGCGATGTTGTACTTGCGGCCGTCGAGTGAGGCCGCCTTGGTCATACCCAACACGCCGTGTTTGGTGGAGGTGTAGGCAATGGAGTTGGGGCGTGGCGTGGTGGCCGAGATGGAGCCGTTGTTGATGATGCGCCCGCCACCCGGCGTCTGGGCCTTCATCACCCGGAACGCCTGCTGAATGCACAGGAACATGCCGGTGAGGTTGATGTCCACCACGTTCTTCCACTGCGCCAGCGTCAGGTCTTCCAGTGGAATTGCCGGTGCGTTGACCCCTGCATTGTTGAACAGCACATCGACCCGGCCGAACGCAGTCACAGCTGCGTCGAACAGCGCCTGCACCGAATCTGCATCGGACACGTCGGTGGGTACCGCCAGCGCCCGGTCCGGCACGCCGCTTTGCGCCACAAGCTCGGCCAGCGGTCCGGAGCGCCTACCCGCCAGCACGACGCTGTAGCCGTCCTTGAGCAGCGCCAGCGCGGCCGCTTTGCCTACACCGGTGCCGGCACCGGTCACGATGGCAACTCTTGAATTGAAAGTCATGACTGTTCGCTTTCTTGAAAATGGTGAAGCCGGGTGAATCAGTTGGGATGGCGTTGCTGTGCCTGCGCGGTGCGCAGCCCATCGACCAGTGCCATGGCCTTGGTCAGCACCTGCGCTGCTGTCATGCCGGGCTGGTACAGCGCGGAGCCAATGCCAAAACCATTGGCGCCTGCAGTCAGGTAGCTGCCCATGTTGTGCGGCGTGATGCCGCCTACCGGAAGCAGCCTGGTGTCTGCGCTCAGCACGGCGCGCAGCGCCCGAACCGCTGAGGGCGTAATCATTTCCGCCGGGAACAATTTGAGGCCCGTCGCACCGGCGTCCATTGCGGCGAAGGCTTCTGTGGCGGTCATCACGCCAGGCAGGCACACCAGACCCAAACGCAGGGCCTCACGCACCACCGCCGGCTTGAAATTGGGCGACACGATCAATTGGCCACCGGCCGCATGAACATTGCGCACATCGTCTGACGTGAGCACGGTTCCGGCGCCGATCAATGCCCGGGGGAAGTGCTGTGCCAGGGTCGCTATGCTCTGCAGTGGATCCGGTGAATTGAGCGGAACTTCGAGCAAGGTCCAGCCGCTGCGGTTCAGCGCTTCACCCACCGCCAGCGCCTCGTGCGCCTGGATGCCACGCAGGATGGCGACCAGCGCAACGCTGCCAAGCGCGGACTCGAATTTTTGTTGTGGGTTCATGCTGTGCTCAACGAACCGGGAGCTATGGTTTGGGCAATCGCCCACAGACCCGCCCAGGTCGCCTGAGAGCCAATGCACTGTGCGGGGATGCCCTGCAGCGCAAGCGCGTCCTGGTAGCGTTGAGTCAAGGTTTCCGAGCCGACGACAACGAGTTTGGCATCGCTTGGCAACGTCTGGGCACGCAATTCCTCGCCGATCACCAGGCCAGAAAGATAGCTGGGCAGTGCTGCGGCGCTCAGGCGATCGAACAGCGACAGCGTGCGTGTGCCAAAGGCGGTGTGCAGCAGGCTCTTGCCGCGAAGCGCCAGCATCACGCCTTGCGCAAATGCGTCGCTGTCAAAGTCGCCGTCGCTCGCTGGCAGCGTGCGCGACAAGATGGAGTGCTGGCGCAGCAATGCAAAGAACTCGCCGGTCATGAAGGTGGCAAACGACTGGATGCACCCTGCTCGCACCTGCACCCATTTGCTGTGCGTGCCAGGATGCACCAGTAGCGCATCCTGCATTCCGAGCAGCTTCAGCGCGCCGAAGGTCTGTGTCTCCTCGCCCCGCATGACGTCGGGAATTCCCTCGTGTTCGCAGACCAGACCAGGAACGATGGCGATGCGGCCCGGCACCACCCATGCCAGTCTGGCAGCGACTTCTTCGAACCCGCTGGGACAGGCGCAATAGGGTGCCTCTGTCCATCCCTGCTTGCTGCCAACCATGCCCGACATCAGGCACAGGGCGCCCGCGCCTTGCATCCAGTCGCCAAAGCAGGACTCGAAGACAGCAGAGAATTCACCCTCTGCCACTCTCAGGATGCCGCGGGCAAAGGAGCGTTCTTCCAGTACCTGGCCGTCAGCCGCGAGTCGGGCGCCGCGCAGCGACGAGCTGCCCCAATCGACCGCCACCAGACTGCCAGCACACATCACCGCGCTCAGCGGTCCAGGCCCTGCAGCGCATCGGCAGGATAGCTGGGGTGCCGGCAATCCGCTATGTACTGCTCGATGATGGCCTGGAACGAGGCGTCCGCCCGCATGCCCAGCGCCGCTGCGCGATCTGCGGTCGAACCCTTGGCCCAATTGGCGACGATGCCGGCGATGCGTTCGTCGCGCTCGAAGCGCACCCGCTGGCGCACTTCTGCACCGGCAACCAGTTCCAGCGCCTGCAGCATCTCGCCCACGCTCACGTTGAGCCCGGGAAGATTCAGCGCCAGGCGTCCACCCATTGCGTCGCGGCTGGCCTGGAACACGGTCATCAGACCGCGCACAGCGCTGGAAGGAGACGACACCGGGTGTGTGACCTCGGGGCCGACCGGGCACGTGGTCTGCACTCCGGCCAGGGGTTCGCGGATGATGCCGCTGAAGAACGACGAAGCTGCGCCATTTGGCTTGCCCGGGCGCACGGTGACGGTCATCAGGCGCGCCGAGCGGCCATCGATGAAAGCTTTGCGCGTGTAGTCGGCAATCAGGTACTCGCACATCAGCTTGTGCGTGCCATACGAGGTCTGCGGCGAAGGCAGGGTGTTGTCGCCCACCAGTTCGGGCATGGGGTTGGCAGCGTCGGGCCCGAACACGGCGACCGAACTGGCGAACACCAGCCGCGGGACGTTGCCGGCCTTGCGCAGCCCTTCGAGCAGCACACGGGTGCTGTCCAGGTTGGAGCGCAAACCCAATTCAAAGTCCAGTTCGCATTCGCCCGAGACGGCGGATGCGAGGTGGAACACGCCGTCGAAACCACTGGCAAAAAGTGCGGCCTGGTCCAGCAGAGCTCCGGTGTACACCCGCACGCGCGGGTCCGTACCCAGATCTGCGGGAGGGGGGAACAGGTCGGCGATAGCGAGTTCAGTGATCGTGCGGCCATCAAGCTGGCCGGCCTTCAGCAGTTCGCGCGCCAGCCTTGCTCCGAGGAAGCCGGCGCCTCCGGTCACGAGTATCTTCATATCATGGTCTTCTCAGTCAATGGTTGTCGCGTGGAACGAAGGCTTCCCGCCGGCCCCGCAGAAAGTCCAGATCAGCGCCTTCGTCGGCCTGCTGCACGTGGTCGATGTAGAGCTTCCAGTAGCCTGATGTCATGCGCGGCTCGGGCGCTTTCCAGTTGGCAAGTCGACGCTCCAGTTCCTCGTCGCTCACGTGCAGATGGATTCTGCGCTGAGAGACGTCCAGTTCGATGAGGTCGCCGTTTTGCACCGCCGCCAGCGGGCCGCCGGCAGCAGCTTCCGGGGCGACGTGGAGTACCACGGTGCCATAGGCGGTGCCGCTCATGCGTCCGTCGCAGATGCGCACCATGTCGGTGATGCCCTTGCGCAGAATCTTTGGCGGCAACGGCATGTTGCTCACCTCAGCCATGCCGGGGTAGCCCTTGGGGCCACAGTTCTTCAGCACCATGACGCAGGTTTCGTCGATGTCGAGATTCTCATCATCGATGCGGGCGTGGAAGTCTTCTATATCCTCGAACACC
>CAITQH010000437.1 GCA_903894475.1 uncultured beta proteobacterium
CCAGCCGCGCCAATGTGCTGCTGAAGATTGCCGACCGCATCGAAGCCAATCTGGAACTGCTAGCCTATGCTGAAACCGTGGACAACGGCAAGCCGATCCGCGAAACCATGGCCGCCGACATCCCGCTGACGGTCGACCATTTCCGCTACTTTGCCGGCTGCGTGCGCGCTCAGGAAGGCGCCCTGAGCAACATCGATGAGAACACGGTGGCGTATCACATTCAGGAGCCACTCGGCGTGGTCGGACAGATCATTCCCTGGAACTTCCCGATCCTGATGGCAGCATGGAAACTGGCGCCGGCTTTGGGCGCAGGCAACTGCGTGGTTCTGAAGCCCGCTGAATCAACGCCGATCAGCATCTTGATCCTGGCTGAACTGATTGCCGACCTGCTGCCACCCGGCGTGCTCAACATCGTCAATGGCTATGGCCGTGAAGCGGGCCTGCCGCTGGCCACCAGCAAGCGCATCGCCAAGATTGCCTTCACCGGCTCCACCACCACCGGCCGCGTGATTGCGCAAGCCGCTGCCAACAACCTGATTCCGGCCACGCTGGAGCTTGGTGGCAAGTCACCCAACATCTTCTTTGCCGACGTCATGGACAAGGACGACGGCTTTCTGGACAAGGCGATCGAAGGCCTGGTGCTGTTTGCCTTCAACCAGGGCGAAGTCTGCACCTGCCCGTCGCGTGCGCTGATCCAGGAATCGATCTACGACGCCTTTATGGAGCGTGTCCTCAAGCGTGTGGCCGCCATCACGCAGGGCAACCCGCTGGACGGCAACACCATGATCGGTGCTCAGGCCTCCAAAGAGCAGTTGACCAAGATCCTGTCCTATCTTGAACTTGGCAAACAGGAAGGTGCTCAAGTGCTCATCGGCGGCGCCCAATCGCATCAAGATGGCGATCTGGCTGGCGGCTACTACGTGCAGCCCACGCTGTTCAAGGGCCACAACAAGATGCGCATCTTCCAGGAAGAGATTTTTGGTCCGGTGCTGGCGGTAACGACCTTCAAGGACGAAGCCGAAGCGCTGGCGATTGCCAACGACACCCTGTATGGACTGGGTGCCGGCGTCTGGAGCCGCAATGGCAACGTGGCCTATCGCATGGGCCGCGCCATCAAGGCCGGTCGCGTCTGGACCAACTGCTATCACGCCTACCCGGCCCACGCCGCCTTCGGCGGCTACAAGGAATCCGGCATTGGCCGTGAAACGCACAAGGTCATGCTCGACCACTACCAGCAAACCAAGAATCTGTTGGTAAGCTACAGCGAAAGCAAACTGGGATTTTTCTGACAATGGATCCCGGGTCAAGCCCGGGATGACAAGCATGGTTCGTTGCGGACCACTGGCTTGTCATTGCGGACTTGATCCGCAATCCAGGGTACGTGTGGCACTGGATCCCGGATCGGGTCCGGGATGACGAAAGAAAATGCACCATAGATCATCGGGGCGGGCAACCGCCCCTTTTTCCATTTGGAGGAGACCCGCATGGTTGAAAAAGTCATTGCCACGGAAGCAGCGCTGGAACTCGTCGCGCTTCTGAAAAGCAAGCATGGCGAGCAACTGATGTTCCACCAGTCGGGCGGTTGCTGCGACAACAGCGCCGCCAACTGTTTTCTGCCGGGCGAAATCACCATGGGTGCCGGCGATGTGTATCTGGGAGACATCGGCGGCTGCCCGTTCTACATCGGCAAATCGCAGTACGAATACTGGAAGCACACACAACTCATCATCGACGTGATCGAGGGCCATGGCGGCACCTTCTCGCTCGAAGGCCCCGAGGGCCGGGCCTTTCATACACGCTCAAGGGTATTTACTGCATCGGAACTGAAGGAACTCGACCACCAAGCCCCCTAAAATAGGCGCCTGCAGTTTTCTAAGGTTGGAGACATCATGCACGCGCTTCTAAAGTTTTCAAAGTCCGTCGACTGGCTCACCAGCCAGATCGGCAAACATCTGATCTGGCTGATTCTGGCCTCCACCGTCATCAGCGCAGTCAATGCCTCGGTACGCAAGGCATTCAACGTCAGTTCGAACGCCTATCTTGAGGTGCAGTGGTACCTGTTTGCCGCGTCCTTCCTGCTGGCTTCGGCCTACACACTATTGAACGGCGAACACGTCAAGATCGACGTCATCTACAGCCGCTGGTCCAAGCGAACCCAGATCTGGATCGATGTTTTTGGTTTTGTTTGTTTCCTGCTTCCCTTTTGCGCTGCCATTCTGTGGTTCAGTATCCCTTTTTTCCTGCAGGGTTATCGTTCCAACGAGGTTTCGCCAAGCGCCGGGGGGCTGATCCTCTGGCCGGTTTACGCCATGATGCCGCTGGGTTTTTTCCTGCTCTTGCTGCAGGGTATTTCTGAGTTAATCAAGCGAATCGCGTTTTTGCAGGGTCTGATTGAAGACCCGACGCACAAGAAGGTTGAAAAGACGGCAGAAGAAGAATTGGCCGAAGCGATTCAAAAGCTGGCCGAAGAAAAAGCCGCCAAAGCCAACGCCGCCTGATCGGGAGAAACAGATGCACTTTCTAATCAGCAACATTGCCCCGATCATGTTCGGGGGCCTCATTGTTTTTCTGCTGCTCGGTTTTCCGGTGGCGTTCAGCCTCGGTGCCTGCGGCCTGTTCTTTGGCTTTGTCGGCGTCGAACTTGGCATCCTGCCGGAAGCACTGCTGCAAGCACTGCCACTGCGCATCTTCGGCATCATGAAGAACGACACGCTGCTGGCGATTCCCTTTTTCACGCTGATGGGCCTGATACTCGAGCGAAGTGGCATGGCCGAGGATTTGCTCGACACCATCGGACAATTGTTTGGCCCACTGCGCGGCGGCCTGGCCTTTGCCGTGATTTTTGTCGGCGCCCTGTTGGCCGCAACCACGGGTGTGGTGGCCGCGTCGGTGATCTCCATGGGTCTGATCTCGCTGCCCATCATGCTGCGCTATGGCTATGACCGCCGCGTTGCGTCCGGCGTCATTGCCGCCTCCGGCACGCTGGCCCAGATCATTCCACCGTCCCTGGTGCTGATCATCCTGGCCGACCAGCTCGGTCGCAGTGTGGGTGAGATGTACAAGGGTGCTTTCATACCCGGCTTTGCCTTGACCGGCCTCTACATCGCCTACGTGGTGCTGCTGACTTTCATCCGTCCCAACTGGGTGCCGGCCCTGCCGCCCGAGGCACGCACCATCCGTGAAGACAATGGCAAGAGTGGTCTGCGCTCGCTGCTGCTGCTGACCATTGTTTCGAGCGCGCTGGCGATCTACCTCGGCATGAACTATGCTGCCGTCAATAACTGGATGACGGGCAACACAGCGCTGACCGTGCCCACCGATGAAACCATTGTGGTGTCGCTGTGCGCCGGCGTGATCCTGGCCTTTGTGATTGCCCTGATCAACAAGGCCACGGGTCTGGGGCTGCTCTCGCGCATGGCCGAGCGCGTGACCTTTGTGTTGATTCCGCCGCTGTTGCTGATCTTCCTGGTGTTGGGCACAATTTTTCTGGGCGTTGCAACACCGACCGAAGGCGGTGCGATGGGCGCGATGGGCGCTTTGATCATGGCCATGAGCCGGGGTCGCCTTAACATGAAGCTTCTCAAGCAGGCCTTGATGTCGACCACCAAGCTGTCGAGCTTCGTCGTCTTCATCCTGGTCGGCTCCACCGTCTTCAGTCTGGTCTTTCAGGGTGTTGATGGTTCGAGGTGGGTTGAACACCTGCTGGGCGCGGTGCCGGGTGGTCAAGTCGGTTTTCTGATCGTCGTTAACCTGCTGATTTTTTTCCTGGCTTTCTTCCTGGACTTCTTTGAACTGTCCTTCATCGTGGTGCCGCTGCTGGCACCAGTTGCCGAGAAGATAGGCATCGACCTGATCTGGTTTGGCGTCTTGCTCGGCGTCAATATGCAGACCTCGTTTATGCACCCACCCTTCGGCTTTGCTCTGTTCTATCTGCGCAGCGTGGCACCGAGTCGTGAATACACCGACAAGCTGACCAAGAAGCTGATCCCGCCCGTAACCACGATGCAGATCTACTGGGGCGCCGTGCCCTTTGTGCTGATCCAGATCATCATGGTGGGTGCGATCATTGCTTTCCCAGGCATTGTCTCCAGCGGACTCGACACAGCCGAAAAAGTCAATCTCGACAGTGTGGTGCTGGAAGTTCAGGCGGAAGCACCCGCCAAACCAGCGTCAGATCCTGTGATGGGCGAACTGCCGCCGCCAGTCAACGACAAACAGAGCGACGACGACCCGATGAAGGCGATGCAGGATTCGATGGACAAAGCAAAAAAGTGAGGCACTGACAGCCGCGCCCCTGGCGACGCGGTTGTTTGTCATTGCGAGCCTCCCGAATCCGGCCCGATACCGCACACGGACTCTGAACCTGAAATTGTCATCCCGGACTTGATCCGGGATCCAGTGCCACGCGAGCCATGGATTGCGGGTCGGGGCCCGCAATGACAA
>CAITQH010000438.1 GCA_903894475.1 uncultured beta proteobacterium
AAAGAACTTTGCATTCATCGCGTCATGCCAAGCCTGAGCATTGAGCTCGTCAGGCGGAGTACGGCGGGCCGCGCCAGCACAATTGACCAGCACGTCAACGTCACCATGAAGCTGCTCAGCCTGTTCCAGTGCCACACCGGCCTGCTGCGCCACTTCAAGGTCGGCAGCAAATATTCCGACTCGCGCGTGGACACCCGCAAACTCCTGTGCCAGTTGCTGCAATGCACTCTCCAATGAAACCTGGCTTCGCGCGACAAGGCTGATTCGCGCGCCCTCGCTCAGGAAGCCTTTGGCGCAGGCCAGACCTATGCCTTTGCTTCCTCCAGTGATAAGGACATGTTGCTGAGCTAGTTGCAAGTCCATGCGCCACCTTTTTCGCCACTGGAGTGGCGATCGGTGCCAAAATGCCGACGCAGGAGTTGACAACAAAGTCGGGGACCCCGCTTTCGATGAAAGTGGGCACATCGGGTAACGCAGATGTGCGCTGGGCGCTTGAAACGGCGATGGCGTGAAGCTTGCCTGATTTGACATGACCATAGGCGCCAGCAACAGCTGTGTAGACCATGGGAATAGTGCCGCCAAGAACGTCTTTCATCGCTTGCCCGCCGCCTTTGTAGGGGATGTGCATCCAGATCTTTCGTAAAAATGGGGAATTCGTGCGCCAGATCCTCATGGAGCCCGAAACCCGTGGTTCGGGCTCTCCGTGGGACCTGATTCCGTCCGAAGACCCGGACCAGCGTTACCTGCTGGTGGCCGACGGCGGGCGCATGCTACCCCCGATAACCAAGCATCCGAGCCGGCACCAACAGAATGAATCAAGCTACCAAGAAGAGCAGAGACTTCATCGGCTTATGACCGGTGCGCCACGACCTCGACGGTGCCCAGCGTCACGACGGTCGGCCCCTGACCATTGCTGGCATACCCTTCCTGAGCAACGGAATCGAACTTCAACAGCATGGCTCCGTTGACAGCCACCGTGATCAGCACTGCGAGCAAAAGCCCGGCAAAGCGGGTTGTGCGATTTGTGTTCATTTGATCCCTCCAATTTGAGGCCACTGCGGCCCGGTGAAGAGAATGTACGGTGGCTGGTCTTGGATTGCACGGGCAATGCGACGGACTGCGCCATGACGAGATAGATGAGGCAGATTCGGCGACGGGATGGGCTCGCAAGAATGCCCTCAGTCACGTCAAATGCGGCATCTGCTACACCAATGGCGCTCTTTTCGCAGCAATCATGCTGGTTTTACATTCCCGTCACATTTCCAAGATGTCATTATGAAAGACTCTCTCAATGCGCCGGGCATTGGGCAGGCGTAAGAACTACAACGCATTTCAGTATTTTGTGGAATCCGTCTAAATGTTTTTGCAAAGACATCCGTTAAGCCGTTGTGCAGACCAGTGGCAGACATGGGGCAAGGCCTTTGCGATACGCGACGAGCATTTCATCGGATCCGCCCCAGGTCAAGCGACAAGACCAACGACACCGAGGAGTTTCAAATGAGTATCACCACAGCAATTACCTTTTTGAGCCTACCTGTGGCCTGCGTCGCTGCTGCCGCAGCCCTGATGCGATTGTTCGATGTGAAAGACATCACCATTGAGCAAGCTCAATTCGAGGCCGAGAAGTTGCTGTCGCAGGCCAATCAAGAAGTCAAGATGCGCCGCCGAGTCCGGGCTGGAGCGCCAAGCAATGCAGCATTAGCCGACTTCCCGCGCTTGAGCTCACCGAGTGCGGTGCGATTAAGATTTCCGTCGGTTTGACCGCTTGACTTATTGTGGCTTGCGCAGTTTGAGGCGGTCTTCCAAGTTGCCGGAATTCATAGCGGCTTAGCGAGTAGCGGCGAAGCGTGGTCACATCGCATTTGTTGGACGTGTTCCTGGCCTGCCCCGTCAAGTGCCATCGGCCGTTCGCAGGGGAATTCCCTGTCCGCGGACCCCGGCAGCATCAATCTGCCATCGCCAGTCATGCTGCCCGCATCAAAGCGGCCCTCCACGAAACTTCTAGCTATTTGACCAAATTCGATGTTCTGGGTGCTCTGAGGTGCGGTACAGTTTGGCGTTGGCTGTCCCATGTTGTGGTTGATGTCAGATGGCAGGCTTTTTTGTTTGCGGGATCGATCGCAGTCGGTCGATGGAGTGTTTCATATGAACCTGCGCAGGGGTCTTTTTGTACTTGCGGCAGCGCTGTTGGCTGCTCACTTTTTTCGCGCCGCAAACTGGTCGCTGGTGGCACTGAGTCTTGTTGCGCCCTTGCTGTTTTTTTGCAGGAGGCGATGGAGCCTGATCCTGTTGCAGCTTGGCGCCTATTGCGCTAGTGCATCCTGGCTGGCGGCGACGCTGTCGCTGGTTCAGATGCGCCAGCAGAGCGGTCAGCCATGGAGCGTTGCCGTCCTTATTCTGGGCGCGGTCATACTGGTGACCCTGCTGGCCGGATGGCTGCTTAATTCGCGTTGCATGCTTGAGGCTTATCCTTGGTCGCTCGAGCGTTGACACGCACTTTTTACACTGGAGCTCAAATTGTTTCAAACATCCATCGCGGGCAGCCTGCCCAAACCAGCCTGGCTTTCCGAAACCGAGAAACTGTGGCCGCAATGGAAGGTGCAGGGCGCCGAGTTGCAGCAAGCCAAGGCCGACGCGACGCTGTTGTGGATCAAGGCGCAGGAAGATGCCGGGCTTGACATCGTGGGCGATGGCGAGCAGTCGCGTCAGCATTTTGTGCACGGTTTTCTGGAGCAGGTCGAGGGCATCGACTTTGAGCATAAGGTCACGATGGGCATCCGCAATGGCCGCTACGACGCGCAGGTGCCACAGGTGGTTGCTCCCCTGAAACTCAAGGGACGGGTTCATGCTTTCGAGGCGCAACTGGCGCGGGCCCACACGCGCAAGAAGCTCAAGTTCACCTTGCCCGGACCGCTGACGATTGTGGATACAGTGGCTGATCGCTTCTACGGCGACAAGGTCAAAATGGCCTTTGCGTTTGCCGAACTGCTGAACCAGGAGGCGCTGGCCTTGCAAGCCGACGGCGTTGACATCATCCAGTTTGACGAGCCGGCATTCAATGTGTACATGCAGGACGCCGCGGACTGGGGCGTCAAAGCCCTTGAGCGCGCCATTCAGGGCCTGACCTGCACGACGGCGGTGCACATTTGCTACGGCTACGGCATCAAGGCCAATGTGGACTGGAAAGAGACTTTGGGAAACGAGTGGCGGCAGTATGAGGCGATCTTTCCGGCGCTCGCCAGCAGCAGCATCCAGCAGGTCAGTCTGGAGTGCTATCACTCGCACGTTCCGCCGGATTTGATGGCCCTGCTGGCAGGCAAGGACGTCATGGTGGGCGTCATCGATGTGGCCAGTGACGAGATCGAAACAGCCGAGCAGGTAGCCGACACGATTGGCAAGGCGCTGCAGTTCGTGCCGAAGAACCGCCTGTTTCCCTGTACCAATTGCGGTCTGGCCCCGATGAGTCGCGATGTCGCCTGGAAGAAGTTGCAGGCGTTGGCCGCGGGTGCCGCACTGGCGCGTCAGCGTTACGCCGCTGACGGGGAGGCGTCATGAATCACCCGGTCAATCCGTTCAAGCGTGCGCTGGCACAAAAGCAGTTGCAGATCGGTCTCTGGCTGGGGCTGGCCAATCCTTATTCGACCGAGATTTGCGCTGGTGCCGGTTTTGACTGGCTGCTGATCGATGGTGAGCATGCGCCCAACGATTTGAGTTCGATTCTGGCGCAGTTGCAGACCATTGCAGCCTATCCGGCGTCGCACGCCATCGCGCGGGTGCCGGTTGGACATGGGCATGTGGGGACTACCATCATCAAGCAGTATCTGGACCTGGGAGTCCAGACTCTCCTGGCGCCGATGGTGGACACTGCCGAGCAGGCGCGCGCGATTGTGCAGGCGTCGCGCTACCCGCCCCAGGGCATCCGTGGCATGGGCGGTGCGCGGGCCTCGCGCTGGGGTCGCATAGCAAATTACGCGCAGCATGCCAATGAGCAGATTTGTGTGCTGGTACAGGCCGAAACGCAAACCGCGCTTGATAACCTGGACGCCATCGCGGCGGTGGAGGGCGTTGATGGCGTTTTTATCGGGCCGGCCGATCTCTCGGCCTCGCTCGGGCACGTCGGCGAACAGGATCACCCGCAGGTGCGCGCTGCCATGGAAGACGCCTTCACGCGCATTGCACGCGCCGGTAAGGCACCTGGCATCTTGATGGCTGATGAGAAACTGGCGCGACACTACATTGACAGGGGTGGCTTGTTTGTTGCCGTCGGGCTGGACAGCAATCTGCTGGCGCGCCACAGCTCGGCGCTGGCGGCCAGTTTCAGGCCGCTGACGGGTCGGCCGACCTGAAGTTCGCTAGACTACAGCCCTTCAGGAGTAATCAATGGCAGTGACAGAACAGATGATCATGGACGCGCTCAAGGGCGTTGTTGATCCCAATACCGGACGCGACTTCGTGTCCGCCAAGGCAATCAAAAACTTGACCCTTCACGATGGTGACGTGGCCTTCGATGTTGAGCTCGGCTATCCGGCCAAGAGCCAGGTGGCGGGCTTTCGCTCGGCGCTGATCGCTGCTGCCCGCAGCGTGGCAGGAGTCGCCAACGTGTCGGTCAACGTCAGCAGCAAGATTGCGGCCCATGCCGTGCAGCGTGGTGTGCAGCTTTTGCCCAAAGTGAAGAACATTGTGGCCGTCGCTTCCGGCAAAGGCGGCGTCGGCAAGAGTACGACTGCTGTCAATCTGGCGCTGGCGCTGGCCGCCGAGGGTGCCAGTGTCGGTTTGCTTGACGCCGACATTTACGGCCCCAGCGTGCCCATGATGATGGGTATTGCGGGCCGGCCTGAAAGTACCGACGGCCAGACCATGGAGCCGCTCGAGAACTACGGCGTGCAGGTCATGTCGATCGGTTTCCTGGTGGCGCAGGACGAAGCCATGATCTGGCGTGGCCCGATGGCCACTCAGGCGCTCGAGCAGTTGCTGCGCCAGACCAATTGGCGCGATCTTGACTATCTGATTGTCGATATGCCGCCGGGTACCGGTGACATCCAGCTGACGCTGTCGCAGCGTGTGCCCATGACCGGTGCGGTGGTGGTCACGACGCCGCAGGACATCGCGCTGCTCGACGCCAGGAAGGGCATCAAGATGTTCGAAAAGGTCGGCGTGCCTATCCTCGGTATTGTGGAGAATATGGCAGTCCACGTCTGCAGCCAGTGCGGTCATGTGGAGCACATTTTTGGTGCGGACGGTGGCAAGAAGATGGCCACGGAGTACGGCATGGATTACCTCGGCGCTCTGCCACTGGACATGCAGATCCGCCTGCAGGCGGACAGCGGCAAGCCGACGGTGGTGTCGGACCCCGACAGCGAGGTTGCCGGCATTTACAGGGCAGTGGCGCGTCAGGTGGCGGTTTCAATTGCGGCCAAGAACAAGGATTTCTCCGCCAAGTTTCCGACCATCAAGATCTCGAAAGACACCTGACAGGAGTCCCTGGTGGACACTGCCCGTCGCAATTCGGTGCAGGGCCGCTCGCAACTCAAGGGGCGGCAGCCTGAAGCGGTGGCGTTGCAGCAGGTGCGCGAACTGATTGGATCGGCACCGCCCGACGGTCATCGGCGTGACCTGCTGATCGAGCATCTGCACCAGCTCAATGATCACTACCGTGCTCTGTTCGAACGCCATCTGGTGGCGCTGGCCAGCGAGATGCGACTGGCGCTGGCGGAAGTCTATGAGGTCGCGAGCTTCTATCATCACTTCCAGATTCTGCGTGACGACCAGATCGCACCGGCCCTGACGGTTCGGGTTTGCAGTGGGCAAAGTTGTGCGATGGCGCGCTCGGCGACTCTGCGCGCAGGGATGCAGGCCGTGCCGGAGCCGTCAATCCGAGTGCTCGCGGCTCCGTGCCTGGGGCGCTGTGAACAGGCGCCTGTGGCTCTGGTCGGTCAGCGAGCACTCGGGCACGCCAGCCTCGAGACCTTGCTGGAAGTCGCAGCGACCGAGTTGATGGCAGTGGGGCAGGCTGCTAAGGATCTCTTGCCAAACAAGCATCTGATCGGCTACGAAGCCTACCGCCGGCAGGGCGGTTATGCACTGGCAGCGGCCGTGGTCAACGGCGAACAAAACGCGGATGACGTGATTGCCAGGATGGAAGGCTCAGGCCTGCGCGGCCTGGGAGGTGCCGGATTTCCGGCCGGACGCAAGTGGCGCATCGTGCGCGGACAGAGCGCGCCACGCCTGCTGGCTGTCAACATCGACGAGGGTGAGCCCGGTACTTTCAAGGACCGCACTTACCTTGAGCGCGACCCGCACCGCTTTCTTGAAGGCATGCTGATTGCGGCGCAGGTCGCTGGCACCGAAGCCTGCTACATCTATTTGCGCGACGAGTACCATGATGCGCGCCGAATGCTCTCAAGCGAGATCGAGGCCTTGCAGGCCGACCCGCCTTGCCCCTTGCCGCACATTGAGCTGCGTCGTGGTGCCGGTGCCTATGTCTGCGGCGAAGAGTCGGCCATGATCGAGAGCATCGAAGGCAGGCGCGGTGAGCCGCGGCTGCGCCCGCCCTATGTTGCGCAGGTCGGTCTGTTTGGCAGACCGACGCTCGAACATAACTTTGAGACCCTGTACTGGGTCCGTGAAATCCTTGAAAAAGGTCCGCAGTGGTTCAACAGCTTTGGTCGCCAGGGTCGCCACGGCCTGCGTTCCTTCAGCGTCAGTGGTCGGGTGAAACTCCCCGGTGTGAAGCTGGCACCGGCAGGCATCAGCCTGCAGGAGTTGATTGACGAGCATTGTGGCGGCATGGCCGACGGCCACCGCCTGTATGCTTACTTGCCGGGGGGTGCCTCCGGCGGCATTCTTCCGGCCAGCCTGAGCCACCTGGCACTCGACTTTGACACCTTGCAGCCCTACGGCTGCTTCATCGGCTCGGCAGCGGTGGTGGTGCTCAGCGAGCATGACCTTGCGCGCGACGCTGCGCTCAACGCCATGCAGTTCTTCGCTGCAGAGAGTTGTGGTCAGTGCACACCTTGTCGCGTCGGCACGGCCAAGGCTGCGGTGCTGATGCAGGCGCCGGTCTGGGACATGGCCACGCTGGACGATTTGTGCACCGTCATGTTCGATGCCTCGATCTGCGGTTTGGGTCAGGCAGCACCGAACCCCGTGAGATCAGTGCAGAAGTACTTCGCGCACGAGATTGGCGGCTGAGGTGGCAGCGCTGACCTTCAAACTCAACGATGCAACGCTGCAGGCGCTAGAGGGCGAGAGCATCCTGCAAGCGGCGCAGCGCCACGGCGTCGAAATCCCGCACCTGTGCTTCAAGGAGGGGATGCGGGCTGCCGGCAATTGCCGCGCTTGCGTTGTCGAAATTGAGGGTGAACGCAATCTCGCCGCGAGTTGCTGCCGCCAGGTCACACCCGGCATGCACGTGCGCAGCAGCAGTGCGCGCGCTGTCAAAAGCCAGAAGATGGTGCTGGAAATGTTGTTGGCGGACTTGCCAGAGAGCGGCGCCAAGCGCGATGGCGATGATGCCGGCATGGATTGCGGCTCGCCGGCCGCAATGACAAAGCCCTGTCCTCCCGATGAGGCAATCTGTCCGCCCGATGAGGTAATCTGTCATCCCATTGAGGCAATCTGTCATCCCGGGCTTGACCCGGGATCCAGTGTGTCTGGGCAGTACGGTGAGCTAAGCCATTGGTCAGCACGCCTGGGTGTGCAGCCGCGTCCGGAACTGCTGGCCTTGCGCCGCAGCTCCGTCACAACGGACGACTCGCATCCGGCAATCACAGTGAACCTCGACGCCTGCATCCAGTGCACGCGCTGCGTGCGTGCCTGCCGCGATCTGCAGGTCAACGACGTTATCGGCGTTGCCGGGCGTGGCGCTCACAGCAGCATTGTTTTTGACCTGGGTGACGCGCTGGGCAGCAGTACCTGTGTTGCCTGCGGTGAGTGCGTGCAGGCCTGTCCCACTGGCGCTCTTCTGGCGCGAAGCGGCGACGCGGCGCTGGTCGCAGACAAGGTAGTGGACTCGGTTTGCCCGTTTTGCGGTGTCGGTTGCCTGCTGAGCTACCAGGTGAAAAATAACAAAATCATGGGTGTGATCGGACGCAACGGTCCCGCCAATGCGCAGCGGCTCTGTGTCAAGGGGCGCTTCGGCTTCGACTATGTGCACAGCCCTCAGCGCCTGACGGTGCCCCTGATTCGTCGCGAAGGTGTGGCCAAGGATCCGGCACTGCTGCAGACTTTGAACCGCGACAGCGCCGACTGGTCCAGCGTGTTCCGACCCGCGAGCTGGGACGAGGCCTTGGACTTTGCAGCGCAGTCGCTCAAGCGCTTGCGCGATCAGCATGGCAAGAAGGCACTGGCCGGCCTGGGTTCGGCCAAGGGCAGCAATGAAGAAGCCTATCTGTTCCAGAAGCTGGTGCGCACCGGTTTTGGCTCCAACAACGTGGACCACTGCACGCGCCTGTGCCATGCCTCGAGTGTGGCGGCGCTGCTCGAGGGTATTGGCTCGGGTTCGGTCAGCAATCAGGTGCGCGATGTCGAGCATGCCGAGCTGATTCTGGTGATCGGCTCCAATACTGCGGGCAACCACCCGGTGGCGGCCAGTTGGATGAAAAATGCCGCCAAGCGTGGCCTGAAGATCGTTGTGGCCGATCCGCGTGGCACCGACCTGGCGCGCCACGCCTGGCGCAGCCTGCGCTTCCATGCCGACACCGACGTCGCCCTGGTCAACGCCATGATCTACACGCTGATCGAAGAGGGTCTGACCGATCCCGCCTTCATTGCCGCGCGCGTCCGCAATTTCGAGGCAGTGCGTGCCGCCGTGCAGGGCTTCAGCCCGGAAGCGATGGCGCCGGTTTGTGGCATTGGGGCCGAGACCATTCGTGAAGTGGCGCGCGCCTACGCCAAGGCCAAAGGCGCCATGATCTTCTGGGGCATGGGTGTGAGCCAGCACGTGCACGGTACCGACAATGTGCGCGCGCTGATTGCCCTGTGCATGGTCGCTGGCCAGATTGGCAGGCCCGGCACCGGGCTGCACCCGCTGCGCGGACAGAACAATGTGCAGGGCGCCAGCGACGCAGGTCTCATTCCGATGATGTTCCCCAATTACCAGCGTGTCACGAACAAGGCAGCACACGAATGGTTTGAGCGCTTCTGGGGCTGCGAACTTGATGAACAGAACGGCTACACGGTGGTCGAGATCATGCGCCAGGTGCTGGTGAACGACGACGATCCACACAAAGTGCGCGGCATGTACATCATGGGTGAGAACCCGGCCATGAGCGATCCTGATCTGAACCATGCGCGTCACGCCCTGGCGGCGCTCTCGCATCTGGTGGTGCAGGACATCTTCATGACCGAGAGCGCCTGGCTGGCCGACGTCGTCTTGCCATCGACCGCCTGGCCGGAGAAGACCGGCTCGGTCAGCAATACCGACCGCATGTTGCAGCTGGGTCGTCAGGCCATAGATGCGCCGGGCGATGCCAAAGCTGATTTGTGGATCATTCAACAAATCGCCAAACGCATGGGTTTGAACTGGTTTTACGCGGGCCCGGGCGATGGCGTGGCCGCCGTGTTTGAAGAAATGCGCCAAGCCATGCAGGCCTCCTTGGGCGGTGTCAGCTGGGAGCGTCTGCAGCGCGAGGGCAGTGTGACCTATCCCTGCCTGAGTGCGGATGATCCTGGTCAGCCCACCCTGTTCGCCGAACATTTTCCGACCGCAGACGGCAGGGCCCATCTGCTGCCCACCACGCTGATTGCTGCCAACGAAAAGACGGACTTTGATTACCCCATGGTCTTGATTACCGGAAGGCAGCTTGAACACTGGCATACCGGCAGCATGACACGTCGCTCCAGAGTACTCGACGCGCTGGAGCCGATGGCGACCGCTTCGGTCAATGGCCGCGAGTTGGCGCGTCTGGGTGTGAGCGCCGGAGCGATGGTTACTCTGTGCTCACGCCGTGGCAGTGTCAAGGTCAACTTGCGGTGCGACGATGGCACGCCAGATGGCACGGTGTACATGCCCTTTGCCTACAGCGAGGCAGCAGCCAATCTGCTGACCAATGCCGCACTGGACCCGGTCGGAAAGATTCCGGAGTTCAAGTACTGCGCGGTTGCGATTACTCCCGATAATGGCGACGTCGGCGCAAATGGTTTCCAATGATAAGCAAAGTCTTCCAAACACCCGAAGAAATGGCAAGTTACCAGGCCGGGCGCGAGCTTGCCGAGGCGCTGACCGTGCAAACCATGTCTTCGGGCGAACGTTACCTTTGGCTGCAAAAAAATTGGGGACGCTTGCAGGCCGGTGCCAATGCGTTGCAGGGTGACAGACCGCCAAGTCGGTCGACGGCGCGCGCCTTTGCGTCACCGCAAGAGAAGAATCAATTTGACGATGATCGGGAATTGGCATGGGCCCTGGAGCGTAGCCGGAGGCCGAGCTGACATGCCAGCCGTCAGACCACCCAATGAAAGCGACATTCTGGCATTGGCCCAAGCTCTGGCCGACGCACAAGTCGAATATGCGGTGATAGGCGGCGCGGCAATGGCCTTGCATGGCTTTGCGCGCATGACCAAGGACATTGACTTGTTGCTGCCCGTGAGTCCCAGCAACAACGTCCGTCTCTTGAAAGCCCTTGAATCCATGCCCGCGACGCGCGGCGCCGTCGGCGACTTGCGTCCTGAATGGATGGATAAGGGTTTTTCGACGGCGCTGGAATCGGAGATTTATGTTGATCTGCTCTATGTGGCAGCGTCTACATCGTTTGAAGATCTGCGCCAGCATATTCAAACGATCGTGTACCAAGGTGTGCCCGTGGTCACGCTTGACGTGGACGGCTTGTTGATTACAAAACGGACCACGCGTGAATCAGACGTACCCGATCGCATCCGGCTTGAGCGCTTGCGCAACGCTCAGCGCGCCAGTGCCAAGAAAGACTGACGCTTAGAACAGCGTCGCCAGCGCTGACGGGGAAAAGTCCAGCAACTGGTCGTGCAGCCCGTCGCGCACCTTCTGCACCCACTGCGGATCGGTGATCAGGGCTCGGCCTACCGCCACCAGGTCAAAGTCGCCGCGATCGAGTCGACGCAACAGTTCGTCCAGGGATGCCGGCTTGGATGATTCACCGCCAAAGGCGGCAATGAACTCGCCGCTAAGTCCAACCGAGCCGACCGTGATGCTAGGTAAGCCGGTGAGCTTCTTGGCCCAGCCAGCAAAATTCAGATCAGAGCCTTCGAATTCGCTTTCCCAGAAGCGGCGCTGCGAGCAGTGGAAAATGTCGGCGCCGGCGTCTGCCATGGGGCGCAGCCAGTCTTCCATCTCCTGTGGCGTCCTGGCCAGGCGCGCTGCGTAATCCTGCTGCTTCCACTGCGACAGCCGGATGATGACCGGGTATTCCGGGCCGACCCGAGCGCGCACTGCCTTGAGGATCTCGACCGCGAATCTGCTGCGCTCAACCAAAGTCCTGCCACCAAAACTGTCGCTACGCTGATTGGTGCCATCCCAGAAGAACTGGTCAATCAGATAGCCGTGGGCGCCGTGCAACTCGATGGCGTCAAATCCCAGCGACTGAGCATCTGCTGCTGCCTGGGCAAAGGCGGCAATGGTATCGGCGATAGCTGAATCGCTCATCGCTTCGCCATAGTTCTTGCCGGGAGAAGACAGGCCCGAGGGGCTGTCGATCGGCTCCGGCACCACCCAGTTGCTGCGGCGGTTGCGTGTGGCGCCCATGTGCCAGAGTTGCGGCGCCATGACCCCGCCTGCAGCGTGCACAGTGTCGATTACTTTCTTCCAGGCGGGCAGGGCCTCGGTACCCCAGAAGCGTGGCACATTCGGGTCGTTCGAGGACGAAGGCCGGTTCACCACGGTGCCCTCGGAGATGATGAGGCCGACTGCAGCCTTGGCGCGACGCTCGTAGTACTGGGCGACCTGCTCGGTGGGGACGCCGTTGGGCGAAAAGGAGCGCGTCATCGGTGCCATCACAACCCGATTGGGCAACTTGAGAGACTTCAATTGAAAGGGTTGAAACAGGCTGTCCAGTGACATGGGTATTCCTTCGGATCGGTTAGGCAGCGCTCGCTTGCGCTTTGGTGCTTTCACTTTGGATTGTAGGATGCAGGGCTAGTCCAATTGATGGACAATTCGACCATGCTTTCTCCATCCGCCCTGCAATGGGTTCAGTCACTGCTGCGCATGAACACTGTGAGCCAGAACTCGAACCTGGAACTGATTCACTTTGTCCGCGATGAACTGGCGCGGCTCGGCGTCAAGAGCCGACTCAGCTACAACGCCGACAAATCCAAGGCCAATCTGTTTGCCACACTGGGTGAAAACAAGCCCGCTGGCATCATTCTGTCGGGCCACACCGACACAGTTCCATGGGACGGCCAGGACTGGTCGGTGTCGCCGCTGGGTGCGCTGGTGCAAGATGCGCCGGAGCCGCGCCTTTACGGTCGCGGCAGTGCCGACATGAAGGGTTTCATCGGCGTTGCGCTCTCGCACGCAGAACAATTTCTGAACAGCACGGCGCCGTTTGCGATTCACCTGGCTCTGAGCTACGACGAGGAGGTGGGCTGTTTTGGTGTGCGCGAGTTGATTGCCGACTTGCGAGAGGCCGGCATCAAGCCCGTGGCTTGCATCATCGGTGAGCCCACCGGCATGGTGCCGGCGATTGCGCACAAGGGTGTCTACCGCTACCGCTGCTGCGTGCGCGGCAAGGAGGCGCACTCTTCGCTGACGCCGCAGTCGGTCAACGCCATCGAGATGGCGGCACGACTGATTGGCAAGGTACGAGACATGGCCGAGGGCTTCGAGCTTGAGGAAGCGCGCTATGAAGGCTTTGATGTGCCCTTTTCGACCGCCAGCGTCGGCCAGTTTCAGGGGGGTATCGCCGACAACGTGGTACCGCGCGATGCCTGGTTTCATTACGAGTTTCGTGATCTCCCGACGGCCAACGCAAAGCTGATGCAGCAGGAGATCGTGGCGCAGGCCCGCAGCCTGGAACTGGCCATGAAGAAAGTGGCTCCCGAGGCCGGCTTCCGGTTTGAAACCATTTGCGAGGTCCCGAGTTTTCTGGGCAATGCGAAGGACCCGGTCACGCTGTTGGCGCAGCAGTTGTCGGGTCAGAGCAGCACCACGCAGGTGGCTTTCGGTACCGAAGCCGGCATCTTCAAGCAGTCCGGCATCCCGACGGTGGTCTGCGGACCGGGTCACATTGCCCAGGCGCACCAGCCGGATGAATATGTCAGTCTGGCGCAGTTGGCGCAGTGCGAACGCTTTATGCAAAGGCTGGCAGCAACACGGTCACTGCCAGGGGCTATTCAAGTCTGCTCCGGTCGTGGATAAGCCCTTGGTCAAGTTTTCATTTCTGAATCGAATGAACGGCAGCGGTATTCGCGCGCATCTGGCCGGACTGGTTGCCGGATGCATATTGCCGATCGCCGCTGTGGCTGTTTTCCTGATTCTGAATTTTTACCAAGACCAGAAAGTCCAGTTGGAGAACAATGCGACGAGTCGGGCGCGGGCCTTGATGATGTTGCTCGATCGTGACTTCGCCAGTACCCAGGCGGCTTTGCAGGCCTTGGGAACTTCGCATCGCCTGGCCACCGGCGACCTTGGCGGATTCCATGCCAGAGCGCTTGAAGTCCTGCCCAGCATTCATGCCGAAAACATCGTTGTCTGGGACGCGGCGGGGCAGATGTTGCTTACAACCAGTTTGCCGTACCAGGAAAAGGGGGGCACTTTCATCAGTCCGCCGGTTTTGAAACGCACGCTTGAATTGGCCGAACCCGGCGTTTCCGATCTGTATCTTGATCCGGTTTCGGGTTACCTCACATTTTCGATTTCCGTACCGATCAAGCAGGGTGGAGTAACTCCCTACTCGCTTAACTCCAGCGTTGAGTCCGCTCAGTTGGAGCGCTTGTTGAAGGAACAGAAATTTCCGGACAGTTGGCGGGCCTCGATTATTGATAGCACTGGAAGTGTGGTTGCCAGATCGCTGGAAATTGAAAAATTTCAGGGCAAGAAAGTCAGTGCCGGTCTGCTGGTCAGGTTGAACGCTGCGTTTGAAGGTGCGGAGGAAGGTAAGACCCTGGATGGAACGCCGGTGCTGACGGTGTACAGCCGGTCCAGGGTGACGTATTGGGCTGTTGTCCTTGGGATACCGCAGAAGGAACTCTCGGCAGGACTTGGTCAGAGTCTTACCTGGTTGATTGTGGTAACCCTTGCCGCCTTGTTGGTTGGAATAAGCTGGGCCTGGCATTTCGGCGGACGCGTTGCAGGGTCTGTCACTGCATTGATCCCGCCGGCCCGGGCGCTTGGTTGCGGTGAATTCGTTGCGTTGCCCGAACTCGATTTCAAGGAAGCGCGGGAACTTGGCCAGGCCTTGCTGGACGCTGCTGGTACATTGAAAAGAAGTCAATACATGGCGCAGCATGATGCCTTGACCGGTCTGCCCAATCGGGCACAATTTGAAGCGGCAGTGAACCAGCAATTGGCCGTTTGTCGACGTAACCACAGCACCATGGCGATTCTGTACCTTGACCTGGATGGCTTCAAGGCGGTCAACGACGCACATGGTCATGACACGGGTGACCAGCTTCTTTGTCAGGTTGCGCAGCGGCTCAAGAACATGATTCGGGCATCCGACATTGCGGCCCGGCTTGGCGGAGACGAGTTTGCCCTTGCCTTGATTCATTCCGACGCAAACAGCGCCGAGACCTTTGGCAAGCAACTCATTGAGACGCTCTCGAAAGATTATCAGCTTGGTGCGGTGAATGCCTCGATATCAGCCAGCATCGGGGTAGCAGCCTTTCCAGTTTCGGCTGAAGACATTGACACACTGTTGATCAGAGCCGACAAGGCAATGTATCAGGCCAAGGCAGCGGGCAAAGGCAGAGTCTGCGTAGCGCTCAACAGCAGGGGCGCATGAATACCCCTCGTCCCGAACTTAAAGTCGCCGTCGTGATGCGCCGTGAGCGCATCACCGAAGCAATGAGGCGCTGGCAGGAATGGCGCTGGGTATTGGCCGATGTGGTGCCACACGAGCAAGCTTTTGGCAGCAGTGCACGCATGCTCTACAAGGATGAGCATGAGGAGCGCTGGCTGCATCCTGACTACCCGGTGACGCTGTACAGCGACGATGCTGAAGGTTACTACCTCAACCTCAGCACCAGCGCACCCTGCTGGTTTGTCTTGTGGCGCATGGAAGACGAGACCACTTTGTCCGAGGTGCCGATGGCGCGACCCGAAGTCGTGAGTCTGAGTTATGTGGATGCCGGGCGCTGGCTCGACGCACAGGAAATGGTGGAGCAAGTCCCGGCACCGGCTGCAGTGATTGAGTGGCTGCAGACCTTTGTCGATCAACACCTGGCTGGTGAACCCAGGCGCCGCCGCCGGCCCGAGAGTTTCCGGCCCCTGACCGACCGCTTCGGAAATCCGGCGCTGATCAGCACGGGGAAAAGTCGTGGCTGATGGTTTTCTGAGCCGCTGGTCGCAGCGCAAACAAGCTTTGCGCACCGGTCAGATGCTCGAAGAGCCGGTGCCCGAGCCAATTGCCTCGCAGGCAAAACCGGCAAGGCTTGAAGCGCCAGCGGATACCGCTTTGCCGCGGGAAGACAAACTGCCTGTGCTGAGCATGCAGGACGCTCAGGCGCTGACAGCACAATCGGATTTCGCTCCTTTTGCGGCGCGCGAGGTGGCGCCCGAAGTGCGCAACGCTGCCATGAAGAAGCTCTTTGCCGATCCGCACTACCAAGTAATGGATCGACTGGATACCTACATTGACGACTACTCGCAAGCGGATCCGATTCCTGAATCGATGCTGCGACAAATGGCCAGTGCCAGGTTTCTTCAATTGTTCGAGGATCCTCCTGATGGCGCGAATCCTGATACGCTCAGCGACAGCACAGCCCAAGAACCGGGCGACCCACATGACCACACTGATTTGCGACTGCAACCAAACCATGCCGCTGGACCCCGGGAGCCTGGGCGCGGCGCTCAATGAAAGCCTGACCCTGCATTCGGCTTTGTGCCGGCGCGAGGCCGCGGCTTTTGTGCAGGCCTTGCAATCGGGCGACGATGTGCTGGTTGCCTGCACGCAGGAAAAGCGCCTGTTTGTTGAACTGGCCGAGCAGTCCGGGCGCGCCAGGGCTGGCGCTGCGAGCTACGCGCCGCTGCGCTTTGTCAATATTCGGGAGACCGCTGGCTGGAGCAAGGATGCCGCCTCGGCCACGCCCAAAATGGCCGCGCTGCTGGCGACTGCACAGTTGCCAGCAGCCGAACCAGTGGCCACCGTCAGCTACAGGAGCACCGGGCGCTTGCTCATCATTGGTGAGTTGGGTGCGGCCGAGCATGCCGCTGACATGCTGGGCGATGAACTCGATATCAGCCTGTTCACGCAGGGCACCGGCGATGCCATGGGCTTTGCTGGCGCGCGCCAGGAGCGACGCTATCCGGTGCTGGGCGGCAGCGTCGAGTCGCTGACCGGTTGGCTCGGTGCCTTTGAACTGAAGTGGTTGCGCAATAACCCGATTGAGCTGGACCTGTGCACACGCTGCAACGCCTGTCTGGCGGCCTGCCCTGAAGGCGCCATCGGTCTGGATTATCAGATTGAACTCCAGCTTTGCAAGGCACACCGGACTTGCCTCACAGCCTGCCGGGTTGCCGGTGCCATTGATTTCAATCGGCTCAGTGAAACGGCGGTGGCCGCGTTTGATCTGGTGCTCGATCTGCGCGCTACACCGGCTTTTTCGCAGCATGCTTTGCCGCAAGGCTACTTGTGCTGGGATGGGCGAGATGCCAAGGCCCTGCTGCAGTTGCGCTCGCTGGTGGGCGAGTTCGAGAAGCCCAGGTTCGTCGGCTACAAACAGTCTTTATGCGCCCACAGCCGCAACCAGAGAGTCGCTTGCCAGGCCTGCATCGACGTTTGCTCGGCAGGGGCCATCAGCAGCGAGCGTTCATTGCAGCGAATCTCGATCAACGCCAAGCTCTGCATTGGCTGCGGCACCTGCACCACGGTCTGCCCGAGCGGCGCCTTGAGCTATGCCTATCCGCGTGCGCCGGAACAGGGTGTGCGGCTCAAGACACTGCTGGGCAGCTATGCGCGTGCCGGCGGAAAAAATGCGGCGCTGCTACTGCACAGCCAGCAGGCCGGGGCGAATATGCTGGGCGACCTTGGACGCGCCGCACAGCTTGATCCGGCAACCCATGGCCTGCCCGCGCGCGTGCTGCCGCTGGAACTTTGGCATACCTCCTCGCTCGGTCTGGAACTGTGGCTGACGGCCGTGGCTTATGGCGCCTCGCAAGTCTGGATACTGCTGACCGAAGAGGAGGCGCCGCAATACCATGAAGCCCTGAGCAGCCAGATGGCGGTGGCGCAAGCCATTTTGAGCGGCCTGGGTTACCAGGGCGAACATTTCCGGCTGCTGCAGGCCAGGGACGCGCGCGATCTGGCGGCGCTCGATCTTGATCTGCGCGCCCCTGCGGCCCAAGGCGTGAGTCGGACCGCCTCCTTTGCGGTGCAGGCCGAGAAGCGTGCGACGCTGGAACTGGCGCTGGACCATTTGATGGCCCAGGCGCCGCTCAAGCCGGAGTTCATTGCATTGCCGGCGCTTGCCTCGCCACTGGGCGGCCTGCTTCTCGACAAGGCTGCCTGTACCTTGTGCCTGAGTTGTGTCGGCGCTTGTCCGGTGAACGCGCTGCAAGACAACGCGCAGTCGCCGCAGTTGCGCTTCATCGAAAGAAACTGCGTGCAGTGTGGCCTGTGCGTCAAGACCTGTCCGGAAAAAGCGCTCGCCCTGATGCCGCGCCTGAACTTGAGCCCTGAGCGCAAGGACGCCGTGCTGCTGCACCAGATGCAGCCCTACGCCTGCGCGCTCTGTGGCAAGCCCTTTGGCACGCTGGCGGCGATTGAAGCCATGCTGGGCAAACTCGGTTCGCACAGCATGTTTCAAGGCTCCAAGCTGGAACGTCTCAAAATGTGCAGTGACTGCCGGGTTATCGATATCTACCTGGCTCCCGATGAGAGCAGAATCACCGATATCTGACCATGACACCTATTTCCATCTCAGAATCAGGCAGTGCGCTCGACGAGGAACTTGCCCGCGCCGAACTGTATGGGCTGCTGTCTGCCTTGTACTACGCGCCGCCGAGCGCGGACTTGCTGGCGCAACTGCGACTGGCCGCAACCGAGGCGCCGGCCTCTGGTGGCTTGCTGGAGGATCCCTGGCGCGTGCTGGTAGGCCTGGCGCGCGAGATGACGCCGGCGGCGATTGAGGCTGAGTACAACCGTTTGTTTGGTGGCATGGGCAAGCCCGAGGTCTATCTCTATGGCTCGCATTTCCTCAGTGGATTTCTCAATGAAAAGCCGCTGGCCAAATTGCGCAGTGACCTGGCCGGGCTGGAACTGGCGCGGTCTGAAGACATGTGCGAGACCGAAGACCACATCGCCTATCTGTGCGAAGTGATGCGCTATCTGATTGCCGCCGATGCCGCAACCGAACATCAACTGATGCGACAGCAGGAATTTTTTGCCAGCCATTTGCAGCCCTGGGTCGGCTTGCTGTGTGATTCCCTTGCTTCGCATCCGGCGGCGCGCTTCTACGCTGCCCTGGCGCTGCTGACACGCCACTTCATGGACGTCGAAGCGCAAGGCTTTGACATGCTGGGCTGATCCCATGGAAGGCAACTCGTTTGCTGCGGACCGCAGCGCGCACCTGGTAGCTGCCTTGCTGCTGGTGGCGGCTGCTCTGTTGGTCTCGACGACGCGGGCTGGAGCACAGGATCTGAAGCCCTGTCGCGTGCCTGGCATCAAGACCGAGGTGCAGTGCGGTGTGCTGTCGCGTGCCCTTGATCCGGCGCGGCCCTCGGGTGTACACATCGACGTGCACTACATGGTGGTGCCAGCGCTGGCGCGACGCAAAAAGCCCGATCCTGTTTTTGTTCTTGCTGGCGGACCGGGTCAGAGCGCGATCAATGTGGCGCCGATGCTGTTGCAGCAGTTTGCACGAATCAACAATCGGCGCGATCTGGTCTTTGTTGATCAGCGTGGTACCGGCCGCTCTGCGCCGCTGCTGTGCGCGGACCCTCGCCACAGCACTTTGGCTGAGCAACTTGACAGCGGCTTGCGCGAAGCCGCCATGGCGCAATGCCTGGCACAGCTCAAGAAACTGCCTTACGGTGACCTGCGCTACTTCACCACGCTGCTGGCGATGCAGGATCTGGACGCAGTACGACAGGCACTGGGCGCGGAGAAGATCAACCTGATCGGTGCGTCGTATGGCACGCGGGTCGCGCTTGAGTACCTGCGCCAGTTTCCGACGGCGCTGCGTCGCAGTGTGCTCGACGGCGTGGCGCCACCTGATATGGTTTTGCCCTTGAGCTTTTCCGGCGATGGTCAGGCCGCGCTGGAGGCATTGTTGCTGGCCTGTGAAAAAGAAAGCGCCTGCCAGAAACTGCATCCCGCGCTGCGTCAGCGCTGGGAGCAATTGCTTGCGTCCTTGCCGCAAACGGTGCGGGTGAATCACCCGCTGAGCGGGCGGATCGAGTCGGTGACGATAACGCGAGACATGGTCCTTGGCCTGATTCAGGGCCCTCTGTATTCGCCGCCGTTGGCGTCGACCTTGCCCTTTGCCATCGACCAGGCGGTCACAGGGCATTGGGACGCCTTGTTGGGTCTTGGTTTTTCAGCGCAGCCGCCACGCGCCGCTGATCTGGCCATGGGCATGCATTTTTCTGTGGTCTGTGCGGAAGATTATCCCCGCATCAGGATGAGTGCCGACAAGCCGGGCAGGGACTTCGGAGACAGCCTGGGTCGCAGCTACGAGCGCATCTGCACCGAGTGGCCCCGTGCCGACATGCCGGCGGAGTTCTACATCATTCCCCCTGCCAGCTCTGCGGTCCTGCTACTCAGTGGGGGGCTGGATCCGGTGACCCCGCCGCGCCATGCACAGCGGGTAACGCAGGCGCTTGGCGCCAGGGCGAAGCACGTGGTGGTGGCCAACGCCGGGCATGGCGTCATGACGCTGCCATGCATGCGCGATGCGCTGCCACGTTTCATCGACGCCGAGGATGACGCGCAGGCGGTTGCAGTGGACTTTGGCTGCGCCGGGCGCATTCCGCGACCGCCGGTATTTGTCCCGGCCCTGCAGGGAGTTGCGCCATGATCCGGATTGAACATCTTGCGCGCAGCTTCAAGGTGCCGCCCGCGCCGGGCAAGACGCTGCCTTTCAAGCGTGCCCCGGCAGCGTTGGTGCAGGCCGTGCGCGATGTCAACCTGATCGCGCCCAATGGACAGATCACGGGGCTGCTCGGGCCCAACGGGGTTGGCAAGACGACCACCCTGCGCATGTTGGCGGGGTTGATCCAGCCCGATGCTGGTCGCATGACGGTGGACGAAGTCGACGTTGCCCGAGAACCGCTGGTGGCGCTGTCTCGCCTGGGGGTGCTCAGCGATTCGCGTGGTTTGTACCCGCGTCTGACAGCGCGTGAAAACATTGTTTACTACGGTGCCCTGCAGGGCATGACGCGCGATGCGGCGCAGTCACGCGCCGAATCACTGGCCCGCATGCTCGATATGACGGCTTTGCTGGAGCGCCGCACCGAGGGTTTCAGTCAGGGGGAACGAATGAAGACAGCCCTTGCGCGGGCTCTGGTGCATGACCCGGCCAACATCGTGCTGGATGAACCGACCAACGGGCTTGACGTCATTGCGACGCGCGCTCTGCGTGACTCATTGCGCCTGCTGCGCTCACCGGAAGGAGGCAGCAAATGTATTGTCTTTTCGACCCACATCATGCAGGAGGTCCAGCGCCTGTGTGACAGCGTGGTGGTGGTGGCACACGGGCGCTCCGTCGCCAGTGGCACGGTTGCGGAGTTGCTGGAGCGAACTGGAAAGACTGATTTTGAAGAAGCTTTTGTGCAACTGGCCTTTGCCCCGATGGAATCGACTGGGCAGGGGGTGGCGGCATGAACTTCCTGAGAGTGGCCGGCACGGTTTTCCGCAAAGAGATCATCGATTCCCTGCGCGACAAGCGGACCATGCTGGGGGTGTTGCTCTCCGGGGTCGTGATGGGCCCGGTGATTCTGATTGCCCTGTCGGGCTTTATCGCATCGATGGAGGAGCACGCCGAAAAGCGCGAAGTCTACGTCAGTGGACTGACCTATGGACCGAGCCTGCAGAATTTTCTTGAGCGTCAGACCTGGGTTGCGAGGGAAGCTCCGACTGACTTCGAGACGCTGTTGCGAGCGTCCAAGCTGGGTGATCCGGTCGTCTTGCTGCCGAGCGACTTTGAGTCAGCCATCGAGCGTGGCGAGGCGCCGGTGGTGGAAGTGGTCAGTGACAGCGCGAACCGGCAAAGCAGTTCGGCGCTGCCGCGCGTGTTGCAACTGCTGAGCGGTTTCAATCGCGAACGTGCTGGCTTGACGCTGGCCACGCGCGGCATTTCAGGCTCGGTGCTGGAGTCCATGCAGGTGCAGGAGCGTGATCTGGCCAGCACCCAGACACGCGCCGCACAACTTACCGGCATGTTGCCGTTCTTTGTCATGATGGCGGTTCTGTATGGGGCGCTCAATGCAGCCATGGACACGACGGCGGGCGAGCGTGAGCGTGGGTCGCTGGAGCCGCTGGTCATGAATCCGGCCCACGCGCTGGCGCTGGTGCTGGGCAAGTGGGGCGCTGTGGCCAGTGTCGGCATGATGGTGGCGCTGCTCAATTGCCTGAGTTTTCTGCCGGCGCAGTGGCTCTTGCGCAGTGACGTCCTGCAGGCCATGTTCCAGTTTGGCACGCGCGAGGTCGTGTTATTCCTGTTGCTCCTGCTGCCCTTCGCGGCTGCCTTGTCGGCGCTTCTGATGGCAATTTCGATTGTCTGCAAGAGTGTCAAGGAGGCGCAGGCCAGCGCCACCGTATTGGTGCTGGGCATTTCGCTGTTGCCGCTCATGACGCTGCTCAATCAGGGCGGCGAGGCGCCCTGGCATCTGTGGGTGCCGGCGCTGGCCCAGAATACCTTGATGACGCGCGTCATCAAGGGGGAGGACCTGACGCTGCTTCAATTTGCCGTACCGTTTCTGGTTTGCGTGCTGCTGACAGTCGCCGGCCTGTGGTTTGTTTCGCATCACCTGCGGCGCACTGCCGTCAAATGAGTTCGGGTTTGCCCTAGGTTAATCAAGCGTGGTTTTCGTTGTGGTGGGGCGCTGAAATACCTACACTATGAAAAGGGTTGCATAAGAAATATAACTGTAGGAGACCAAGATGTCCAAGACCCAAGCAAAAGCCTCGCGGCGCGGATTTTTTCTCTCTGCCTCGGCAGCAGGGGCCGCGGTGGCCACAACGGCCTGGCTGAAGACGCCAGCGCCAGCCGCCGTCTCACCACGACCCAGACCGGCTCCGGAAAAAGGGGGTGGCTACAGCCTGAGTGATCACGTCAAGCAGTACTACAAGACCACGCTGGTCTGAGTTCTGTCCACCTTCCTGATTGGAGACTGTCATGCTGTTGACTAAAAAGGCGGGCGCTGTCGGCCCAAGCGAGCATTCTTCCTTCGTTCACGGTCTGCGCCGCGGCCTCTCCGCGGCCCTGCCGACCATGGACCGGCGCGTTTTTCTGCGCCGCTCCGGTCTCGGTGTTGGTGTCGGCCTGGCTGCCTCGCAACTCACGCTGGTGAGAAAAGCCCATGCCGGTGCGGACAGTGTCGCCATTGGCGAGGGAAAGATCGAGATCAAGCGCACGGTCTGCACGCACTGCTCGGTCGGTTGCGCGGTCGACGCCGTGGTCGAGAACGGCGTCTGGGTGCGCCAGGAGCCGGTTTTTGATTCGCCCATCAACCTCGGAGCCCACTGCGCCAAGGGCGCCGCACTGCGTGAGCACGGGCACGGTGAGTTCCGCTTGCGCTACCCGATGAAGCTTGTCAACGGCAAGTACCAGCGCATCAGCTGGGATACGGCGCTGGCCGAAATTACCGAGCGCATGCTCGACCTGCGCAAGGCCAGCGGGCCTGATTCGATTTACTGGGTTGGATCAAGCAAGCACAACAACGAGCAGGCTTACCTGATGCGCAAGCTGGTCAGTCTCTGGGGCTCCAATAATTGCGACCACCAGGCGCGCATCTGTCACTCCACCACGGTGGCAGGTGTCGCCAATACCTGGGGCTACGGCGCGATGACCAATTCGTACAACGACATGCAGAATAGCAAGTGCGCGATGTACATAGGCTCCAACGCTGCCGAAGCGCATCCCGTGAGTTTGCTTCACATGTTGCACGCCAAGGAAGGCGGCACCAAGATGATCGTGGTGGACCCGCGCTTTACCCGCACCGCAGCCAAGGCCGATGAGTTTGTGCGCATCCGCTCGGGTTCCGACATCCCCTTCCTGTTTGGCGTGCTCTACCACGTCTTCAAGAACGGCTGGGAAGACAAGAAGTACATCAATGACCGTGTCTATGGCATGGAGAAGGTGAAGGAAGAGGTTCTCGCCAAATGGACGCCGGACAAGGTGGAAGAGGCTTGTGGCGTCAAGGAGGAGCAGGTGCTCAAGGTGGCGACCATGATGAGCCAGAACCGGCCCAGCACCCTGGTCTGGTGCATGGGCCAGACCCAGCACACGATTGGCAACGCGATGGTGCGGGCCTCCTGCATTTTGCAGCTGGCGCTCGGCAACGTTGGCAAGTCCGGTGGCGGCACCAATATCTTCCGTGGTCACGACAATGTTCAGGGTGCCACCGACGTCGGTCCCAACCCGGATTCGCTGCCCGGTTACTTCGGCATCGTCGAGGGTGCCTGGAAGCACTTTGCCAAGGTCTGGAATGTCGATTTCGAATGGATCAAGAAGCAGTTCGCTTCGCCCGCCATGATGAGCAAACCCGGCATCACGGTGTCGCGCTGGATCGACGGTGTGCTGGAGAAGAATGAGCTGATCGACCAGGACTCCAACCTGCGCGGCGTCTTCTACTGGGGTCACTCTCCCAATTCACAGACGCGCGGTCTGGAGATGAAACGCGCCATGGACAAGCTCGATCTTCTGGTGGTGGTGGACCCCTATCCGTCGGCCACCGCGGCGATGGCCGCGATGCCGGGCAAGCCGGAGGACCTGAACCCGAATCGCGCTGTCTACCTGCTGCCCGCTGCGACTCAGTTCGAGACCTGTGGTTCTGTGACGGCGTCGAATCGTTCTTTGCAATGGCGCGAAAAAGTGATTGAACCGCTGTGGGAGAGCCGCAGTGATCACATGATCATGCAGCAGCTGGCCGACAAGCTGGGTTTTGGCAAGGAGTTGTCGAAAAACTTCAAGATGCAAAAGGTCCGTGGCATGGATGAACCGGTGCCAGAGGACATCCTGCGCGAAATCAACGCTTCGCTGTGGACCATTGGCTACACCGGGCAAAGTCCTGAACGACTCAAGGCCCACATGCGCAACATGCACGTGTTCGATGTCAAGACGCTCAAGGCCAAAGGTGGCAAGGACAAGGAAACCGGCTATGACTTTACCGGTGACTACTTCGGTTTGCCTTGGCCCTGCTATGGCAAGCCTGAACTCAAGCATCCGGGATCACCCAATCTCTACGACACTTCCAAACATGTGATGGACGGCGGGGGCAACTTCCGCGCCAATTTTGGTGTTGAACGCGACGGTGTCAATCTGCTGGCCGAAGACGGCTCGCATTCGCTCGGTGCCGACATCACCACCGGCTACCCCGAGTTCGACCACGTTTTGCTGAAGAAGCTCGGCTGGTGGGACGATCTCACGGAAGCCGAGAAGAAGGCCGCCGAGGGCAAGAACTGGAAGACCGATCTGTCGGGGGGCATCCAGCGCGTGGTGATGAAGGTCCATGGTTGTCATCCCTTTGGCAACGCCAAGGCGCGCGCTGTGGTGTGGAATTTTCCTGACGCGATTCCGCAGCACCGCGAGCCCCTGTACGGCATCCGCCCCGATCTTGTGGCCAAGTACCCGACGCACGATGACAAGAAAGCCTTCTGGCGGCTGCCCACGCTGTTCAAAACGATTCAGCAAAAGAACATCGCAGACAAGGTGCACGAGAAGTTTCCCTTCATCATGACCTCCGGGCGCCTGACCGAATACGAGGGTGGCGGTGAAGAAACCCGCTCCAACCCCTGGCTGGCCGAGTTGCAGCAGGAGATGTTCATCGAAATCAACCCCAAGGTGGCGGCCGACAAGGGCATCCGCAACGGCGAGCGCGCCTGGGTTTCAACACCGACCGGAGCGCGCCTGAATGTGCAGGCCATGGTGACCGAGCGCGTTGGCCCTGACACCGTGTTCATGCCGTTTCACTTCTCGGGTCGCTGGCAGGGCGCCGACCTGCTGGCCTATTACCCGAATGGTGCAGCGCCGATCGTGCGGGGTGAAGCCATCAACACAGCCACCACCTACGGTTATGACAGCGTGACCATGATGCAAGAGACCAAGACGACGGTTTGCAATGTGGAGAGAGCATGAAGATTTCTTGTCATCCCGGACCTGATCCGGGATCCATGGATTGCGGGTCAAGCCCGCAATGACAGTCAAAACCCGCACGATAAGTACGGAACGAAGGAGATTTGTATGGCAAGAATGAAATTCATTTGTGACGCCGAGCGCTGCATCGAGTGCAACGGATGTGTCACGGCTTGCAAGAACGAGCACGAAGTTCCCTGGGGTGTCAATCGGCGCCGCGTCGTCACGCTTAACGATGGCATTCCCGGCGAGCGGTCGATATCGGTGGCCTGCATGCATTGCAGCGATGCGCCCTGTATGGCGGTCTGCCCTGTGAATTGTTTTTACCGCACCGATGAAGGGGTGGTGCTGCACGACAAGGACGTCTGCATTGGCTGCGGTTACTGCTCTTATGCTTGCCCGTTTGGTGCGCCGCAGTTTCCGTCGCAGGGTACTTTTGGTGTGCGTGGCAAGATGGACAAGTGCACCTTCTGCGCCGGTGGCCCGGAGGTCAACGGAAGTCAGGCGGAGTTCGAAAAATATGGTCGCAATCGTCTGGCCGAAGGCAAACTGCCGGTTTGCGCCGAGATGTGCTCAACCAAGGCGCTTATTGCGGGCGACGGCGATGTGGTGGCCGACATCTTCCGCAACCGGGTCCTCAAGCGCGGCAAGGGTGCCGAGGTTTGGGGCTGGGGCACGGCTTACGGGTCCAAGCAGGCCGGGCAACCGGGTGTCGCGGCACCTGAAGGAGTCAAATCATGAAGCGCGTTCTCGCAATGGCAGCGTGGGCGGTTCTGCTGAGCGCCTGCACTGAGTCGGCTCAGACTTTGGGCTCGGCAAGCAGGGACGTGCCAGCCTACCAGGGCACCGGCAAAGCCTTTGTCGCTGCTGGCTGGAAGCAGGGCGACAAGGCGGCCTGGGAGTCGCAACTCAAAGCGCGCATGCAACTCGGGCAGAACGATTATGGCCGGATGAATTGAGCAGGAGGCCCTGATGAAAAGACCTCTTGCATTTGTTTTCGCTCTGCTGGCCAGCCTGATGGCGCTGGCGCAGAGCGCGCCGCCGCAGGCCGTGCCACCTGCCGTCCAGAGCCAGAATATTGCCGACGTGAAACCCGATGCCAGTACCGAACCTGGCTATGCCATGCAAAGCAATGGCGAGCGCGCCAAGGTTCAGCCGGGCAATAACGCTCCTATGTGGCGTCAGGTTCGCGCTGGCGTCAATGGCGTCAGCAGCCTGCCCAAGTCAGAGGCGCCGGAGGCCGGCACGCTGATACAGCCTTTTGTCCAATACCCGGGTTCGCGTCTGACCAATGCCGGAGAAGCGTGGCGCCAGGTGCGAAACAATTTCATCATTCCCTACGGCGGGGCCTTGCTGCTGATTGTGCTGGGCGCGATTGGCCTGTTTCACTGGCGCATCGGTCCCATGAAAGTGCAGGACGAGCCCACCGGTCGTCTGGTGGAGCGCTTCACGCCGCTGGAGCGTTCCGCTCACTGGACCAATGCCATCGCTTTTTGCGTGCTGGCTGCGTCCGGGGTCGTGATGGCTTTTGGCAAATTCTTTTTGCTGCCGGTCATCGGTACGACTTTGTTTGGCTGGCTCGCCTATGCGTTGAAGAATGTGCACAACTTCGTCGGGCCCTTGTTTGCCGTGTCGCTGCTGATCGTGATCGTGACCTTTCTGCGTGACAATTTACCGGCCAAGGGAGACCTGACCTGGATGCTCAGGGGCGGTGGCATTTTGTCAGGTCACGAGATCCCTTCCGGACGTTTCAATGCCGGCGAAAAGGTCACCTACTGGGGCGGTGTTTTTGTGCTTGGTCTGGTTGTCGTGAGTTCGGGACTGTTCATGGACAAGGCGCTGCCCGGGTTCGGCTATGAACGCGCGAGCATGCAGATTGCGCATATGGTGCACGCAGTTTCCAATATTGCCATGCTGTGCATGTTCATGGGCCACATCTACATGGGTACCGCAGGAACCCGGGGGGCGTACGACGCGATGAGAACAGGTTACGTTGATGAAGTCTGGGCGCGTGAGCACCACGCGCTGTGGCTCGACGACATCAAGAGCGGTAAGATACCAGCGCAGCGATCGCAGCCGGATGCCCCTGGCCAGGCGGTTCAAGTATGAGGAAGTTCCCATGAAGAAGAATCTGAAAGCACTGTTGATCCTGGGTGGTGCCATGCTGCTGGCCGCGACGGCGCTGGCGAAGCTGCCCGCACCGTCGGACGAAGCCAAGGCGAAGGCCGCAGAAGCTGCCGCCAAGACTGCCTGGACCGGCAAGCTCGAGGCCTACCAGTTGTGCAAGTCGCAGGACAAAGTGGCAGCGCGTACCAAGCCGGTTGTCAAGGGCGCCAAGCCTGCAGCGCCGGCAAGCACCTGCGTTGATCCGGGTCCTTTTGTTTACGTTCCGGCTGTGGCAGGTGCTGCCTTACCTGCCGCCGCAGCTTCGGCCGTAGCGGCGAAGAAATCCTGAGTCCGCTGCCCTACCTGACGCAGGCGCGTGCGTCTCTGACGCGCGAGATCAGCGCTGTCAACGAATTTGGCGAGCCTGCGACAGTATCGATTCCAGCCGAACGCGCACTGACGGTTTACGTCGACAAGCGGGAAATCGTCACCTTGATGACCCTGGGCGCGCAACCCGAGTTGCTGGTGCTTGGCTTTCTGCGCAACCAGCGCCTGCTGCAGTCAGTGCAGGAAGTTCATTCCATCACGGTCGATTGGGATGTCGGCGCGGCGGCGGTGAAGACGCACAAGGGCATTGTGGATATTCGGGCGCGTACCGCCAAGCGCGTTGTGACAACCGGCTGCGGGCAGGGCAGCATGTTCGGCGACCTTATGGCTGAAGTTGACAAACTGGTCTTACCCGCCGCCAGTCTGACCCAGGCTCAGCTCTATGGCGTTGTGAACGCTATTCGGTTGCAGGAAAGCACGTACAAGTCAGCTGGCTCGGTGCATGGTTGCGGCCTGTTTTGCGGTGAAGAACTTCTGCTGTTTGTCGAAGATGTGGGGCGCCACAACGCGATCGACACGATTGCCGGATGGATGTGGATGCATGACGATGCCACCGAGGTGGCAGTGCCTGGTTTGGAGCGGCCCGGCGCGGCGGCAGGCATGCGTGGCGACGACAAGGTGTTCTACACGACCGGCCGCTTGACCAGCGAGATGGTGATCAAGTCGGCGCAGATGGGGGTGCCTATCGTGGTGTCGCGCAGCGGCATCACGCAGATGGGCCACGAGGTGGCAGAGCGCCTGGGCTTGTGCACCATTGGCCGTGCCATGAACAGGCGTTTTCTTTGCTATACCGGCACCGAGCGCCTGCAACTGCAGCCGGAACTGGTGCCTGTGTCATTGCGAGGAGCGTAGCGACGCGGCAATCCATGACTGCATGGATCGCCACGATACGCTCGCGATGACAAATGGGCGGCTCGCCATAACCAGGAACATTGGGGGCCAAAGCAAATGCGTTAAGGTCGGGGAATGTCTATTTCCATTTGGCGTCTGGGTTGGCGCTCTTTGTGGCGTGATTTGCGCTCTGGCGATCTGCGTTTGCTCATCGTGGCGGTCACGCTGGCCGTCGCGGCCCTGACGGCGGTCGGGTTTTTTGCAGATCGGCTCAAAGCCGGTTTGCAGCGAGACGCGCGCCAACTGCTGGGTGGCGATGCCGTCATCGTCAGCGACAACCCGACACCAGTGGCCTTCACGGCCAAGGCGCGCGAGCTTGGCCTCGCCGTGGTGCAGACCTTGGGCTTTCCGACCATGGGCCGTGCTGCTGATGCCAAAGGCGGCACCGCGAAACTGGTGGCGCTCAAGGCTGTGGCGCCCGGCTACCCTTTGCGTGGCAGCCTGCAGATTGCCAGCCAGATGGAGGGTGCGGGACAGCCCACGCGCAGCATACCGGCGGTCGGTCAGGCCTGGATTGAGGCACCCTTGCTGGATGCCCTGGGTCTGCAGATCGGCGATGCCTTGTTGCTGGGCGAGAGCAGTCTGCGCGTCACCGCCATCGTGGTTAACGAACCTGATCGCGGTGCGGGCTTCATGAGTTTTGCGCCGCGTGTCATGATCAATGAAAAGGACTTGACTGCCAGCGGATTGATCCAGCCGGCCAGCCGCATTAGTTACCGACTGGCCGTGGCGGGCCAGGACAAGCCTGTCGCTGCCTTTGTCGCCTGGGCGCAGGGTCAGATGAAGAAGCAAGGCTTGCGTGGCTTGCGCGTGGATTCGTTCCAGAGCGGGCGCCCGGAAATGGGTCAAACGCTGGACCGGGCAGAAAAGTTCTTGAACCTGATTGCCCTGTTGGCGGCATTGCTGAGCGCGGTAGCTGTGGCGTTGGCGGCGCGCGGCTTTGCGCTGTCGCATCTGGACGACTGCGCCATGTTGCGCGTGTTGGGTTTGAGTCAGCGCCGAATCGCTTCTGCCTATGTTTTCGAATTTGGCCTGATCGGCCTCTTGGCCAGCGCTTTGGGTTTGCTGCTGGGCTATGCGCTACACCATGTTTTCGTCTTGCTGTTGGCCGGTCTGGTGGACACGGCCTTGCCGTCGGCTAGCTGGTGGCCCCTGATGTTTGGCATGGGCGTGGGCATGACCTTGCTGCTGGCCTTTGGCTTGCCACCGGTGCTGCAACTCTCGCAGGTACCGGCGTTGCGCGTTATCCGCCGTGACATGGGCAACCTCAAGCCGACATCAATCGGCGTGCTGCTGCTGGGCATCAGCGGATTTGCCACCTTGTTGTTGGCCGCCAGCAGTGACCTGACACTGGGTCTGATCGCCGTCGGCGGATTTGCCGCAGCGGCCCTGGTTTTTGCGAGCCTTAGCTGGCTCGCCGTCAAGCTGCTACGCCGCGCGGTGAGCGAGAGCAGGGCACCACGCTGGCTGATACTGGCGACCCGTCAGCTCGCGGCACGTCCCGCTTTTGCCGTGTTGCAGGTTAGTGCGCTGGCGGTGGGCTTGCTGGCGCTGATCCTGCTGGTATTGCTCCGCACCGATCTGGTCAGCAGCTGGCGCAAGGCCACACCGCCGGACGCGCCGAACCGTTTTGTCATCAACATCATGCCCGAGCAGGGCGATGCTTTCAGGCAGGCCCTGCGTGGGGCCGGCGTCAGCCAGTTTGACTGGTACCCGATGATCCGGGGTCGCCTGATTGCCATCAACGCCAAACCAGTCACGCCAGACGACTATGCTGACGAGCGCGCGAAGCGTTTGGTGGAACGCGAGTTCAACCTTTCGCACAGCGCCACCCAGCCGCCGCAGAACAAGGTGGTGGCTGGGCGCTGGACGCCAGACGAACCGGACGCCATCAGCGTTGAGGAGGGCTTGGCGACCACCTTGGGTTTGAAGCTTGGTGATGTGCTCAGTTTCGATGTGGGTGGCGCGCAGACCGTGTCAAAAATTACCTCGCTGCGCAAAGTGGACTGGGGCTCGATGCGTGCCAATTTCTTTGCCATGTACCCGGTGAGCAAACTGCCCAATATCCCGGCTACCTACATGACTGCCTTCAAGGCTCCGGCAGGCGCCCATTTTGACAACGCACTGGTGCGCAGTTTCCCGAACATTACGAGTGTTGACATGAGCAGCACCATTGCCCAGGTTCAGCGTGTGCTCGATCAGGTGATTGGTGCGGTGGAATTCCTGTTCGGCTTTGCCCTTGCCGCCGGCCTCGTGGTGTTGTTTGCTGCGGTGAGCGCTACGCGGGAGGAACGCGCCCGTGAGTTCGCCATCATGCGCGCTCTGGGCGCCAGGAGCAGCCTGCTGCGCCAGGTGCAACGCGCCGAGCTGGCTGCAGTCGGGCTGCTCGCCGGCTTTCTGGCGTCCGTGCTGGCGACGCTGGTGGGCTGGGCGCTGGCCCGCTTTGTTTTTGAATTTGACTGGAACGCCTCGCTGTGGGTCCTGCTCTGGGGTGCTTTAAGTGGGGCCGCACTGGCATTGCTGGCGGGCTGGTGGGGTCTGCGCGAAGTGTTGCGCCGGCCTGTGGTCGATACCTTGCGCCGCGCTGCTGTCAACTCCTGACCGGTGCCAGCAGCACCAGCAGCGCACCAGCGCCGCCATCGGCCGGCCTGGCCTGCACAAAGGCCAGCACTTCGTTCTTTTGCACCAGCCAGCTGTGAACCCGGCTTTTCAGGATGGGCGCTTTGCCGGGCGAGCCCAGGCCTTTGCCGTGCACCACGCGCACGCAGCGTATGCCTTGTTTGTGCGCTTCTCGGATGAAGAAGCTCAAGTGCTCTCTGGCTTCGTCGCGGCGCAAACCATGCAGGTCAATCTGGCGCTGAATGCTCCATTCGCCGCGGCGCAGCTTGCGTGTGATGTCAGCACCGATGCCCGGGCGACGAAAGCTCAGCATATCGTCGCTGTCAAGCAGGGTGCCGCTGTCAAATTCGTCGCTGATGGCCTCTTTCAGAACCGCCTTTTCATCGCGCTGGTATTGCATGACGGGCATCGCTGCCGCGGCCTTCTTCAAGTGGGTACGGTTCTTGTCGGGCAGCGGTTGAACCACGCCTGCCGCCTGCAGGAACAGATTGCTTTCGACGGCTGACTGGCGTTTCTGGCGTTCAGCCTCGGCCGCCTGTTGCTCCCGCAGCAGGGCTTGCGCCTCGATTTCACGCTTGACCAGTTTGAGTTCGGCCAGCGAGCCAACCTTGACCGGTTTGGCGCTCACAGCAAGCCCCGCTCGGCCATCGACAAGGCTTCACCGGGCGCCACAATCACGTGGTCCAGCACCCGCACATCAATCAGTGCCAGCGCGGTCTTGAGGGTTTGCGTCAGGGCTTCATCAGCGCGAGAGGGCTGCACCGTGCCGCTCGGGTGATTGTGTGCCAGCACGACGGCAGCGGCCTGATGGTGCAGCGCGCGAAGCACCACTTCACGCGGGTAAACACTGGTTTGCGTCAAGGTCCCTCGAAACAATTCTTCCATGGCCAGCAGGCGGTTTTGCACATCCAGAAACAGCACGGCAAACACTTCATGCCCTTTGGCCGCCAGTTGCAACTGAAGATAGTGCTTGACGGCGTCGGGCGTGGCGAACACTGTGCGGGCCTTGAGTTGCTGCGCCAGGGCGCGTCGCGCCAACTCCAGCACCGCCACCAGTTCTGCACGTTTGGCAGGACCCAGACCCTTGACGCGCTTGAGGTCGTCCGCGCTGGCATGCAGCAGGCCGGCAATGCCATCAAAGCCGTCGTTGTGGTCGGTGGCTGAAGTCTTGAGCTGCAGCAGTTCGTCTGCCATCTGCAGCACACCCTTGCCCTTGATGCCGGTGCGCAGCAGCAGCGCCAGCAGTTCGGCGTCGCTCAGGGCGGCCGCTCCGCGGGCGAGCAGTTTCTCACGCGGTTGCGCGTCCAGGGGCAGGTCTTTCAGGGGCATAGCTTGGGCTTTTACAATGAGCCCAGTTTATCCGGGACTTCCTCATGACCACCACCACGGCCTGCGTCCAGTCAGGCTCTTTTCTCACGCTGCACTACCGCATGGCAGGGCCGGCGGGCGACCTGATCAATACCTTTGCCGACAAGCCGGCCACGCTGACGCTGGGCACGGGGGAGCTGTCGCCGGCGCTGGAGGCTCGCTTGCTGGGTTTGTCTGAAGGCTCGCGCGCGACCTTTGAACTGCCAGCGGGCGCTGCCTTTGGCGAGCGCCACCCGGACAAATTGCAGTGGCTGGCGCGGCCCCTGCTCGATGCCATGAGTGAGGCCGATCAGCCCTACGCCTTGGGTGATGTGGTGCAGTTTCCGAGCCCCGACGGCCAGGGCCGGTTTGCCGGTTCGGTGCAGCGCTTCAGAGCGGACGCCGGTGGCGCCGCGGTGCTGTTTGACTTCAATCATCCGCTGGCTGGCCAGCCGGTGACCTTTGAAGTACACGTGATTGGCGTGCTGTGAGCAAAGATCTTGAAATTTTGCTGGCTGAGCCCAGGGGTTTTTGCGCCGGCGTTGACAGGGCCATTGAAATCGTCGAACGCGCTGTGGCGAAATTTGGCGCACCCATCTATGTGCGCCACGAGATTGTTCACAACACTTATGTCGTTAATGATCTGAAAGCCAAAGGGGCCATCTTTATCGAGGAACTCGACGATGTTCCGGCCGGTGCGACCCTGATTTTTTCGGCGCACGGTGTCAGTCGCGCTGTGCAGGAGGAGGCGGCAGCGCGGGGTTTCCGGATTTTTGATGCCACCTGTCCGCTGGTGACCAAGGTGCACGTGGAGGTGGCCAAGCTGCGCCGCGAAGGCTTTGAGTTCATCATGATCGGGCACAAGGGGCACCCCGAGGTTGAAGGCACCATGGGGCAGCTTGACGGCGGCATGCATCTGGTCGAGGACGTGGCCGACGTGGCGAATTTGCGGCCCGCTCAGACCGAGCGGCTGGCGCTGGTGACGCAGACCACGCTCAGCGTCGATGATGCGGCAGAGATTGCCGCGGCTGTCAAGACACGATTTCCGGCCGTGCGCGAACCCAAGCAGCAGGATATCTGCTACGCCACGCAGAATCGGCAGGACGCCATCAAAATCATGAGTCCGCAGGTTGATCTGGTGATTGTGGTCGGCAGTCCGACCAGTTCCAACAGCAACCGGCTGGCGGAGCTGGCGCGCAAACTCGGGACCACCAGTTACATGGTCGATAGCGCCGAAGAAATTCAGGCGCATTGGTTTGAGGGACACCAGCGGGTTGGGCTGACGGCCGGCGCCTCGGCACCCGAGATTCTGGTGAACCGCGTGATGGAACGTATCAAGGCGCTGGGTGCGGTGTCGGTGCGCAAGATGAATGGCATCGAAGAGACTGTCAAGTTTCCCTTGCCCAAAGGCTTGAAACCGGGAGGGTACGAGCCATGAGTAGCCTCGGCATAGCGCGCCTTGACATCGAGAACGCCCTGCACCGGCTCGATGTCCGCCGGCCTCAACTGCTGCGCAGGACACCATTGATGAAACTGCCCGGCAAGGCGCTCAGCCTGGACTGCGCTGAGGTCTGGCTGAAGCTCGAACAGTTGCAGCTTGGCGGCAGTTTCAAGGCGCGTGGCATGCTAAATCGTATGCTTGCCAACGAGATTCCCGCCAGCGGTGTGATCATTGCGTCGGGCGGCAACGCGGGTATCGCAGCGGCCGTTGCGGCGCAGGCGCTGGCGGTGCCCTGCGAGGTTTTTGTGCCGCTGCTGGCGAGTACTGCCAAGCGGGATCGCCTGCGTCAACTCGGCGCCAGCGTGGTGGTCACCGGGGCAGCTTATTCCGAAGCGCTGGAGGCCTGTCTGCTGCGCCAGCGCGCCAGCGGCGCCCTGTTGCTGCACGCCTACGACCAACTTGAAGTGGTGGCAGGTGCGGCGACACTGGCTGCTGAAATTGAAGCCACCGCCGGCCTGCCAGACAGCGTGTTGGTGAGCGTTGGCGGTGGCGGCCTGATTGGCGGTATTGCGGCCTGGTTTGAGCACCGTGCGCGCGTCGTGGCGCTGGAGCCGACCCTGGCGCCCACTTTGTTTCAGGCGCGCCAGGCCGGGCACCCGATTGACGTTTTGGTCAGCGGCATTGCGGCCGACTCGCTGGGCGCCAAGCGCATCGGCGAGATCGCCTGGAATGTCAGCCAGCGTTACGTCAAGGATGCACTGCTGCTCAGTGACGAGGCGATTCGCGCCGCGCAGCTGTGGCTTTGGAGCGAACTCAAGCTCGCAGTGGAACCGGCTGCGGCGCTGGGCCTGGCGGCCTTGCAAAGTGGTGCTTACCGACCGCGGGTGGACGAGCGGGTTTGCCTGATACTGTGCGGCGCCAATCTGGACCCGGCCAGCCTGGTTGTTGGTCGTCATCCCAGGTCAGAAGATGGTCATCCCGGACTTGATCCGGGATCCAGTGCTACGCCGCGAATGGATTGCGGATCGAGTCCGCAATGACATCAGGGGGCCTGCAATGAAGACAAGGTGTCTGCAATGACAACAATGTGGCCGCAATGACATCGACGTGTCCACAATGACTGTTCGCCGAACATTTCAAAAATTACAATCTCACCATGATAGACATTACTCTTCTCCGAAAAGACCTTGCTCAGGTGGTTGAGCGCCTGCAAACGCGCAAGAATCCCCAAAACTTTCTCGATGTGGACGGATTCACGAAGCTGGAGGCCGAGCGCAAGACGATCCAGGTTCGAACCGAGGAACTGCAGGGCCGGCGCAACAGCCTGAGCAAGCAGATCGGGCAGCTCAAAGCCAAGGGTGCGGTCGGGCAGGAGGAGTGTGATGCCGCGATGGCCGAGGTGGCAGGATTGAAAGCTGAGCTGGAGGCCTCGGCGGCGCGGCTGGACGAGATCCAGACCGACATGCAGCTGCTGCTGCTGGCAGTACCGAATTTGCCCCACGAGAGTGTGCCTGTTGGCACGGATGAGCACGCCAACGTGGTGGTGCGCAGCTGGGGTACTCCTCAGGCGTTTGACTTCAAGGTGAAAGATCACGTTGACCTGGGCGAGCCGCTGGGGCTCGATTTCGAGATGGGCGTCAAGCTCTCGGGTGCCCGTTTTGCCGTCATGAAGGGGCCGCTGGCCCGCTTGCACAGGGCTTTGGCGCAATTCATGCTCGACGTGCAGACACAGGAGCACGGTTACACCGAGTGCTACACGCCGTACATCGTGAACGCTGAAACCCTGCGCGGCACCGGGCAGTTGCCCAAGTTTGAGGCCGATCTGTTCGCTGCCAAAAAGGGTGGTCAGGAGGGCGAGGAAGGGCGTGAGGACGCTGCTCTTTACCTGATTCCAACCAGCGAGGTGCCGCTTACCAATTTTGTACGGGACGAAGTGGTCGCCGAATCAGCCCTGCCAATCAAACTGACCGCGCACACGCCGTGTTTCCGGTCCGAGGCCGGCAGCGCCGGGCGCGATACCCGCGGACTGATCCGCCAGCATCAGTTCGACAAGGTCGAGATGGTGCAGATCGTGCACCCGGAAAAGAGCTATGCGGCGCTGGAAGAAATGACCGCCCATGCAGAAGCGATTCTGCAAAAACTTGGATTACCCTACCGGGTGATGTCGCTGTGTACCGGCGACATGGGTTTTGGCGCCAGCAAGACCTACGACCTAGAAGTCTGGCTGCCGGCGCAAAACACCTTCCGCGAGATCAGTTCGGTCTCCAACTGCGAAGCTTTTCAGGCACGCCGGCTGCAAGCGCGCTTCAAGAACGCGCGGGGCAAGAACGAACTGGTTCATACCCTCAATGGCTCTGGCTTGGCCGTCGGACGCACCCTGGTGGCAGTGTTGGAGAACTATCAGAATGCTGACGGCTCGATCAACGTGCCGCAGGGCTTGCAGAACTACCTTGGCGGGCAGACGATATTAGGTCTGACGCCAGGCAAGGCTTAGCCAGCGATGTTGACTTCATCGGTTCGAAACATTGTCCTGAATCAAGGTTTCGCCTTAAGTTTTCAGGACGGTTCCGGTGATAATGCCGGCTGTGTGATACTCAGCAGTCTTAGGGCGCGCTGGCGCCCAGTGCCTTTTTGAATCCCAAAGGAAAACTATGCCTTCCTGGTTGTTGTATACCGTTGCCTCATTGTTTTTCGTTCTTCTGGCCACGGCGCTTTTCTTCTTCACCGTGACCCGGGGTGCTCTTTTGATGCGCGGTGTCATGTCGGGTTCGCAGGACGACGCGGCCCATGTTTATCCGATTTACTCGAATTTGCGCCTGATCCGGATGATCGACTTCCAGCCCATCATCGCAGCCATTTTGCTGTTTCAGTATGACCGTCTGGTGTCAGCCATCACGCACGGCCTGCAGCACATGAACTTGCGCGGCAAGAACGTGCTGATCACGTCCTGTGCCTTTGGCAACGTGATTCCGCGTGTCGTGAACGCAGCCATCGACACCGGCGCGCGGCGCGTGCTGATTGCTGACATCATCAAGAACGAACTCGATCACGCCCAGGGCAAACTGCTCTCGCATGCCGGAAAGATCGAATTTATGCAAGAGAACGCCATCGCCATGAAGCAGGCCGATAACTCGGTTTCTGCCAATGTGATCTTTTTTCTGCTGCACGAGTTGCCGCACCATCTGAAGGGCCAGGCATTGAGAGAAGCAGGCCGGGTGCTCGAGCCGGGGGGCAAGCTTTACCTGGCTGAGTTTCATCGTCCCGACCTGTGGGTGCTGCGCGCCCTGAGCTGGACCTATTTCAAGGTCTTTGAGCCGCTTGGTCTGGCGCTCTGGGATACGCATGATCCACTCATGCAGCTTGAGGCCATGGGCGGCTTCACGTGCGAACGGCGCACAGTTTTCTTTGGCAACTTCCAGATCATTGTGGCGACCAAAAATCTGAAGTGATTGTCGGTGGCAGGACCCTGGATCTGGGGCCACGGCATCTGTCGGTCCGATGTCACCTGCAAAGCGTTGACGAAAAAAAACCCGGCGGTTTGGCCGGGTTTTTTTATGGTTATGCTTTACTTCAGTTTCATTTCTTTGTAATCGACATGCTTGCGAGCTTTGGGATCAAATTTTTTGATCAACATTTTCTCGGGCATGAGTTTCTTGTTCTTGCTGGTGGTGTAGAAATGACCGGTTCCAGCGGTGGATTCCAGCTTGATCTTTTCGCGTGCGCCTTTGGTTGCCATGATGTGCTCCTTCTTAATCGGTTGAGGACAGAGCTAACAGTCTGTCCCGCAAGGTCTCAGGCCTGACCACGTGCGCGCAAATCTGCGAGCACGGAATCGATGCCGTTCTTGTCAATCAAACGCAGTCCTGCGTTGGAAATCCGAAGACGCACCCAGCGGCTCTCGGACTCAACCCAGAAACGGCGATATTGCAGGTTCGGCAGGAACCGGCGCTTGGTTTTGTTGTTGGCGTGGGAAACCTTGTTCCCAACCATCGGGCCTTTGCCCGTGACTTCACATACGCGTGCCATTTGGACACTCCAGAGAAAAAATTAACAGCTTTCGCCGCACCTCGCCACACTGCTGCGTGGCGGTAAAGAGATTTTCCGGCTACCCCAAGCCCGGCATGGACTGGGCGTGAGGAAAGCCGGAAACGAGAGGGATTATAGCGGCTTCAGCCCTGCTCCAGAAAACGCTGGGCGTCCAGCGCAGCCATGCAACCGGTGCCGGCACTGGTGATGGCCTGGCGATAGACATGGTCCTGCACATCGCCGGCGGCAAAGATACCCGGCACGCTGGTCATCGTGGCAAAGCCGCTGGAGCCGCCCTGCGTCACGATGTAGCCGCCTGCCATGTTGAGTTGACCCCGGAAGATTTCCGTGTTGGGCGCGTGGCCGATGGCGATAAAGCAGCCGTGCAGCAGCAAGTCTTCGGTCCTGCCGGACTGGACGTTCTTCAGGCGCACGCCGGTCACGCCGCTGGCGTCACCCAGCACTTCATCCATGGTACAAAAGGTTTTCAGTTCAATCTTGCCAGCGCTGACTTTTTCCATCAGCTTGTCGATCATGATGGGTTCAGCCTTGAATTTGTCGCGCCGGTGAATCAGGAACACCTTGCTGGCGATGTTGGACAGATAAAGCGCCTCTTCGACGGCGGTATTGCCGCCACCGACCACGCAGCAGACCTGATCCCGGTAGAAAAAGCCGTCGCAGGTGGCACAACCCGAGACGCCGCGTCCCATGAAGGACGCCTCGGAAGGCAGTCCCAGGTACTTCGCCGTCGCTCCGGTGGCAAGAATGAGCGCGTCACAGGTGTAGCTGCCACTGTCACCCAGCAAGCTAAAGGGGCGCTGCTGGAAGTCGACCGTATGGATATGATCGAAGACAATCTCGGTCTTGAAACGTTCGGCGTGCGCCAGAAAGCGCTGCATCAGTTCGGGCCCTTGTACGCCATCAACGTCAGCGGGCCAGTTATCGACCTCGGTGGTTGTCATGAGTTGCCCCCCCTGCGCGATGCCGGTAATCAGGAGCGGCTTGAGATTGGCGCGTGCCGCATAAATGGCCGCCGTGTAGCCGGCTGGGCCGGAACCGAGAATCAAGACTTGGGCATGTCGGGTGTTTGACATTGTGAACGCTTTCTTGGATAAAGTTGCAGGGCCCGTGTACAGTTGGCGTAGTATGACCTATTCACTCAATACTTTAACTTCTTCCCGTTCAACAGACTCCCCCGAGCGCTCCGGCTGGCGACGCTTTGCCGACGAATTTGGTCTGACCGTGGGCGCGGTCTTGCTGATTTTCTGGGTGCTCGCGCTGCTGACGTACTCAGCGCAGGATGTGGCTTGGTCAACTTCGGGCGCATCATCGGTGATTCAGAACCGGGGTGGCTTGCTTGGCGCCTGGTTGGCCGATGGCAGCTATTTCTTGTTCGGCTTCTCGGTCTGGTGGTGTGTTGCGGCCGGCCTGCGGGTCTGGCTTTCAGGTCTGGCGCGCTGGCTGCGGGGTCATGATCTGCTGACAGTACCGGCCGACACGGTTTGGCAGCGGCGATCCAGACTTGGCTCCAGGCGAGTGACCTTCTGGTGGGGCCTGGTCTTGCTGCTATGCGCCAGCGCTGCGCTGGAGTGGTCGCACCTGTACAGCCTGGAGGCACGTTTGCCGGGGCACGGTGGTGGTGTTTTGGGCTATTTTGTAGGTCCGCTGAGCGTTCATCTTTTTGGCTTTGTCGGCTCGGCATTGGTAACTCTTGCGCTGGCTTTGGTGGGGGCGGCGCTGGTCTTCCGTTTTTCCTGGGCACAGGTGGCTGAACGTCTGGGCGCCTGGCTCTATTTTCAGATGGAGTCGCGACGAGAAAAGCGGGAACTGAAGCAGGACATGGCGCTCGGGCAACAGGCTGCGCGTGAGCGCGAGGAGGTCGTGATCGAGGAACACGAGGAGATGGTGGAGCAACACGCTTTGCCTTTGAGGATCGAGCCCGTGCTGACCGAAGTACCCAAGAGTGAGCGCGTTGCCAAAGAGCGGCAAAAGCCCCTGTTTGTCGAGTTGCCTGACAGCCGCTTGCCGCAGGTCGATCTGCTCGACGGTGCCTTGCTGCGCCAGGAGACGGTCTCCTCCGAGACGCTGGAGATGACGAGCCGGATGATCGAGAAAAGGTTGAAAGACTTCGGGGTCGAGGTGCGTGTCGTACTGGCACAGCCCGGGCCGGTCATTACGCGCTATGAGATCGAGCCCGCAGTCGGCGTCAAGGGCGCGCAGATTGTTGGCCTGGCCAAGGATCTGGCGCGCTCTCTGAGTCTGGTGTCGATCCGCGTGGTGGAGACGATTCCCGGCAAGAATCACATGGCGCTGGAGTTGCCCAATGCGAAGCGGCAGTCGATCAAGCTCTCCGAAATTCTGGGCTCACAGATCTACAACGAGGCCAAGTCCATGCTGACAGTCGGTTTGGGCAAGGACATTGTTGGCAACCCGATTGTTGCGGATCTGGCCAAGATGCCGCATGTGCTGGTGGCCGGTACCACCGGCTCTGGTAAATCCGTCGGCATCAATGCCATGATCCTGAGTCTGCTGTACAAGGCCGAGGCCAGCGACGTGCGCTTCCTGATGATAGACCCCAAGATGCTGGAAATGTCGTTCTACGAGGGCATTCCGCACCTGCTCGCGCCGGTGGTGACCGACATGAAGCAGGCCGCCTATGGCCTAAGTTGGTGCGTTGCTGAAATGGAGCGCCGTTACAAGCTGCTGAGCAAATTGGGTGTACGCAATCTGGCCGGCTACAACGCGAAGATGGACGACGCCAAAGCGCACGGCGAGTTCATCTACAACCCCTTCAGCCTGACACCCGACTCGCCCGAACCGCTGGGCCGTCTGCCGCACATTGTGGTGGTGATAGACGAACTGGCCGATTTGATGATGGTCGTGGGCAAGAAGATCGAGGAATTGATTGCCCGCTTGGCGCAAAAGGCGCGTGCTGCCGGCATTCACCTGATTCTGGCCACGCAACGTCCCAGCGTCGATGTGATTACCGGCCTGATCAAGGCCAATATACCGACGCGCATCGCCTTTCAGGTCAGCAGCAAAATCGACAGCCGCACCATCCTCGACCAGATGGGGGCTGAAGCCCTGCTCGGTATGGGCGACATGCTCTACATGCCAAGCGGCACTGGTATGCCGATTCGCGTGCACGGTGCCTTTGTCAGCGACGATGAGGTGCATCGGGTTGTGAACTACCTGAAGTCGCAAGGGGCGCCGAACTACATCGAGGGTGTTCTTGAAGGGGGTACTGCAGATGGTGAGGGCGACGCGCTCGGTGAGGGCGGCAACGCAGGAGAAAAGGACCCGATGTACGACCAGGCGGTAGAAGTAGTGCTGAAGAACCGCAAGGCCAGTATTTCGCTGGTGCAGCGCCACCTCAAAATCGGCTACAACCGCGCCGCGAGACTGGTCGAGGACATGGAGAAAGCCGGCCTCGTGAGCGTCATGAGCAACAGCGGCCAGCGCGAAATTCTGGTGCCGGCGCGAGCCGAGTGAGCGAATGGCCTTACTTTGCAGCCATCGCCCTACCTATGGCTGTCATCGCGCTACCTATGGCTGTCATTGCGTTACTTTTGGCTGTCATCGCGAGCAAAGCGCGGCGATCCAGGTATGCGATGGGTTGCCGCGTCGCTTCGTTTCTCTCGATGACAAACCATTGAATTGAAGTGATGAAACTCTTCATTGTTCTTTGCGCACTGGCGTATGCTGGCTTTGCCGGCGCCTCCGGCCTGCAGAGCCTGGAGGTCTTTGTGCGCACCGTCAAGAGCGGGCGCGCCGACTTCGTCCAGGTGGTAACTGCGCCGGCCAAAGAAGCCGATGCCCCGCGCAGCAAAACATCAAGTGGCAGTTTCGAGTTTTCCAGACCGAACCGTTTCAAGTTTGCTTACAGGAAGCCATTTGAGCAGAGCATCGTTGCCGACGGTCAGACACTGTGGTTGTACGACGTCGATCTGAATCAGGTGACGGCGCGCAAACAATCCCAGGTGCTTGCCTCGACGCCAGCAGCCTTGATCGCGTCGGCGCCGGATCTGCGCGCCTTGCAGGCCGCTTTCGCGCTAACCGATGCGCCAACCAGGGACGGCATCGACTGGGTCCTTGCCACGCCAAATGGCAAGGACAGCGCCTTGCAGAGCATCCGGGTCGGACTGCGAGGCGCTGAGTTGGTGGTGCTGGAAATTCTGGACAGCTTTGGCCAGCACTCGGTGTTGACCTTCAGCCACTTCGAGATCAACCCGGTGCTGTCTGGCAAAGCATTCGAGTTCAATGCGCCTCCGGGAGCAGATGTGATCAGGCAGTGATTGGGGCTGTCTGCCAATGAAACGGCGCTACGCTTTGTCGGTCGCTGGCACAAAAGTGAATGCGTTTGCCATCGCTGGCGCCAATTGTGCAGAATACGAAGACTCACAGGAGATACCAATGCGAATGCCGGATCTTTATCGCTTGCTGATATTGACGATTGCAGTCACAGCGATGAGTGCTTGTGGCTCTTTTTCCTCTGACACAGCTTCACGCTTTGCCTATGTGATGCCGGCGCAAGCAATGGCGGCAGCGTCTGAGGGCGCCAAGCCGGGGTGGTCCGCAGCGCATTTCGCTGTCGCGGCAGCCAATCCGCTGGCGACGGATGCCGGTTATCAGATTCTAAAGGCCGGCGGGTCGGCGGTTGATGCGGCCATCGCAGTCCAGATGGTGCTTGGACTGGTGGAGCCGCAGTCCAGTGGCTTGGCCGGTGGCGCCTTCCTGCTGCATTGGGACGGCGCGAGACTGCTGGCGCTGGATGGGCGGGAGACGGCGCCAGCGGCGGCCGACGAAAGACTGTTTCTGCAAAGAGATGGCAAACCGATGCCGTTCCAGCAAGCGGTCGTTGGCGGGCTGTCGGTTGGTGTGCCCGGTGCCCTGCGTATGCTGGAGCAGGCGCACAAGGCCTATGGGCAGTTGCCCTGGGCCAGCCTGTTTGAGCCGGCCATTGCACTGGCCGAGCAGGGCTTTGCCGTCAGCCCCCGACTGCACACGCAGTTGAAAGAGGAAAAACAGCTGATCGACGATCCGATTGCACGGCAATTTTTCTATCAGGCTGATGGCTCGGCGCAACCCGTCGGATACCGGCTCAAGAACCCTGCCATGGCGCAGGTGTTGCGCCAGATAGCGCAATCTGGCGCAGATGCTTTCTACCGCGGCGCGGTCGCGCGCGACATCGTCCGGCGTGTGCAAGGCCACGCCAGCAACCCGGGGCGCCTTAGCGAGGCTGATCTGGCCAACTACCAGCCGGTGCAGCGTGAGGCCATGTGCACCAACTGGCAGCAGTACTGGCGCGTGTGTGGTTTTCCGCCACCGTCATCTGGCCATCTGGCGGTGATGCAAATGCTGGGAATACTTGAGCACACGCCGGCCATTGAACAGCCCTTGCAGCAGGGGCTGCCGGGGCCGCAGTGGCTGCACCAATACACCGAAGCATCGCGTCTGGCCTTCGCCGACCGTGCGCAATTTGTCGGCGATCCGGCTTTTGTGGGCGCTCCCGCGGGTGATTGGAACAGTCTGCTGGCAAGC
>CAITQH010000439.1 GCA_903894475.1 uncultured beta proteobacterium
GTCTCCAGAAAGGCCCACCACATGGCGACCGGCGTCTTGCCAAGCAAGGACGCAAAGGCATCGGTGATGATGGGACCATGCGGGGAGCGGCGCAACGTCAGTTTGATCGGTGCCGAATCTTTGACGAGTATCGTTTCTTCACGGCTTTGCAAGTCAACCCACTGGCCGTGGTACCAGACCTGATTGGCGTTGTCGGGGTTGACCTTTTCGGCGATCAGGTCGATGTCATCGTTCTCGAACATGGTCAGGCTCCAGCCAAACTGGCTGTTGTGGCCAAGCAGCGCGCTTGGCACCAGGCCCTGATGGTGACCATAGAGCTCGAAGCCGGGCGTCGACAAATGCGCTTCGTACCAGACTGCGGGTGCCGAGTACGCAATGTGCGGGTCACCGGCCAGCAGCGGTTTGCCGCTGGCGCTGCGACTGCCGGAAACGGCCCAGGCGTTGCTGCCCTCGAATCGCGGCAGGCCAACCATCTCGAGTGCGTCCTGGCTGAGTTGGGCAATCTGGTCGAGTTGGCGCCAGTCGGCGCCATTCATCGTCTTTGTCGATCCGGCTGCGACAACCCCGTCCGGGTGCGAATCGAGGTCAAAAACCTTCAGGTAGCCGGCGCCGAGTTTGTCGCGCACATAGGTCAGTGCCGGCTCGGTGCGAAAGGTGGCGGCAAAGCTGTAGGCCAGATAGCCGGTGACGGCAAAAGTATCCTGTGCGGTGAAGGGGCGCTTTGGAATCTTCAGGAGGTCAAATTCAAGCGGCGATGGGTGGGTATCCTGAAACTGGTTGATGCCGTCCAGGTACGCTGCCAGCGCCAGGGACGAAGCGCTCTTGAGGTCCATCCTGGCAACCGTAGACCGGGCGTGCTCCCGGATCCCGAGGGTGCGAAAGAGTTTGTCCACGTCGGCCAGCTTGGGGCCCAGTATTTCGGCAAGCTCACCCTGCGCCAGGCGGCGCATGATCTCCATTTGAAACAGGCGGTCTTGCGCCTGCACATAGCCCAGCGCACGGTACAGGTCGGCTTCGTTGTCGGCCTGGATGTGAGGTACGCCGCGCTCGTCGTAGCGCACGCTGACCGGTGCCGTCAACTGCGTTAGCCTTAGCGTGCCCGAACGCTGCGGCTGTTTGCTGTAAAGGTACCAGGAAGCGCCCGCTGCGCCGACGACGATCAACGCAGTCAGAAACAGGGCAATGATCTTCAGGGCGCGTTTCATTGGTTTGATTCCTTGCTTGTTTTGTCTGTGCCTCTGGCATGATAAACGTCCAGTGCCGCTGCCTTGACAGCACCGACGGCGCTGCGCACCGCGCCTTCCAGGGTGGCTGGATACGGGCCGGCCACATAGTCGCCACAGGCCAGCAGACCAGGTGCGATTTTTTGCGCCGGTCGAAGCAGCGACGGCGTGCAGTAAAAAGTGGCGCGCCGCTCCGTGATGGTTTGAACCGCTTGAAGTTTCAATCCCAATTGCGTTTGCGCTTGCTGCAGCACCTGAGCCTGCAAGGTCTTGCGCTCTTGTTCAGCGGCACTTACTACAAAAGCCAGCAGGCCGCGCGCTCCGTCGAGCTGGCCGCGGTCAAAGACAAACTGCGCCGGAGTTGGCTCGATGTCGGCGGCACTGCTGCGCAGTGCCAGCATGGGCCGTGCCAGTGCAGCGTCGGCGCCCCATGCATAGACCGTGCTGATGGCGCCAAAACAAAGGCCCCGGCAAACCTGCGTCCACTCTGCGATGCTTGTCGTGACAGAAGCGGGAGCCCCGGGCACGCTGCGTTCCAGCAGTCGGACCGATTCGGCGGCCGAGGTGGCCAGAATCACGGCGTCAAAGGCCGAGTCAGCGACGTGCCACTGTGCGCCCTGGAGCAACACAGCGTCGATACGCTTGCCCAAATGCAGTTCGGCGCTGTGCCGGGCCAACCAGCCGGCAGCGGCCTGCGGGAAAAGCTCCGACAGACCGACTCGTGGCAGCAGCAGATTGGAGCCGCCGGTCTCACCCAGCAAGGCATCCTGGAGCACGCGCAGGAAGACCTGCGCGCTGGCGCGTTCGACCGCTGTATTGAGCGCCGACAGGCACAGCGGCTCAATCATTTCAGCCATCACGCGCGGACTAAGTTGCTGGCACAACTGAGCCACGCTGAGCCTGGCGTCACACTGAAAATCTCGCCCATGCCAGTCAGCGGCCAGACGCAACAAGGACCACTTGTCGGCCAGCCGCCAGCCGCGCGCGCCGACGATGCCGGCCAGTGCGTCCAGCGGTGCTGGCCAGCGCGGAAACTGCACACCGCCGGAGTCGGCAAAGCGCAGTGTCATCGGCAAACGCAACAGGGCGTGGTCCTCATTCACGCCGACTTGTCGGAGCAGTCGCAGGGTCTCGTCGTAGGCGCCGATCAGGATGTGCTGACCGTTGTCCAGGCTGACCGGTGAGCCATCGGGCAACTGGCCTCTTACCGACCGGGCGCGGCCGCCCAGTGTGCGCGACGCTTCAAAGACGCAGACCCGATGCCCGGCCGAGGTCGCCTCCACCGCCGCCGCCATGCCGGCCCAGCCCGCGCCAACGATGGCGATTTTCATGAAATGCGCCCGAGGGCTTGCACTTTCCACGCCAGCCACATCTTGCGCAAAGGCGTGAGGCTGGTGCGCTGGCGTAGCACACGGAACTTGTCGTGTTCAATTTCCCTGAGCAGGGCGCGGTAAATTGCCGCCATCATCAAACCCGGTTTTTGCGCGCGCCGGTCGGCCTGCGGCAACAGTTGCAGTGCCTCGTCGTACAAGCCATGGGCCCGACGCGTCTGGAACTTCATCAATTCGATGAAGCGATCGGAGTCGCTGCGCTTGAGAATTTCATGGGCCTTGACATCGAATTGTTGCAACTCGTTCATTGGCAGATAAATGCGACCGCGCAGCGCATCTTCGCCAACATCACGGATGATGTTGGTGAGTTGCAAGGCCAGGCCGAGTTTGTGCGCGTAGAGTGTCGTCTGATCTTGCGTCCGGCCGAAAATGTTGGCTGCCACTTCGCCCACCACACCGGCAACCAGGTGGCAATAGCGTTGCAGGCCTGGATAGTCAAGGTAGCGGGTTTGATTCAGGTCCATCTGGCAACCCTCGATCACGGCCAGCAGATGGCGCTGTTCCACTTGAAAGTTGGCCGCCAATGGCATCAGGGCCTGCAGCACCGGGTGGCTCGGTCGGCCGGCAAATGCCTGCGCAACTTCGGTCTGCCACCACGCCAGCTTGCTGCTCGCAACACCCGCATCTGCGGTGTCGTCGACCACGTCGTCGATCTCGCGGCAGAAGGCGTAAAAAGCGGTAATGGCCGCGCGGCGCGGTGCCGGCAGGAACAGGAAGGCATAGTAAAAGCTGCTGCCAGAGTTAGCCGCCTTCTGTTGAACATATTCTTGTGGCGTCATGGTGTGCCCTGGATGGTGAGTTTACTCAGGCGCGCGGTCCATGCGCCAGGCACGCCACAGCAGCACCGCCAGATCCATCAGGCCCAGCCTGGGCCGTACGCGCCAGCTCTCGTGGTTCAGTGCCGCGATTTTGTCGAGTATGCGCAGACCACCTTGCACTACCAGACGCAACTCCCATCCGGCGCGACCGGGAATTCGCAGCGCCAGCGGCGCACCCTGCTGCATCAAACCGCGGGCCTGAAGGACGTACTGAGTGATCAAACTGGAGGCTGGTGCGCAGGGCTGATGTGCCTGCAGGTCGGAATCCTTGACTTGGTGTTGCTGCATGGCTTGCGCGCTCGGGTACCAGCGTTGGCGCGCCACGTCGACGCTCAGGTCCTGCCAGAAATTGATGAGTTGCAACGCGCTGCAGATCTGGTCGCTTTGGGTCAGCGAGTGCGCATCCTGGATACCATAGAGATGCAACAGCAGGCGGCCGATCGGATTGGCTGAGCGAGTGCAGTAGTCCAGCAGTTGGTCATCCGTTTGATACCGGCTTGCAGCGGCGGTGAAGAGGACATCCTGCTCGAAGGCATCCAGCAGTTGTTCCAAAGGCGCTATTGGCAGGGAGAAATCGCGCAGCACGGGCCGCAAGGCCTGAAAGACCAGCGCCCAGCGTCCGCTGCCATTTGTGCCGCCGGCGGCGGCATGCAAGTCATGACGCAAGGCTCGCAAGTCGCCAAGTCGCTCGGTCGCAGCAGCATCGCCTTCGTCGGCGATGTCATCGGCAGTCCGGGCAAACGCGTAGATGGCAGCAATGGCCGGGCGCAGGCGCGGCGGGCAGAGCCAGGAGGCGACGGGAAAATTTTCGTAGTGGCCCATACCGACAATGTACGCTCAACCGGTTTGGTCGCCAACCGGCGGTGGATGGGGCAGGGTAAAATGCCCGGTTGACCGATTTCTTTGGGGTGGTCTGGAGGGACGACCCCATTGTTTTCTGCGCGGGTGGCGAAATTGGTAGACGCACCAGGTTTAGGTCCTGA
>CAITQH010000440.1 GCA_903894475.1 uncultured beta proteobacterium
AGTTTGCAGCGCTACACCGTCACGATCAAGAAACGACTGGCCGACAAGATGCTGGCACAGGGCGATTTGTCGCTACCCATGCCGGGTCTCTATGTGTTGGCGAATACTGGTAATATGTACAGTAATAGCTTTGGCCTTGCAGGGGATGATGATCTCTACAACCCCAGTGGTTTTGTCTCGTAAAGGAGCAATATGTTCCCTCGGTTTTGCCTTGAAGTCACAGGCCCCTTTGCCTGCTTTACCCGGCCGGAGATGAAGGTGGAGCGCGTCTCGTATGACGTGATGACGCCTTCTGCCGCGCGCTCCATTTTTGAATCCATTTTGTGGAAGCCACAGGTCCGGTGGCGGGTGCAGCGAATTGAAGTGCTCAAACCCATCCGTTGGATAAACCTGCGGCGCAACGAAGTGAGTGCCGTGGTTTCCACCCGCAACGTCCAGCAAGCGATGGCCACGGGCAGTGGCACATTGGGTCTGTACATCGAAGACGAGCGCCAGCAACGTGCCGGCTACTTCTTGCGCGATGTCGCCTACCGCATTCATGCAGACTTGTCGCTTGCCGCTGGGTGCAACGAGCCATTGGTGAAGTACACCGAAATGTTCACACGCCGCGCCAGCAAAGGCCAGTGTGTCAACCAGCCGTATTTGGGTTGTCGCGAATTTGCTGCCGACGTGCGCCTGGTCACTGGCGATACGCCGCCAGCCAAGCCCATTGCCGATACCCGCGATCTTGGTTGGATGCTGCACGACATGGACTTCAGCCACCCCGCTGACCCGCAACCGCGCTTCTTCAGGGCGCAAATGACTGAGGGCGTGATTGAAGTGCCCCCGTTTGAGGAGGCAGTGGGATGATTCTGCACGCCTTGAATGACTACTACCGCCGCAAATGCGACGATCCCGATGAAGCGCAGCGTCTGCCTGCGTTTGGCTTGGAGCAAAAGGAAATTCCCTTTGTGTTGGAGATAGACCCACAGGGTGAACTGGTGCAACTTCTCGACACACGTACGCCGAATGGCAAGAAGAAAGTAGCCCAAAGTTTCCGCGTACCGCAAGGGGTGAAGAAGACCTCGGGTGTCGCTGCTAATTTGCTGTGGGATACGCTGGAGTACGTGCTGGGTATCGATACGAAAGGCAAGCCTGCGCGCGTGGTGGAGCAGCACGGCGCATTCATGCAGCGCATTGCCGCATTGCCAACGTCGGCACAAGAAGACGCAGGCATTCAGGCCGTGCAGCGATTCTTTCAGCGCTTTGATTCGGAAGCATTGCAGCTTCAACCCGCGTGGGCAGAGGCGCTGGAGAGCAACGCCGTTCTGAGCTTTCGTCTGCACGGTGATGTTGATTTAGTGTGCCAGCGCCCCGCCGTCATTCAGGCTGCTTTGAATGTACCCGCCTCGGACGACGGGCACGTTGCCATGTGTTTGGTCACAGGCGAACAAGCGCCGATTGAGCGTCTGCACACCGCCATCAAGGGCGTGTGGGGGGCGCAAACCTCGGGGGCGAACATCGTGTCCTTCAACGCACGGGCGTTTGAGTCCTACGGCAAGACAGAGCGCCAAGGCGAGAACGCACCTGTCAGCAAGGCGGTTGCCTTCGCGTACACCACCGCGCTAAACCACCTGCTGCGCAAAGATTCCCCTCAGCGCATTCAAGTGGGCGATGCTTCTGCGGTGTTCTGGACCGATAAAGCATCAGACTTGGAAACTGCGGTGCCCGATATTTTTGGCGAAGCACCCAAAGACGACCCGGATGCGGGTACGCGGGCCGTGCAAGCGCTTTTGTCTGCTGTGCATAAAGAACACGGGCCATCGACGCAGGATGATGGCAACCGCTTCCATATCCTCGGACTGGCACCGAATGCAGCGCGCATCAGCATTCGGTTTTACTACTGCCTGCGTTTGCCGGAGTTGGGCAGGCGCATTGAGCAGCACTTCAAAGACCTTGAAATGGTGCGTACTGCGCATGGACATGACCCGCAGTACCCGTCACTGTTTCGGCTGTTGACGGCGGTGGCAGTGCAAAGCAAGGCAGACAACATTCCGCCGAACTTGGGCGGCTCTATGGTCGATGCCATCTTCGCGGGAGAAGACGCGCCGTACCCGGCACTGTGGCTCAACACGGCGGTGGCGCGTTGTCGTGCGGAGCAAAACGTCACTTACCTGCGGGCAGCGGCGATCAAAGCCTGCCTGAACCGTCAAATTCGCCGCGCCTCGACCCAATCCACCCGTCTGAATACAGAAAAGGAGTTTTTCCCCATGCTTGACCTTGCCAATAACAACCCCGGATACCGAATGGGGCGCTTGTTCGCCGTGTTGGAAAAAATCCAGGAAGAGGCCAGTCCCGGTTTGAACGCCACCATTCGGGATCGGTACTACGGTGCGGCGTCCACAACACCGGTGGCAGTGTTCACCACTCTGCTGCGCTTGAAGAATGCCCATCTCAAAAAGCTGTCCGTTCCACGCAGCACCTATTTCGAGAAGTTGCTCGGCGAAATTGTGGCGCCGGTAGTTGACTTCCCCAAGCACTTGCCACTGCCCGACCAAGGCCGCTTCGCGCTGGGCTACTACCACCAGCGACAAGATTTTTTTGCCAAGAAAACAGACGGTTCCAGCACGACAACCCCACACCCCACCGAAGGAGCATCCGCATGACCACCACCAGCAGCCAACCCCTCGCCAACCGCTACGACTTTGTACTTGTGTTCGACGTGAAAGACGGCAACCCGAATGGCGACCCGGATGCGGGCAACATGCCGCGCCTGGATGCCGAGTCGGGTCATGGGCTGGTCACCGATGTATCGCTCAAGCGCAAGGTGCGTAATTTTGTGGGCTTGGTCAAAGAGCAAGACCAGCGCGCGCCCGTGGCGGGCGAAAAGCGTTTTGAAATCTACGTGCGCGAAAAAGCCGTGCTGAACCAACAGCATGATCGCGCCTATTCCGCATTGAATCTGGCTGTAGCTACCGAGGAACACGCGTCGAACGCTACTGACGCGGCATCAGACCCGACGACGGCGGCGGATGCCAAGAAGAAACCCGTCAAAAAGGAGAAACGCAAAGGCAGCGCTGACGATGTCGGTCAAGCCCGCGCTTGGATGTGTCAGAACTTCTTTGACGTCCGTACCTTTGGCGCGGTCATGTCGTTGGGTACCAACTGCGGTCAAGTTCGCGGCCCGGTCCAGCTCACGTTTGCCCGCTCGGTTGAACCCGTCGTGGCCTTGGAACACACCATCACCCGCATGGCAGTTGCCACCGAGGGCGAAGCGGAAAAACAGGACGGCGACAACCGCACCATGGGCCGCAAACACACCGTGCCCTATGGCGTGTATGTGGCGCACGGCTTTGTGTCGTCATTCCTCGCCAAGCAAACCGGGTTTGGCGAAGACGATCTGGAACTGCTGTGGCAAGCGCTGGCGCAAATGTTTGAGCATGACCGCTCCGCCGCTCGCGGCGAAATGTCCACCCGTGGGCTGTACGTGTTCAAACACGACAGCGAACTGGGCAATGCACCATCGCATGCCTTGTTTGACAAGCTCAAAGTCGCACAAACGAATCCCGGAGAAGTCGCTCGCGGCTTTGATGCGTACCAGGTAGCGTTTGACGGAAAGGCTTTGAAAGTGGGTGAATCGATAGAGCCTGCGCACGGTGTCACTTTGACCCGCAAATGCTGATGTGCGTTGGGAGTAAACGATGAAAATCCTGCCCACGGAATTTGAAGGCAGATCTATCCGTCGCGTGTACGACGAAGCAACTGAAACTTGGTGGTTTTCGGTAGTAGATGTCGTGCAGGTTCTGACACAACAGCCCGACTATCAAACGACCCGCAAGTATTGGAACAAGTTGCGTGAACGTCTGGCTAAGGAGGGCAGTGAGTCGGTGACAAACTGTCACCGACTGAAATTACCTGCCGCCGACGGCAAAAACTACCTAACCGATGTCGCCACCGCCGAGACCCTGCTGCGCCTGGTGCAGTCCGTCCCCAGTCCCAAGGCCGAACCCATCAAGCTCTGGCTGGCTAAAGTCGGTTACGAGCGCATGCAGGAAATGGCCGACCCGGCCCTGTCGCTGGACCGTGCCCGTCAGACGTGGCAACAGCATGGGCGCAGCGAGAAGTGGATTCAGCAGCGCATGACCGGGCAGGAAACCCGCAACAAGCTCACCGATTACTGGAGTGAGCACGACATCAAGGCCGGCAGTGAGTTTGCCATTCTGACCAACATCATTCATCAGGAGTGGTCCGGCGTGAGTGTGACTGAGCACAAGGAGATGAAGGGCATCAAGAGTCAGAACCTGCGCGACCACATGAGCGAGGCGGAGCTGATCTTTACCGCGCTGGCCGAGCTGTCCACGCGCCAGATCGCCGAGAGCGCCAACGCCACCGGCTTGCTACAGAACAAGACGGCAGCCAAGGCCGGTGGCCACATCGCCGCCCAGGCCCGCCATCAACTGGAGAGCCAGGCCGGTAAATCCGTGGTTTCGGGAAGTAACTTTCTGCCGCCTGCGCCAATGAAGACCTTGAAGGCGCCGCGCAAAGCGTAACGCCAGGCAGGAGGAATTCCGGTGGCAACCGAGCTGGAGCAAATCCCCTTGTCTGCCCTGCAACACTGGCAGTACTGCCCGCGCCAGTGCGGCCTGATTCACCTGGAGCAGGTGTTTGACGACAACGTCCACACCCTGCGCGGCCAGGCGGTGCATGCCAAGGTAGACAAGCCCGGCGTCGAGACGGCCAAAGGCGTGCGTGTGGAGCGCGCTTTGCCGCTGTGGCACGATGAGCTGGGCTTGGTCGGCAAGTCTGATGTGGTGGAGTTCTTGTCCGGCGGCGTGCCCTACCCCGTGGAATACAAGCATGGCAGTCGCAACAAAGCGGCAGACATTGCTGCCTGTGACGATCTTCAGTTGGCGGCTCAAGGCATGTGCCTGCAGGCCATGACAGGCAAGGCGGTGAACGAGGGCGCCCTGTATTACGCCACGTCCAAACGGCGCCGCGTGGTAGCCATTACCGAACAACTGCGCGCTGCGGTTGCACAAATTGCCGACGCCATTCGTCACATGCTGGCCAGCGGCGAGTTGCCACCACCGTTGCTGGCGGAACAGGCGGCCAAGCGCTGCAAGGCATGTTCGCTGCTGGAACGCTGCCAGCCCCAAGCCACGCATGCCGGTTTGATAGCCGCCCGCGCGGCGCTGTTTGACCCCGACGCATAAGGTGGGATACGCATGCAACTCCTCAACACCCTCTACGTCACTACGGCGGACACCTATCTGCGCCTGGACAACGACACCTTGCGGGTTGACGTTGAGAAAGAGACCAAGTTGCGCGTGCCACTGCACCACTTGAGCGCGGTAGTGTGTTTTGGCCATACGGGCTTGTCCGCCCCGCTCATGCACCGGCTGGCTGAAGACGGCATTGCGCTGGTGCTGCTGGATGACAACGGACGTTTCAAAGCCAGACTCGAAGGTGCGGTCACCGGCAATGTGCTGCTGCGTCAGGCCCAGTTTCAGCGAGTGGCAGACCCGGTTTTTACGCTGGACATGGCACGCGCCTGCGTGGCGGGCAAGATCAAAAACACCCGTCAGGTATTGCAGCGCGGCGCCCGTGAGGCCAAGCTTGAAGACGAGGCGAAGGCGTTGACGCGTGTAGCCGACGATCTGGCCGCCAGCTTGCGTGCGCTGCCAGATGCCGCCACCCTGGACGTATTGCGTGGCATAGAGGGTGAGGCGGCGCGTCAATATTTCAGCGGCCTCAATTTGTTGGTGCGCGCAGACCAGCGTTCAGCTTTTTCCATGGACGGGCGCACGCGTCGCCCGCCGCGTGATCGCTTCAACGCCATGTTGTCGTTCCTGTATGCGATGTGGATGAACGATTGCCGCTCTGCACTGGAGGCCGCGGGCCTGGACCCACAGGTTGGCTTCTTGCACGCCTTGCGCCCTGGTCGCGCCGCATTGGCGCTGGACTTGATGGAAGAGTTTCGCCCGTGGGCCGACCGGCTGGCCCTGACCTTGATTAACCGGGGTCAACTGGAGGCGGATGATTTTGTGCTGCGCGAAGGTGGCGGTGTGTCACTGGAGCCGGATGCCCGCAAGGCCGTGGTGGTGGCGTATCAGGAGCGCAAGCGCGACGAGATCAATCACCCACTGCTGGCGTTGTCTGTTCCCCTGGGCCTGGTGCCCCTGGTGCAGGCCCGCCTGATGGCACGCGCTTTGCGCGAAGATGGTGCGCCGTATGTGCCGTTTGTGGCCAAGTAAGGACGTCTGATGCTGGTGCTGGTTTGCTACGACGTGAGTACCGAAACCAAGGCCGGGCGCCGCCGCCTGCGCCGGGTTGCCAAAGTTTGCGAGAGTACCGGGCAGCGAGTCCAGAAGTCCGTGTTTGAATGCCAACTGGATATAGCGCGGTTTGAGACACTTGAGCGGGAGTTGTTGGCAGAGATCGATGCGCAAGAAGACTGCCTGCGTCTGTATCGCATACCCGAGACACGCGGCTTTGAAGTTCTTGAGCACGGTGCCTTCAAGGCGGTGGACTTTGACGGACCGCTGGTGCTTTGATTGCAGTTTGATATAGCCACGAACACCGGGTCTGTGATAAGGTCAACACCGCGAACCCGAAGTGGTGGACTTTTCTCTATAAGGTTCGCGCGCTACGCAATCCATTGATTCACATGACCTTTCAGAATTACATCATTCAGATTCACAGTGCGAATCATGTGGTGCAACGAGGTTCGCGCGAATGCACCAAAAATGCCTTTGCTGACAATCTCTTGGCAGCGAAGCGGATCGCCCGGCAGTGATGCCGGGCGCGGATTGAAACGCCAAACATTCGGGATCATGAATCGTGGCTGACAAGGATCGCCCGGCAGTGATGCCGGGCGCGGATTGAAACCAATTGCCGCCCGAATTGACGCAACACATGTCAAGGATCGCCCGGCAGTGATGCCGGGCGCGGATTGAAACATCGGTCAGGCGCGAGATAACCAGGTGGCGATGCGGATCGCCCGGCAGTGATGCCGGGCGCGGATTGAAACAGAACGTCCTAACGGTGAGGTAATCAACGGTAGTTGGATCGCCCGGCAGTGATGCCGGGCGCGGATTGAAACGCTGATCTGATCTGGTATCGGGCCGGATCTGGTTTCGGATCGCCCGGCAGTGATGCCGGGCGCGGATTGAAACCCGTGTACATATGCTTTGATCTTAGCCGCGCGTGGGATCGCCCGGCAGTGATGCCGGGCGCGGATTGAAACCTAGCGGGAATTGGGTGCCGTTGTACACGGCGACTGGATCGCCCGGCAGTGATGCCGGGCGCGGATTGAAACTAGCTACTCTGGTTCTAGTCTCTTGCTTCTCTCTGGATCGCCCGGCAGTGATGCCGGGCGCGGATTGAAACTTCAACACCAGCGAAGACCGCGACGCAGTTTACGGGATCGCCCGGCAGTGATGCCGGGCGCGGATTGAAACATCACAAACGTCCGACCACTTCTCTCGATAGTGCGGATCGCCCGGCAGTGATGCCGGGCGCGGATTGAAACGTCGGTCTCTCCACCGCCGCCAATGCTCTGGACGTGGATCGCCCGGCAGTGATGCCGGGCGCGGATTGAAACTTGTTGCCTTTGGCCAGGCGGGAAATGGTTTTGCGGATCGCCCGGCAGTGATGCCGGGCGCGGATTGAAACGCCTGTTACTGCCCGCGCCTCTGGCGCACCGGCTTGGATCGCCCGGCAGTGATGCCGGGCGCGGATTGAAACAGTGCGAGGCTGATAGAACTGCTGTCTTGCAACCGGATCGCCCGGCAGTGATGCCGGGCGCGGATTGAAACATTGGGTTACGGATGCTCCACGGATGCCTGCGCTCGGATCGCCCGGCAGTGATGCCGGGCGCGGATTGAAACAAACAATGCGCCCTCGACGCCAGCCGGTTCTCGGGGGATCGCCCGGCAGTGATGCCGGGCGCGGATTGAAACGATGCCATACTCGACGCTGCCACG
>CAITQH010000441.1 GCA_903894475.1 uncultured beta proteobacterium
GAATGCGCGCCAGCAATTCGCGCGGCTCGAATGGTTTGGGCAGGTAGTCATCAGCACCAATTTCAAGGCCGATGATGCGGTCCATCGGATCGCCCTTGGCGGTGAGCATCAGCACCGGTATTTGCGCCAGAGCGCCAGGCAAGGAACGGATGCGGCGACAAACCTCCAGCCCGTCCATGTCCGGCAGCATCAGGTCAAGTATCACCAGATCAGGTGGACTGGCCTGCAGGGCGAGCAGGCCGCTGTGACCGTCGCCCGCGTGATGCAGGGCAAAACCGGACTGGCCCAGGTACTCGCCGACCATCTGGGCCAGGCGAGCATCGTCCTCAATCATTAGCAAGTTTTGACTCATGGATGCAGTCTAGGGCAGCGCGAGCCCGAGTACTTGAAGTAACAGTAAAGTTAAGTAAATGAAATCCGGCGCACGCTAGCGGGTTTCTATTCTTGAAGCCAGCGCCACCAGCAGCAGTACCGGCACACCCAGCAGGGCGGTTGCAACAAAGAAATCCTGGTAGCCGAAAGCATCGACGTAACGACCCGAGTAGCCGGCCAGGAATTTTGGCGCCAGCAACATCATCGAACTGAATATCGCGTACTGCGTGGCCGAATACTGGATATTTGTCAGGCTCGACATGTAGGCGATGAAGGCGGCCGAAGCGATGCCGCTGGAAAGATTGTCAGCCGAGATCACGAAGATGAGTGCCGTTACGTCATGACCGCGCGTGCCAAGCCAGGCAAACAGCAGATTGCTGGCAGCGCTCAGGATGGCGCCCAGCATCAGCACCCGCATAACGCCCCAGCGCAAGGCCATGGCACCGCCAACGAAAGCACCGGCCAGCGTCATGAGGACGCCATAGATTTTGGTGACCGCCGCCACCTCGTCCTTGCTATAGCCCATATCGACATAAAACGGATTGGCCATGATGCCCATCACGACATCGCTGATGCGGTAGACGGCAATCAGCGCCAGAATCAGCACCGCCTGCTTGCCATAGCGTCGCAGAAAATCGGCAAAGGGTTCGATCAAAGCACTGTGCAGCCAGGCCCGCCAGTTGCTGGACTTGGTACTGACTCGGCGCGCCGGCTCAGGTGATAGCAGTACCGTCAGCATGCCCAGCAGCATGGAGGCCGCCATCACCAGATAGGCACGCTGCCAGGCCCCATGCTGATAATTTGCGACACCGGCCACTTCAGCGCGCGCAGCGAGCCAAAGCACTCCGGCACCGGCCCAGATCATGGCCAGGCGATAGCCGGTCTGATAGGCGGCAGCGAGGGCTGCCTGGCGCTCGCTGCCAGCCGACTCGATGCGAAAAGCATCCAGCGCAATGTCCTGCGTTGCCGAACCAAAAGCCACCGCCAGAGCGCCCCAGACGACCGGCTGCAGGGCCACTCGCGGGTCGTTAAAGGACATTGCGACCAGACCTGCCATGATTGCCAACTGTGCCAGCAGCAGCCAACTGCGCCGCCGTCCGAGCCAGCTTGTGAGCAGCGGAATGGGCAACCGGTCCACCAGTGGCGCCCAGACCCATTTGAAGGCGTAGGCCAGGCCAACCCAGCTCAGGTATCCGATGGTGGTGCGGTCAATACCGGCTTCGCGCAGCCAGAAACTCAGGGTGCCCAGCACCAGCAGCAAAGGCAGGCCGGCAGAAAAACCCAGCGACAACATGCGCAAGGTGGCTGGTTCCAGATAAACATTGAAACTGGCGAGCCAGCCGGGCTTGATTTCACTGACCTTGGGTGCACTTGCTGTCATGCGTGAATAATACGCGCAGCCTCCTACCCGACCTGATGTTCAGCATGCCCCTTGATTCACCGCAGCCGAAGCACGCGCGCCGCCGCCCGGTCATGCCCGCTGTGCTGCTGTGCGCCCTGGCTTTGGTCCTGTCAAGCCAGGGCCTGCCCCGGGCGATGGCGCGCGAGGGTGTCGACGTCGGCAAGAACTCGGCGTTTAGCAGACTGGTCCCGGCCGACGGCGTGGAACGCTCAGCGGCTCAGCAGTACGCCCAGATGCTGCAGCAAGCGGCCAGCAAGAACGCCCTGGCGGGCAAAGATCAAGCCCAGTTGAAGCGCCTGCGTGCCATTGCCCAGCGCATCATCCCCTTTGCCGCAGCCTGGAATCCGCGCGCCAAAGACTGGCGCTGGGAGGTCAACCTGATCGGCAGCCAGCAAATCAACGCGTTTTGCATGCCCGGTGGGAAGATCGCCTTTTACAGCGGCATTCTGCAGCAGCTCAAGCTCACGGACGACGAAGTGGCGATGGTCATGGGACATGAAATTGCCCACGCCTTGCGTGAACATGCGCGTGAGCGCATGGCCAAGAATGCCGTGACCCAGGGCGCAGCCCGCATTGGAGGTGCGATCGTTGCAGGCGTCGTTGGCGTTGATCCGCGCCTGACGGACGGTCTGGCGCGCGGTGGCGCCAATCTGCTGACGCTGGAATTCAGCCGTGAGGATGAGTCCGAAGCTGATCTGGTCGGCATGGAGTTGGCAGCACGCGCCGGCTACGATCCCCGCGCTGGCGTCAGCCTGTGGCAAAAGATGGGCGCTGCCAGCAAGGGTGCACCGCCCCAGTGGCTCTCTACTCACCCCTCTGGCAAGTCACGCATTGCCGTGATTCAACAAAATCTGCCCAAAGTGATGCCGCTCTACGAGCGTGCCAGCAAGGAACGGCCCTCCGGCTCGGGTGGCTGGTAGACTTCTGCGAATGAAATCGTTTCTGTCACTGCTGCTGTTCTGCCTCATCAGCACATCATCGCTGGCGCTGGCGAAAACGCCAGGAGAGGTCGAGATTGGCGGAACCCTTCGCGACATCCAGATGCAGGGTTTGTCCGGACCATCGCGCAAACTGTCGGAGTTTCGCGGCAAGCCGCTGATCATCAACGTCTGGGCCAGTTGGTGTGGTCCGTGCCGTCAGGAAATGGGATCGTTGGAGCGACTCTCGCGCAGCAAGCTTGGCAAGCAGCTGACGATGATAGGCATTTCAACCGATGACTACCCCGAAGCGGCCAAGGGCTTCCTGACGAAATCAAAAACCACGTTCAATCATTTCATTGACAGCAGGCTGCAACTCGAAAACATGCTCGGTGCCGATCGCCTTCCATTGACCCTGCTGGTGGATGCGCAGGGCAAGGTCGTTGACAAATACTACGGCGCCCAGGAATGGGACAGCCCGGAAGCGCTGAAGGCCATCGCAAAAACGCTGCGTCTGCAGCTCTGAACCATGCAGCCGGGCCACCTGCCTTGCCCTTGCGGCAGCGCTCAATCCTATGCCGAGTGTTGCGGGCGCTGGCACCTCGGGCTCAAGCTCGCAGAGCACGCGCCAACACCCGAGGCATTGATGCGCTCTCGTTACAGCGCCTATGTCCTAAGGATGGGCGACTATCTGCTGGCGACCTGGTATCCCGCTACCGCACCTGGCGAACTCGAACTCTCACCGCTGAAATGGCTCGGCCTCGAAGTGCGCCACGCCGAACAGTCGGGCGACGCCGGCGTCGTCGAGTTTGTTGCTCGCTGCCGCGAGCATGGCTGCGCGCAGCGCCTGCATGAGATAAGCCGCTTCGTGCGCGAAGGCGGCCGCTGGTACTACATCGACGGGCAGATGCCGGAGGCCGACTGGTAGTTTGTCATCCCGGGCGCTCAGTTTGTCATCCCGGACTTGATCCGGGATCCAGTGCCACGCTACCACTGGATTGCGGATCAAGTCCGCAATGACAAAGCAGAGGCCCGCAATGACAGCCCAACTACCTTCCGTAGCGCGCCGTAAAACTGGCCTTGCCCAGGCTGGTGGCGTTGATCATGAAACCGGCCAGCGCGGCGGTGGCGTCAGCAGGAATATCGAGGACGTCCTTCAGTGCGTGCACAGTGAAGACGTAGCGGTGCGGCGCGTCGCCCGGCGGCGGCGCAACGCCACCCCAGGCCGCCACCCCGTAGTCGATGCGCACATGGCGTGCACCCTTGGGCAGATTGGCGCCGCCCTCGGCGCCGGCGTTGGGAGCCAGTTCGTTCACGTCGGCCGGAATGTTGATCACGACCCAGTGCCACCAACCGGAACCCGATGGAGCATCGGGGTCATAGACGGTAAGGGCAAAGGCTTTGGTGCCGGCCGGCGCACCGCTCCACTTGAGCGCCGGCGACTGGTTGTCTCCAGAGCAGCCAAAACCGTTGTACTCAAAGCGTTTCGGAATCAGGGCATCGGCCGCGATCTCCGAACTGACCAGCGTAAATCCTGCAGTGGAAATGATTTGGTTCATGGCACTCTCCTGTGTGAAGGACGCTTATGTTATGCCAAATGCTTGCCGACGATTCCGGCCAGTTCAAACATCGTGATCTGCGGCTTGCCGAAGACCGCCAGCAGCTTGGCATCGGCGTTGATGGCACGCTTGTTGGCAGCGTCCTGCAAGCCATTGGCCTTGATGTAATCCCACAACTTCTTGATCACCTGCGGTCGCGCGACGGCGTCCGAACCGATCACGGCGGCCAGTGCCGCACTGGGCTGCAGGCCGGTGCCCACTGTGGTCTTGCGCGGCGCCTTAACGCTCTTGACCACTGCTTTCTTGGCGGCCATTTTGACGGCGGACTTCTTGACGGCTACCTTTTTCGCCGCCACCTTCACCGCAGCGCCGGCCTTGGCGATGGCGCCGGCAAAGGCTTTGGCAGCGGTCTTGCGTGGCGGGAACTTGCTTGGCGCAAATTCGAAGTTCACTTTGCCGGCTTGTGGGTCCCACACCAGCATGGCCTTGAAGCCTCGGCGCGTGCGCATGGAGACAAACTTGTCCAGCAGATCGGTCTTGCCCGTAGCCAGCAGTTTGCTCATCTGCTGACGCACCACGGGCTGCTGGAGAATGATCTGACCGCTCTTGAAGTCGCAGCTGGGCGTGGCTTGTGCGTGTGTGGGTACTGACTTTGCACAAACATAACTCTTGCCGTGTTCGAACACGGCGGCGCCGCACTTGGGGCAGGCACCCAGCGTCTGCTGGGCCGAGAAATCGATCAACTCGCCACTTTCCTCACCCTTCCTGTCGTCGCCAAAGTCAAACTCAAGTTTGAAGTTCTTGCTCTCTTCGTCAAACTTGATGATCATTTCGGCAGTGAAGGGCCATCCCGCCTTGGAGCGGAAACCATCGAGCGGGCCGATTTTCCGATCACGCAGGAATTGCTCGACCTCGGCGACTTCAAAGGTGCGTCCGGCAGGCGTCTTGCCAAAAGAAAACCCGCAACCCTCTTCGGTGCCGCTCTTGCCAGTGCAACTGTATCGGCGATAGTTTTCTTTCATGACGCCGGCGCAGTTGGGGCACCGTGCCTGCAGGGTGGCGTAGTCGCCAGGCACGGTGTCGCGGTCGTACTCCTTGGCCTTCCTCACCATGCGTTCGGTCATGGCGGCGATTTCGGCCATGAAGGTCTCGCGCTTGAGCTTGCCGTGCTCCATTTGGGCGAGCTTGTACTCCCACTCGCCGGTCAACTCGGCTTTGGAGAGTTCTTCCACGCCCAGGCCTCTGAGCAGGGTCATCAGCTGAAAGGCTTTGGCCGTTGGTATCAATTCCCGACCTTCACGCAGCATGTATTTCTCGGCAATCAGGCCTTCAATGATGCTCGATCGAGTGGCAGGCGTCCCCAAGCCCTTTTCATGCATGGCAGCGCGCAACTCGTCGTCTTCAATGGTCTTGCCGGCCCCTTCCATGGCGCCGAGCAGGGTGGCTTCGGAGTAGCGCGCCGGTGGTCGGGTCTTCAAGGCTTTGGGTTCGACGGTCTCGGCATTCACCTGCTCACCCGGCTTGACCGGCACCAGGTTGCCCGGACTCTTGTCATCGCCGTCCTTGACCTCGTCGGCTGCTTCCTTGCCATAAATTGCCAGCCAGCCTGGCTTGACCAGCACCTTGCCCTCGGTCTTGAAGTTGTGCGCCAAATATGCCCCCACGCTCGCCACTTCGTGTGCTTCGCTGCCCCCAGCGGGGGCCGTGCCTTGCTTGGGGCGGCCCGGCGCTGCGGCAACCGTCGTGATTCTTGTCGTGATCTGGTACTCGGCGCTCGGGAAAAACACCGCCATGAAGCGCCGCACCACCAGATCGTAGACCTTCTGCTCGGCTTCACTCAATCCGTGTGGCGCCTGCAAGGTCGGAATGATGGCAAAGTGGTCGCTGACCTTGGCATTGTCAAAAACGCGCTTGCTCTTGACGATGTAGTGACTCTTGAGCGCCGTTGCCGCATGCGGGGCCAGGTGCTTCATGGGGCTGCCGGCCAGCATCTCGAAGGTCTGTTTGACCACCGGCAGATAGTCTTCTGGCAGCGCACGCGAATCGGTACGCGGATAGGTCAGTGCCTTGTGGCGTTCGTACAGGCTTTGTGCGATCGACAGCGTGGTCTTGGCGGAGTAACCAAACCTGCCATTGGCTTCGCGCTGCAAACTGGTCAGGTCAAACAGCAAGGCGGATGCTTGCGTTGACGGCTTGCTTTCTTCCGTGACACTGGCCTTCTGGCCGCGCACGGCATCGGCAATGGCGCGCGCCTCGCGCTCGCTCCAAAGGCGATCGGCCCTGAGTTCGGCATCCGGCTCATCCGAATTGCCGGCGGCCAGATTGGCAGCGGCTTTCTTCCAGGAAGGGTCGAACCATTTGCCGTTGTAATCGCCGGCGCTGGCGCCAAAAGTGGCATGCACTTCAAAGTAGTCGCGGCTGATGAACTTTCGGATTTGTTCCTCGCGCTCCACCACCACGCTCAGGGTTGGCGTCTGTACACGACCGACCGTGGTCAGAAAGAAGCCGCCGTCACGCGAATTGAAGGCTGTCATGGCACGCGTGCCGTTGATGCCCACCAGCCAGTCGGCCTCGCTGCGGCAGCGCGCCGCGTCGGCCAGGGGCAGCATCTGTTGGTCACTGCGCAGCGAATCGAAGCCGTCGCGTATGGCTTGCGGCGTCATCGACTGCAGCCAAAGGCGCTGCACCGGCAACTTGACCTTGCTGTATTGCTGGATCAAGCGGAAGATCAGTTCGCCTTCGCGCCCGGCATCGCAGGCATTGATCAAGGCCCCGACGTCCTTGCGCTTGGCCTGCCTGACGATGGCATTGAGCCGTGTCTTGGTCTTGTCCATAGGTTTAACGTCGAAGTGCGGCGGGATCACCGGCAAGTGGGCAAAGCTCCATTTGCCGCGCTTGACGTCGAATTCCTCAGGAGCCTGGATTTCAAGCAAATGCCCGACGGCGCTGGTAACGACGTACTTCTCGTTTTCGAAATGCTCCTCGTGCTTCTCGAATTTACCGGATGCCGTGGTGAGGGCCCGCACAATGTCCTGGGCGACAGAAGGCTTTTCGGCAATGACCAAGGTCTTGGTGAACGCTGCGTTTTTCATCTGACTACAATCCCTTTTCTCGCGGGCGCACGAGCGCACGCACCTACACGTGAGCGCGCACCCACGCGCCCATACGAGTTCACCATACCAAATTTTTCTGTTGTGTCCAAAAAAACCACCAGCGTAACCGGCCGTCGCATCCAGGTTCGCCACTCCAGCGTACACGGCAAGGGGGTGTTCGCCCTGCAGGATATCGCCGAAGGTGAGGTGCTGATTGAGTACGTCGGCGAGATCATCAACTGGAGCGAAGCGCAGGAGCGTCATCCGCACGATCCGAGTGATCCGAACCACACGTTTTATTTTCACATCACCGAGAGCCACGTCATCGATGCGCGGGTCGGTGGCAACTCTTCACGCTGGATCAACCACGCCTGTGACGCCAACTGCGAAGCCGACGAAAAGGACGGACGCGTTTTTATCAGGGCCGTGCGCAACATAGCTGCTGGTGAAGAGCTCAACTACGACTACGGCCTGATCCTCCATGAGCGCCACACACCCAAAATTAAGGCCGAGTACGCGTGCCGGTGTGGCTCCAAGGACTGTCGCGGCACACTGCTTGCGCCCAAGCGCAGACGCGGCTAGACGATGCGATGAACAGCGCATCGGACTGGCCGGCACAGCAGATCGAGCAGGCCCTGGCAGCCGATCTGCCTGGTTGTCGCTTCGAGGTTCTGGCGCAGATTGACTCCAGCAACAGCGAGTTGATGCGCCGCGCCCGCGATGGGCAGATGCGCCCGGTGCTGCTCCTGGCTGAGCATCAGAGCGCTGGCCGCGGCCGCCTGGGACGCCAGTGGTCCAGTGACCTAACTTTTTCCCTTGGCCTGGTGTTGGCACCAGGCGATTGGTCAGGACTGTCGCTGGCAGTGGGTCTGAGCATTGTTCAGAGCCTGCACCCCGATTTGCGCTTGAAATGGCCAAACGATGTCTGGTGGCAGGGACGCAAACTGGCTGGCATTCTGATCGAAACCGCCTGTATCGGAAGCAAGCGCTATGTCGTGGTTGGCGTCGGCATCAACATCGCTCCGCGCGACGGTGCCGGCCTTGCAACACCGCCGGCCTGCATGCAGGAGTTGTTACCGGACCTGGATCGACCCAATGTCCTGATAAAAATCGCGTCGCCCCTGGTTCAGACCATTCAACAGTTTGAGCGGCTCGGTTTTGCTCCCTTTCAGGCCGAGTTCAATCGTCGTGACGCCCTGCGCAACGTCCCGGTAGCGCTCAGTGACGGGACGACCGGCATCGCCCTGGGGGTTGACCACTGCGGCGCGCTGCAGCTTGAGACAGCGCAGGGTTTGACCAGCGTGACCAGTGCCGAGGTCAGCTTGCGCCCGCTTGGTGCATCGTCCAATAAGCCGTCTTGAGTTTTGCATGCTGCGCCTTCTGGCCCTTTCCCTGCTGCTGGCCAATGGCCTTTATTTCGCCTGGACAGCAGGCGTTTTCCCCGGTCTGAGCCCTGAGCAGCAAACCGAACCGCAGCGTCTGCAGCGTCAACTCAAGCCCAACGCCCTGCGTCTGCTTGGCAGCCAGGAATTGCTTCAGCCGGAGACGCCAGCGGCGGCCGGCAAATCAAGCGTCTGCCTGCAGGCAGGTCCTTTTGACGAAGTCCAGGCGGCCTCCCTGCGCGCGGCCCTGGTAGTCGTCCTGCCAGCTGGGTCATGGACGCTGAGCAATGCGACCGAGCCGGCACGCTGGATTGTCTACATGGGCAAATATGCGAGCCCCGAAGTCCTGGCGAAAAAGCGCTCTGAACTGGCCTCCTTGAATCTGCGCTTTGAGCCGCTGACCGACCCGGCCCTGCAGTGGGGTTTGTCGCTCGGTGGCTTTGAGACACGGGCAGCGGCCGATACAGCACTGGCCGGTCTGGCTCGACGTGGCATACGCACTGCCCGCGTGCTGCAGGAGCGCGCGCCAGCGAGCACCGCCATGCTGCGACTGCCTGCCGCGGATGACGCCATGCAGGCTCGTCTGAGCGAATTGACATCGGCCATGAGCGGCAAGGCCCTGTCTGCCTGCCAGTGATTACGCAACAGTACCAGCGGCGCCCGGCTCGGCTACAAAGCGCACATTGAAACGCGCCCCTGGCGGCGACTGGCCTGGCCGCGTGTCTTCCATTGCGACGGTCGCGTTGTGCAGATAGGCAATTTCCATCACGATGCGCAAGCCCAGACCCGAGCCATCGACTTCGGTACCCAAAGCGCGGTAAAAAGGTCGAAAAATCAGTTCGCGTTCCGCCAACGGAACGCCGGGCCCGGAATCTTCAACCTGCAATACCAGGGTCCTGCCAAAAGGATCGGTCAGCACGCGAGCCGTAATGACCCCGGGCCGATCGGCGCTGGAAGGTGTGTAGTTGATGGCGTTGTCCAGCAGATTGCGGATCAGTTCCTTAAGCAGGGTCGGGTTGCCCTCAAGTTGACCCCCGTCGGCGCCTGGCTGCGTTCCCTCAAAACCGAGGTCAATGTATTTCTCCATGGCGCGCGGTACACAGTCGCGGACTACCTCCATCGTCAGTTCGGCCAGATCGCAACTGCTGCGGGGCATTGCCGAGCCGCTGCTCTCGGCCCGGGCCAGCGCCAGCAACTGATTGACCGTGTGCGTTGCACGGATGCTGGAGCGCCCTATCTGACGGAGAGACTGTTTGAGTTCTTCGGTATTGGCTCCTTCGCGCTGCGCCAGATCCGCCTGCATGCGCAAACCAGCCAGTGGCGTCTTCAATTGGTGGGCAGCATCGGCCAGAAAGCGCTTTTGCGTGGCGATCGAGTCTTTCAGCCGCATCAACAAATCGTTGACCGAGGATACCAGGGGGGCGACTTCCAGCGGTACCGCCCGTGCATCGATCGGGCTCAAGTCATCGGGCTTGCGTGCACGTATCCGCTCTTCAAGCTGATTGAGCGGTTTGATGGCCTGCACCAGAGCCAGCCAGACCAGCAGCACGGCCATCGGCAGGATGACAAATTGCGGCAGCATGACGCCTTTCACGATTTCGGTCGCCAGCACGGATCTCTTCTCAAGCGTCTCGGCCACCTGCACCAGGGCCGCTCTGGCACCTGGCAATGGCAGCTTGACCCAGGTGTAGGCAATCTTGACATCCACACCGTGGACTTCAGCGTCGCGGATCCGGACTTCGCCAAAAAAGACCTTCTCGTCCTCTGCAGGCAAGGGCAGATCGCGCTCGCCGCTCAGGAATTCGCCGCGCCCACCCAGCACCTGGTAGTAAACCGTGTCGGAGTCATCGGCGCGAAGCAACTCGCGCGCCGGTAACGGCAGGTTGAACTGCACCTGGTTGTTGCTGACATTAACAAGTTGCGCGAGCGCACTGGCGTTGTACTCCAGCGCTCTGTCAAATGGTTTGCCAGCAATGCTTTGCGCTACCAGCCAGGTCAGCACCAGACTGATAGGCCACAGCAGGAGCATGGGCGTAAGCATCCAGTCCAGAATCTCCCCGAACAGCGAGCGCTGCTCCTGATGAAAGATGTTCAAGGTGCAGTCGGCAACGAAATCGCTGGTTGATCAGTTCGGAATCTTTTCGAGGCAATACCCCAGCCCGCGAACGGTGGCAATTCGGATCGGGCCCTTTTCGATCTTCTTGCGCAACCGATGGATGTACACCTCGATCGCGTTATTGCTGACTTCTTCGCCCCACTCGCAAAGTCGTTCGACCAACTGGTCCTTGCTGACCAGGCGACCCGCGCGTTGCAGCAGCACTTCGAGCAAGCCGAGTTCCCGGGCTGACAGCTCTACCATGGCACCATCAATCGTGGCAACCCGGCCTGACTGGTCGTAGATCAGCGGGCCGTGCTTGATCATGCTGCTGGCCGTACCCATGCCGCGCCGACCCAAGGCGCGCACTCTTGCCTCCAGTTCCTGCAGACTGAATGGTTTTGCCATGTAGTCGTCGGCACCATAGTCCAGGCCCTTGACGCGCTCTTCGACACTGTCGGCGGCGGTCAGAATCAGCACTGGCAAGGATGAGCCACGAGCTCGCAGTTTCTTCAAGACCTCCAGGCCGTGCATCTTGGGTATACCCAGATCCAGAATCAGCAGGTCGAATTCGGTGTTGGTCATCAGTGCTGCATCGGCTTCGCTACCACTGGCCACGTGATCGACAGCGGCACCTGAACTGCGCAGTGTCCGCAGCAGACCATCAGCCAGCACCTGGTCGTCTTCTGCAATAAGAATTCGCATGTCTGTCTCCTATGTAGGTGAAAACCGGAGGTCGGCATCTTTTTGTGCAGCCAATTCTAGGCTTCCGCTCCTCTTCCAGTAATTTTCGCGAAAGATTTGAGAAATTTACGCTGCATAGGCCTCCAGACCGATCGCCATCACCATTGCAATCTCCGCCCCAACGGCTGCCTTGAGTTCGTCCTGCGCCTGCGCGACGGCTTCACCAAAAGCCTGCAGCCAGGCCAGTCCAACCGGAGTGAACACAATGCGTTGCGCGCGCGCATCACGGGGATCGGGCATTCTGCCAACCAGGCCCCAGGCTTCGCACTGCTCCACCAGTTTTCCCATCGCCTGCTTGCTCACACCGGCACGCTGGGCCAGTTCCGTCAGGCGCGACCCCTCCAGCGCCAAATGGCGCGTAATGTGGACGTGGGACGCGCTCAGGCCACCCCGGGCCGCCAAGTTTGACAGCGCCAGAGGAACGCCCTCGTTGCGCGACATCAGGAAAAGGACTCGAGCGTCGAAGCGTTGCAGAGCCAGGCTCATCCAGTGCCCCAGATGGGCCTGGCGCCAGCCTGGCTTGCGGATAATTTCGCTTGGTTCCAGCATCGTCCATATAGTAAATCAAATTGACTAAAAATATCGCTTGCCGTTTTCAATAATTGGATTAGACTACTGTTCAAGCATCCAGCCTGTTGTTAAAAACAGAAGGTGCTCTGATCCGAGCCAAAATCAACCCGTTGCCATTCAAGGAGTACTTTATGGACGCATCCGTCAAAGCCCCAAGCCCCGCCAACAGCGAAAAAGCAAAAGCCCTGCAGGTGGCGCTGGCCCAAATCGAAAAACAGTTTGGCAAGGGCACCATCATGCGCCTGGGTGAGGGTGAGGTGATTGAAGACATCCAGGTGGTTTCGACCGGCTCACTCGGCCTGGACATCGCTTTGGGGGTCGGTGGCCTGCCACGCGGTCGGGTGGTCGAAATCTACGGCCCGGAATCCTCCGGCAAGACGACGCTGACCCTGCAAGTCATTGCGGAGATGCAAAAAGTCGGTGGTCAGTGCGCATTCATTGACGCCGAGCACGCGCTGGACATCCAGTACGCGCAAAACCTGGGTGTCAATCTGCAAGACCTGCTGATCAGTCAGCCCGATACCGGCGAGCAGGCGCTGGAAATCGTGGACAGTCTGGTGCGCTCCGGTGCTGTGGACCTGATTGTGGTGGATTCGGTCGCAGCGCTGACTCCAAAAGCCGAGCTTGAAGGCGAAATGGGTGACTCCTTGCCCGGTCTGCAGGCCAGGTTGATGAGCCAGGCCCTGCGCAAGCTCACAGCCCACATCAAGAAGACCAACTGCATGGTGATCTTCATCAACCAGATCCGCATGAAAATCGGCGTCATGTTTGGTTCTCCGGAAACCACTACCGGCGGCAATGCGCTCAAGTTCTACGCATCTGTGCGTCTGGACATCCGGCGCACCGGGACCATCAAGAAGGGCGACGATGCGATCGGCAATGAAACCAAGGTCAAGGTCGTCAAGAACAAGGTGGCGCCACCGTTCAAGACGGCCGAATTCGATATTTTGTTTGGCGAAGGCATCAGCCGCCACGGCGAAATCATCGACATGGGTGTGAACGCCAACATTCTGGACAAGTCCGGCGCCTGGTACGCCTACAACGGTGAAAAGATCGGCCAGGGACGCGACAACGCCAGAGAGTTTCTGCGCGAAAACCCGGAGCTGTCGCAGGAAATTGAAAACAAGGTGCGCCTGTCGCTCGGCATCCCCTTGTTGCCCTCGTTGACAGAGCCAGATGCAAAAGTCAAAGGGCCAGGCAAGAAGGCCGAGGCAATCAGCAAGGCATAAGGCCTATGTCGCAGGTCCAGCTCTCACTGAAAGGCCGCGCCCTGCGGCTGCTCAGTGCTCGCGAGCACTCCCGCGCGGAACTCGAGCGCAAGCTTGCAGGATTCGAAGAGGAACCCGGCACGCTGAAGTGCGTCCTGGACGAACTGCAGGCCAAGGGCTTCATCAGCGAGCAGCGGGTGATCGAATCCGTGCTGCATCGGCGCGCAGCCAAGCTCGGCACGGCACGCGTCAAACATGAGTTGCAAGGCAAGGGACTGGATCCGCAGGCAGTTGCCCAGGCGATGTCGCAACTGCAACTCAGTGAGCACGAACGAGCCCTGGCGGTCTGGCAAAAAAAGTTCGGCTCGCCGCCAAACAGCCATCTGGAAACTGCGCGGCAAATTCGCTTTTTGGCGGCGCGCGGCTTCAGCGCCGAGGCAATCCGCAAAATTGTCAAAGGCCCAGCATCAGCTTGAGATTCTGCACCGCGGCACCGCTGGCTCCCTTACCCAGATTATCAAGCCGGGCCACCAGCACAGCGTGGCTGAACCCATCGTCGGCACCCTGATTGGCAAAGACCTGAAGTTCCATCCTGTTGCTGCCGGCCAAGGCAACCGCGTCGAGTTTGCCGTCAGGCGTCACCGCTTTGACGCTCACCCATTCGCTCCCGGCATAATGTCGACTCAGCACGTCGCGCAGATCCTGCGCGCTCGGTTGCCCCGGCAGCAGGTCCAGATGCAAGGGCACCTGCACCAGCATGCCCTGTCTGAAATTGGCGACGCTTGGCACGAAGACAGGCCGCCGCCGCAAGCCGCTGTACTTCACTATTTCCGGCAGGTGCTTGTGTTTCAAGCCCAGTGCGTACAACTCGAACGCCGGTGCCTCGTTTCTTTCGTAGGCCTCGATCATGCTGCGTCCACCCCCCGAATAGCCACTCACCGCAGGCAAGATCAAAGGGAAATCTCTGGGAATCAGACCGGCGTCCACCAGCGGACGAAGCAGCGCGATGGCGCCGGTCGCGTAGCAACCGGGGTTGGCAACGCGCCGCGCCTGCGCCACCTCCTGATCATGTCCCGCAGTCAGTTCGGCAAAACCGTAGACCCAGCCAGGCGCGGTGCGGTGAGCCGTCGATGCATCGATGATCTTCGGACCCGGCTGGCCACTGGAGCGTGCTGTCTCATCGATCATCGCAACCGACTCAACAGCAGCCTGGTCATGCAGACAAAGCACCACCAAATCCATCTGAGCCATCAAGTCGCGCTTGGCAAGCGGGTCCTTTCGCAGCGCCGGAGCGATGCTGACCACTTCAATGCCGGGCACGTCACGCAGACGATCCCGTATTTGAAGTCCGGTGGTGCCAGCTTCACCATCGATAAATATCTTTTGCATTGCCTTGCTTCCGATCAATATGTCTGGTGATACCGTGTAAGACTGACTAAAGTTTGGTGCATTGCAGCATGATACAGTCTGGCACTGCGTTGTCCAGCGCCCGCTGCAGAGCATCCAAGTTTTGTCGTGGGGAAGACCTTCAGTTCTGTCCCCAACTGATTAGGAAATTTTATGAAGATTCACGAATACCAAGGCAAGGAAATCTTGCGCCAATTTGGTGTGCCGGTGCCGCGCGGCATTGCTGCATTCACGGTCCAGGAAGCGGTAGAAGCCGCGCAGAAACTGGGCGGCCCGGTCTGGGTCGTCAAGGCGCAGATCCACGCCGGGGGCCGCGGCAAGGGCGGCGGCGTCAAGCTGGCGCGCTCCATCGATGAAGTCAAGAAACTGGCGGGCGAAATTCTGGGCATGCAACTGGTGACGCACCAGACCGGAGCGCAGGGTCAGAAAGTGCGACGCCTGCTGATTGAAGACGGCGCTGACATCAAGAAAGAATATTACGTTTCGGCAGTTACTGACCGCGCCAGCCAGCGTGTTGCCTTGATGGCATCCTCCGAAGGCGGCATGAACATTGAAGAAGTGGCGCACGCCACGCCCGAGAAGATCATCAAGGCTTTCGTCGATCCAGCCACCGGTCTGACCACCGCGCAGGCCACAGAATTGGCCAACGGCATGGGTGTTCCTGCGGCTTCCACGGCCCAGTGTGTGGACGTGCTGCAGAAGCTCTACAAGGTGTACATGGACACCGACGCTTCACTGGTTGAAATCAATCCTCTGATTCTTGAAGGCAACGGCAACATCAAGGCGCTGGACGCCAAGTTCAACTTTGATTCCAACGCGCTGTACCGGCATCCTGAAATCGTCGCCTACCGGGACCTCGACGAAGAGGATCCAGCCGAAGTCGAAGCCAGCAAGTTTGATCTGGCCTACATCAGTCTGGACGGCAACATCGGCTGCCTGGTCAACGGCGCAGGCCTGGCGATGGCGGCCATGGACACCATCAAGTTGTTTGGCGGGGAACCGGCCAACTTCCTCGACGTGGGTGGCGGCGCTACACCCGAGAAAGTCACCGAAGCTTTCAAGATCATGCTCAAGAACGACAAGGTCAAGGCGATTTTGGTCAACATTTTCGGCGGCATCATGAAATGCGACACCATCGCCACCGGCGTGGTTGCCGCATGCAAGGCAACCAATCTGAATGTGCCTCTGGTGGTGCGCATGAAGGGAACCAACGAGGAACTGGGCAAGAAAATCCTGGCCGATTCCGGTCTGCCCATCATCAGCGCCGACACCATGGCCGATGCGGCGCAAAAAGTGATTGCCGCTCTTCAGTCATAAACCTTGGAAGTCAATCATGTCCATCCTCATCAATAAAGACACCAAAGTCATCACCCAGGGCATCACTGGAAAGACCGGCCAATTCCACACCGAGAAGTGCCAGGAATACGCCAACGGGAAGAATTGTTTTGTTGCCGGCGTCAACCCCAAAAAGGCCGGCGAATCGATTTTCAACATACCGATTTACGCATCGGTCAGGGAAGCAGCGCAAGCAACTGGCGCCACCGTATCGGTGATCTATGTGCCACCCGCTGGCGCCGCGGCAGCGATCTGGGAAGCGGTCGAAGCCAATCTCGATCTGGCGATCTGCATCACCGAAGGCATTCCGGTGCGTGACATGCTTGAAGTCTGCAACAAGATGCGGGCCAGAGAAGCCGCTGGTGGCAAAAAGACACTGCTGCTGGGACCCAACTGCCCGGGAATCATCACGCCAGATGAAATCAAAATCGGCATCATGCCGGGTCACATTCACCGCAAAGGCCGGATCGGTGTAGTCAGCCGTTCAGGCACTTTGACCTATGAAGCCGTAGCGCAATTGACCGAAATTGGTCTGGGTCAGTCCACCGCCGTCGGCATTGGCGGCGACCCCATCAATGGCCTCAAACACATTGACATCATGCGGGCCTTCAATGACGATCCTGATACCGATGCCGTCATCATGATTGGCGAAATCGGTGGTCCGGACGAAGCCGACGCAGCGCGCTGGTGCAAGGCGAACATGAAGAAACCCATCGTCGGCTTTATCGCTGGCGTCACGGCACCTGCAGGCAAACGCATGGGACACGCCGGCGCCCTGATTTCCGGCGGCGCGGATACGGCCGAAGCCAAGCTGGCGGTGATGGAAGAGTGTGGCTTCAAGGTCACGCGAGATCCTTCCGAAATGGCAAAATTGCTGAAAGCTCTGCTGTAGGTTCCTCGGGGGAACGATGGGCGGTCAAGAGACCGTTACACTTCCGATCAACAAGAAGCGCTCCAGACACCGTGTTTTGGGCGCTTCTTCCATTAGCAACACAGGAGAACCCAGATGGAATGGCTGCAAAGCGTTGACTTCTGGATTGGTCTGCTCAAGATTGTCTGGATCAATATCATTCTGTCGGGCGACAACGCGGTCGTGATTGCCCTGGCGGCTCGGTCCTTGCCGCCTGCTCAGCAGCGAAAGGCCGTTTTTTGGGGTTCCAGTGCCGCTGTAGTCTTGCGCATTGCGCTGACGGTGGTAGCAGCCAAGCTGCTGGAATTGTCGTTCTTGCAAATCGTCGGCGGTCTGTTGTTGCTCTGGATTGGCATTCAATTGCTCAGCGAAGAGGAGGACGAGGATGGTCGTGTCAAAGAACACGGCAGTCTCATGGCGGCGGTCCGTACCATCCTGATTGCGGACCTGGTAATGAGTCTGGACAACGTCATTGGCGTAGCAGCAGCGGCTAAAGGTAGCATGTTGTTACTGATACTGGGTCTGGCCATCAGCATCCCGCTGGTGGTTTTTGGCAGCACCCTGATGATCAAACTGATGGAGCGCTTTCCCATCATCGTGACGCTCGGCGCGGCACTGATCGGTTGGGTCGGTGGGGAAACCATCGTAAGTGACGTGGCTCTGAAGAGTTTTTTGGTGGGTTACCCTTGGGCGCACTACCTTGCTGCAGCTGCCGGTGCCGGCTTGGTGCTGGGCCTGGGGCACTTGCTCCAAAAGCGCCATGGCATGGAGTCGACATCGAACAACTGATGAACGCATCCGCCAACACCTTGCAAGCCACCCGGAAATAGCGTTGGACACACAATGAATTACATGTTTTGTTCGCTCACCCATCCCGGTCGCTCCCGTAGCAACAATGAAGATTCAGTAACTTTTGATGAGGCCACGGGTCTGGGCGTTCTGGCTGATGGCATGGGGGGCTATAACGCCGGTGAAGTTGCCAGCAGCATGGCAACCTCGCATATCAAGACTGAATTGACGCACTGGCTGTCGAAGGCGGGCGAGCACGCCAGCAGCCGCGAAGTCAGGCATGCCCTGGAGACTTCTGTTGACAATGCCAATCGTTCGATCTACAAGGCAGCACGAACAAATCCGGAATATTCCGGGATGGGGACCACGCTCGTGGTAGGTGTCTTCCACCGGGGGAAGCTGTTCTTGGGACACGTCGGAGATTCCCGCTGCTATCGATTGCGCGGCGACCAGCTACTGCAGGTCACCAAAGATCATTCCCTGCTGCAGGAGCAAATGGATGCTGGCATGCTGACACCAGCGCAAGCGGCGCTGTCGCCGTTGAGAAATCTGGTAACCAGAGCCATGGGGGTAGAAGATGAAGTGCTGCTGGAGGTCAATGAATTGCACGTCGAGATGGGTGATATCTATTTGATGTGCACGGATGGTTTGTCCGACATGATCGACGATGCTGCTATCGCCGGAATTTTGAAAAGTGCCTCGCATTTGACGCAAATAGCGGATGAATTGGTTGCGTTGGCAAACAAGAATGGTGGACGCGATAACATCACTGTGCTGCTGATGCAAGCAGTCAGTGGGCGTGAAAAGAGCGGCTTGATGTCAAGATGGCTGGGAAAACATTGAATTCATGAGAGCATCCACAGTCAGGTTAAATAACAGGAGTCAGTCATGCCGAAAATGATTGTTTCGATCGACGGCGTTGTGATCAAGGAAGTTCAGTTGACCAAGGAGCGGACAAGCCTGGGTCGGCGACCCTATAACGATATCGTGATTGACAATCTCGCCATCAGTGGCGAGCACGCCGTGCTGCAGCTCTCCGGAAGCGAGGTCTATCTGGAAGACCTTAACAGCACCAACGGCACCTATGTCAACGGCAAAGCTGCCAAGAAGCAATTGCTGCGAAACGGCGACACGGTGGAGGTTGGCAAGTACAAGATCAAATTCATCGGCGATGCTGTCGACGACGCGGCACCGAAGTCTGCTCCCGCTGGCCTGGCCGACGACGCGAGCAATGTTCCGCAAGCCGCCATCAAGGTGCTCTCGGGAGCGGCTGCCGGCCGGCAGGTGCCGCTGACCAAGGCAGTCACCACGATCGGCAAACCTGGTATTGCGGTCGCCGTCATCACGCGTCAACAACGCGGTTTCGTGATCCACGTGGAGGGCGGTGGCAGCCCCGCGCTCAATGGCAGGCCGTTCGGTTCCGAACCCGTCCCACTGAAGAATGGTGACCTGATTGAATTGGCAGGGACGCAGATGCAGTTTGTTGAAACCTGACTGACCTTCTACACAACATTGGCCAATTGCACTTGCGTCAGGAGTTCACCTTATGAATGAAGTGACACAACCGGCAGCCCTTGCAAGCGTGCCCGAGCGCAGTGGCATTCAGTTTGAGGCGCTTTTCTACAAGCAGCTGCAGCAGGTGACAGCGCGCATTCACGAGACCGAAAATCTCGAACAGATCATGTTGGAGGCGAGCCAGGATATATGCCGGCTGTTCAATGCTGATCGACTCACGCTCTACGCCGTCAACGAAGACCGCAGTGCCATTGTCTCGAAAATCAAGACCGGTCTGAAAAGCAGCCGCGAGCTCAAGCTGCCGATCACACCGCAGAGCATCGCCGGTTACGCAGCCGTCAGCAAGCAACTGATCAATCTTGCCGACGTTTATGACGACCAGGCACTCAAGAGAATCCACCCGGCGCTGACCTTTCTGAAGGAGGTTGACAAACGCTCGGGCTATAGAACGCGCCAGATGCTGGCAGCCCCGATTCTTGAAGGCGACACGCTGCATGGTGTGTTGCAGATCATCAACAACAAGAGCAATCAGTCCTTCAGCGAGCTTGAAGTCGAGGGGGTTTCCCAGCTCTGCAAGACACTTGCCATCGCGATCCGGCAACGCGTGCAAAAGGCCGCCGAAACTTTGCGGCGAAAGGCCACCAAATTCGATGGTCTGGTGTCCGACGGCGTCATGACCGCAGACGAATTGGCGCAGTGCCTGCAAGCCGCGCGCAACGAAGGCCAGCCGGTCGAGCAGATGCTGATAGAGCATTACAAGGTTCAACCAGCCCAAATCGGGCCTTCACTGGCGAAGTTTTTCGGCGTTCCGTACGAAGCGCTGAACGCCACACGCATTCGCTCCGAAGCGCTGCACGGCTCCCTGAAACGGGAGTTTCTTGAAGAACAGGGCTGGATTCCTCTGGAGGAATCTCCCGAGGGCCTGGTCATCATGTGCACCGACCCCGAGGCAGTACGCAACGCCCGTGTTGTGCCGCAGGTTTTTCCGCGCATCAATCGCTTCGCTTACCGGGTTAGCACCCAAACCGAGTTTGCCCAAACACTGGGGCAGATATTCAGTGGTGGTTTTGAAGGCGGCACGATCAACGACTTGCTGGCCGACATGGACGTTGGTGCACTCGATGACGGCAGCAACGATGATTCACTGGAATCCGCGGCCGCGGACAACGAACTGGTCAAGTTCGTCAACAAGGTCATCATTGACGCCTACCAGCAAAAAGTTTCCGACATCCACATTGAGCCCATGCCCGGCAAGCTCAAGACCGGCATTCGCTTTCGGATTGATGGCACGCTGCAACCCTATATCGAGGTGCCTGCACATTTCCGCCAGGCCATGGTGACCCGGCTGAAGATCATGTGCGACCTCGACATTTCTGAGCGTCGCAAACCGCAGGACGGCAAGATCAAGTTCAAGAAATATGGTCCGCTGGACATCGAACTGCGCGTCGCCACCATTCCCTCCGCTGGCGGCGTCGAGGATGTGGTGATGCGCATCCTGGCTGCCGGCGAGCCGATTCCACTGGACAAGCTGGGGCTGACTCCGCACAACAAGGACAGGGTGATCCGGACCATTGAAAAGCCTTACGGCCTGTTCTACGTCTGCGGCCCAACCGGCTCCGGCAAGACCACCACCTTGCATTCCATACTGAAGCACCTGAACACGCCCGATACCAAGATCTGGACGGCCGAGGACCCGGTAGAAATCACGCAAAAGGGTTTGCGTCAGGTGCAGATCAACCGCAAAGCCGGCATTGATTTCGCGCTCGTCATGCGCGCCTTCCTGCGGGCCGATCCCGACATCATCATGGTCGGCGAGTCACGCGACAAGGAGACCGTCGCCATGGGTGTCGAGGCCTCACTGACCGGACACCTGGTGTTCTCGACACTGCATACCAATTCGGCACCCGAATCCATCACGCGGCTGCTCGACATGGGAATGGACCCCTTCAACTTTGCCGATGCCTTGCTTGGCATTCTGGCGCAGCGCCTGGCCAAGAAGCTCTGCGATTGCAAGGAATCCTATGTACCCAACGAACAGGAATTGCAGCATTTCGCGGCTGAATATGCCGAAGAACTGAGTCACTCCGCGGCTTGGACCAGCGATTACGTGGGCGAAACCAGGAAATTGATTGACAGCTGGCAAAAATCCTACGCACAGGACGGTCAAATCAGGTTTTACCGCCACGTAGGCTGCGATAAATGCAACCTGACCGGTTACAAAGGCCGCATCGGCCTGCACGAGCTATTGATCGCCTCCGAAGACATCAAGCGCTTGATTCAGGAGCGCGCCCGCGTGGCTGCCATTTTTGCGGCGGCGGTGGAGGGCGGCATGCGCACATTGAAGATGGACGGCATGGAAAAAATCATGATGGGCCTGACCGACATCAAGATGGTCCGATCGGTCTGCATCAAGTAATGACAAAAATGACCTGACAAAATTGTCATTGTTTGGACAATTTCTGGCCTGTCGGCCTCTATCTTTCTTGTTTTTCCCTGACTTTGGCGGAAAAATCGGCGATTTCGATACCGGATGAGCCTGGCACAGAATCTGCGTAAGTGATTTACCAGTCGTTGGTTTTGTTGTCACTATAAGGAGTTTTACATGAAGCGTTCTCTGCAAAAGGGTTTCACCCTGATCGAATTGATGATCGTCGTTGCGATCATTGGTATTTTGGCCGCGGTGGCTTTGCCGGCTTATCAGGATTACACTACGCGCGCCAAGGTGTCCGAAGTGATTCTTGCGGCCTCCTCAGGCAAGACAACAGTTAGCGAAGCTGCTGCCACCAACAGTGGCATGCCCGCTACCGCATCCGTGACAGTTAACTCGCAAGTTTCAAAATATGTGAGTGCTGTAGCCTATACCTCAACCGCCACATCCTCTGGTTTGATCACTGCCACCGCTGCAGGTGACGCAGCCATCACTGGCAGCACGATTACCATGACCGGAACCTACGCTTCGGGCCAGGTCACCTGGGTTTGCAGTGGCACCATCCTAGCCAAGTACCGGCCAGCTAGCTGCCAGTAATATCGACGTTTAGAAGTCGATCCTGCGCAAGGAATAAGGGCCCCGTACGGGGCCCTTATTTTTTCGGAAGATCGGCTGCATTCCTTCGAATTGATTGATTGAGGCAATGCCGGCAACCACCAAACAAATCATGACGCCCTTTTGGCTCGTCAATTGGGCGTTGGCTCTAGCCGCAGGTTGGTTGCTGCCCAATCACTACCCTCCCTGGTCAAGCTTTCATATCGACGCCTGGGTGGCGGCTACACTGGCCCTCGGCGCTGCGGCAGTTATTCTGCGCTCAAGAGGACAGGTGGCATGGCACGGCATGACGCTGACAATTGCAGCATTGGCACTGATTCCCGGTCTGCAGTATGGCCTTGGTCTGGTGCTGTTACCCGGCACTGCCTGGATCAGCAGCGCCTATTTGCTTGGCCTGTTGCTGGCCGTTCACACGGGCGCTAAATGGGAAGCCTCCAGCCCAGGCCAACTCGCAGATGGCTTGTTTCTGGCAATTGGCACTAGTGCAATTTTGTCGGTAGGTCTGCAGTTGCACCAGTGGTTGGATCTGCAGGTGCTTGACGCATGGTCCATGGCCGATGGCCTGGGTCGCCCGTTTGCAAATTTTGGCCAACCGAATCAATTGGCAACCTTTTTGTTATGGGGTCTCCTAGCCGCTGGATGGGCTCTGCTGCGCCGCCATATTGGGGGCAGAACAGCCATCTTGATTGCACTCTATCTATTATTCGGCTTGGCTTTGACTGAGTCCCGAACCGCGTGGATTGCAATCGCTATCCTGATTACTGCTGTTTGGTACTGGCGCCGTCTATGGCTCGATCCGCGATGGCCGTGGATGGTCACCGGGCTTGGGATCTACTTCTTTGTCTGCGCCAGTTCACTGGGCTGGCTTGGCAAGGTACTCCTTCTTGGGGGGGGGGCAGCTGTGACGAGTGATGTGAGCCGAATGACCGCGGAGTTGCGACCCGCCATCTGGTTGATATTCCTTGATGCCGCCTCGCAACGCCCATGGCTTGGCTACGGTTGGAATCAGGTCAGCTTGGCCCATCTGACTGCGGCGCTGAGCCATCCATCACCCGGACTTCCATTTGCTCAGTCGCACAACCTTTTTCTTGATTTGATTTTGTGGTGCGGAATTCCAGCCGGCGTGTTGGTGTCAATTTGCCTAGCGCGGTGGTTCTGGCATCGAATCCGAGCCTTGAATAGTACAGAAGATGCAGTCCTAGTACTGTTTCTGCTGGTCGTCGGCAATCACGCCATGCTGGAACTTCCGCTGCACTACGCCTACTTCTTGCTCCCAGTCGGCCTGATTGTGGGAGCCCTGAATGTGCGACTTGGCGCTCGACCTATCCTGTTCACCGGTCGCTGGCTCGTGATACTGCTTTGGGGGACCTCGGTTCTTCTGCTGGCAATGATCATCCGCGATTACCTGCGGATAGAAACCAGCTTTCAACAGCTTCGCTTTGAACAGGCTCGAATCAAGTTCGCAAGCCCCGGGAAACCACCAGATGTCATCCTCATCACACAGTTGAGTGAATTCATTCGCCTGGCCCGCTTTGAACCAAGGAGCGGTATGAGCGCTGGTGATCTGGACTGGATGACCAGGATCGCGAAGACCTATCCTGGTGCCGCAACGATACGCAAGCTTGCCTTGGCGTTGGCGCTCAACGGTCAGGCCGTCGAGGCAAAGCAATGGCTGGAAACAATGTGCCGAGTCGATTCCGCGCCCCAGTGTGATGCGGTCAGAGTATTCTGGGCTGATCAATCGTGGAAGCATCCTGAGCTTGCAGCGGTGCCATGGCCAATTCCATCTTCTGCAGCCAGATCTGAGTAAACGCCTGCTCCAGGTTGCGCGCGAATCGGGCAGCATCGAAGAGAGCAGACTCCAACGAGCGCTCGCGCAAGGTGGTTCTCAACTTTGCTAAACCCTCGGAATCTGCGGCATGCTTGATCGCTTTGGCAACATAATCGGCCTCATCCACCGCAATCCACGCATCAAGCCCGACACAAGCGAGCATTGCAGCGCCTTGTCTGGCGATCATCGAACCGCCATTGAGCGTGAGTGTCGGCACTCCCATCCATAGCGCTTCGCATGTCGTTGTTCCGCCGGTATATGGGAAAGTATCGAGAATCAGATCGATCTCCCCGTAACTCGCCATGTACTCTGGACGAGTTACAGGTCCAACCAGAGTCACTCTGGCTCGATCAATTCCGGCTTCAAGCAGGCGTTGGCCAAATAGTCGCTGAAATGTCGTGTCAGTAATCTGATTGAAAGCCAGACGCAATTTCGAATCCGGCAGCGCCAGCATGACCTGTCCCCACAACTTCAGCACACGATCATTGATTTTGGTCAGAGTCTGAAAACAGCCAAAAGTCACAAAACCATTGCGCAGTGCTGGCAACGGAACAATAGGTACTTCAAATGGAGGAACTGAAAAACAAAATCGCGTCTCCGGCATGTAGCAGATGGCCTCGCTGAATAAGTCCTTATCGCTGTCCGGAAGACTTGCCTTATCGGCAATGACATAGTCCATCTGCGGCAGGCCAGTACTCGCCCAGTACCCGAGCCAGCTGACCTGGACAGGCGCAGGCTTTAGCGCAAACACAGGTAACAGATTGCCCTCCGTGCAACCATTCAGGTCGACCAGTATGTCGATCCGATCAGTGCGGATTCTTTCGGCTGCCCTGTTTGCCTCCATTCCAACAACATTCTCCCATTGAACAAAATGCCGTCGGATCCGAAGGGTCAGTTCGTCTTCTCTGGCACTGGTCGCGTAGGCGACCAACTCCACCCTGCGCGGATCGATATTTGCAAGCACACTCTCCAGGAAATATCCAACCGGATTATTGCAAAGCCGTCCCGAAACCATGCCAACTCTCAGCGGTCGCCCGCTTCGATCATCCATGTTGACCAACCACCCGTTGTATGCAGGACCGACCACAGCTTCCAATCGCTTGCCAAAATCGCGGGCCTGAGCAAGATAATCTTGCCCCGAAACCGTCGGATCAACGCTCATACAAGACAGCAGATTGGCGTGCGCGGTCAAGAAATTTGGGTTGATCTGCGTTGCCTGCCGGAGACTCTCCGCTGCCTCAGACAATCGACCTTGGGCAAGTTGGGCGCCGCCAAGATTGCTGAGGTAAATAGCGGAACGAGGATCGGTTGACAGAACATTCCTGTAGCATTTCTCCGCCTCATACATTTTTCCAAGGGACAGGAGCGCCATGCCAAGATTGTTTTCGGCACTCGGGTAATGCGATTTGAGCGACAGAGCCTTTCGACTGCTTTGCTCAGCCTCTCTGTATCTTCCAAATTCCAGGTAGACCAAACCCAGATCCCTATACGTTTCGGCAGAATCTGGCTCGATTGCAATGGCACGGTTGAAACTCTCAACTGCTTCGTCCAGTCGCCCCACCTTTAGCAGAACTTTTCCCTTACCGCGGTGCGAACTGGCATGGTCAGCGTTTATGCGAAGTGCTGTTTCGTAACTCGCCAGTGCCTCCGCGAAGCTTCCTTTCGCATCCAGATTGGCGGCCACACAAGCGTGTACATCCGGTGACGCTGGGTCGATTGCCAATGCGCACTGCGCCTGCCGATCAGCTGCTTCAAGATTTGCGGTTGCTCGGAAAACTGCCGCCAGATTGGTATGCCCTTGTACGAGGTTCGGGCTTAATGCCAGCGCCGCATTATATGAATCCATGGCCTTCGGCCAATCTTCGCTGAACGATTGAAGGTTGCCAAGAAAAAAATGAAACAACGCATTTTCCGGAAAACGCTGAATTCCATTTCCGATGATGTCACGTGCTCTGTCGATAGCCTTGGCTTGAAACAAAGCGTGGCACAACTCACCGTAGGCCGGCTCAAAAGTGGGTTGCAAGGCAAGTGCCTTTTCAAGATTCTCCGCAGCTCTTTCATACTGCCGCGAGTCCATGCAAGTCTGCCCCAGCAGGTAGCGCGAATCGAAACTGTCAGGCTGCAATTCAACCGCCCGCTGTAACGCCGTCTGGGCTGCCGCAAGCTCGCCGACTTCCTTGAGCGCGAATCCCAGACTGGTATGCGCATCGACAGAATCAGGGTCTGAAGCAACCGCCTTCTGGTAACAAGCGATCGCCTGGCGCAAATCGCCCTGATCCAATAATTGATTACCACAGCGCCTGTGCGCTACGCTGTCAGCTACCGAATAGGGTGCACCTGTCGGCTTCTCCGGAATTGGCGAGACGCCGGACTCATGGCCGCGCAGAAGTCGACTAAACCAGTTTTTCATAAGGAAGACACTCGACGCCGGCTGCTCAAATCTGCTTGACCAGCCACTCGGTCAAATCATCAACATATTTGGCTTCGTAACCAGCGTCCTTCAGCGTCCATTTGAAACTATTGGCTAACTTGGCCTTCGTATAGAAGTTCAATTGATTGGAAGCTTTGAACTGATTTACTCTGAGGCTCAGTTTGTCTAAGAGTTCACTGGTTTTTACAGCGAATTTCTTTTCGGTTTTTTGCGTGTCCACCGGCATTCTCGCCATAAAAAACGTCGCCAGCTCAGTACCGAATTCATTCGCGGCTTTTGCGTCAAACCATCTAAACGGCATATAAATTCCTATTGTTGCGTTGATCAATTGAAAGACGGCGATGTCCTGAGTTCAGTTGGGCATGCGCAGGAGCAGACGTTGCGCCGCCGTTGAAGCCTGCTTGAACGCCAGCGCTCCAATGGCAAAACCACCTGTTGAAGCATTGATCCAAACCTCAGCAAAACCCGTCGCGAGCAGCACTTCGCGCAAAGAATTCGGCGTAAATCCGGTCTTGTGGGCATAAAAATCGACGCCGCTGGCAGCTATCTGTTTTCCCCATCCATACATGACGTCGTGGACAGATATGGGCCCTCCGGCAGACTCATACAAAATGCCGTGGATGTCGCCCCCATTCTCAACGCAATGCTGCATCACCAGTAGCATGTCTGGCACATGGATTTCGGCAAACCCGTCAGGTTTCAAGACATGAAGGAAGCCTGCGAGAACCTTGGAAACGTCGTGCTGATAATAGTGTTCAAGGTTGTGAGAGCAATAGATCGCGTCAAACAAACCGTCTGGCAGCGTCGTGAGCTGGCGCGCGTCCAATACGACATCTGCACCGGTCAAAGGGTCTATATCCAACAGCAGATGGGACCAGTTTTGGTACCACGGTGAAATGGGGATTTCCTTGTTGCCACCCCCCACGTTGAGAACGCGCGGGGTTGCGTCATCACCAAGTACCACAGGTGATTGCTGAGCTTCTTTGCGCCCCAGGATATTCTTGATGACGTTAAATAAAATCATGACGTTTAGATCGCCCCCGCATCAGCACTCGACTTCTCAGGGACTTCTGCAAACAACTGCGCTGGTGCAATGTCCAGTGCCACACTGGCCAGATTCACTGTGTCGCCCTTGGCAAATGGATGCAGCACCCACAAACCATCCGGGCCCTTGCGATATGCGTCAGCGGTGCGGGAAGCAAGGTCGATCAGCACATATTCCTCCAAGCTTGGCAGACTTCGGTAGTGGCTGAACTTCTGACCACGGTCGTAGGCGGCGGTGCTGGGCGAAAGCACTTCGATGATCAGTTTTGGCTCGGATTTGACCATGCTGCTCGCCGCATCGAGCGCGCTACAGGTCACTAAAATGTCTGGGTAGAAATAACTGTTGGCATCAGCCACATGCAGACGCATGTCGCTCATATAGGTTCGGCAAGGGCCACCGCTGAGATGCTGGCGCAGGGCGAATGCGGTATTCATGGTCACTGTCACATGCCGGTCTTCAGCCCCAGCCATGGCGAATACCTCGCCATCCAGAAATTCATGGCGCGCGGGTTGTTCGGCCTCCCAGGCCAGGTAGTCGGTTGCGCTGAAGGTGGATTGAGGTGCGGCAAGTCCCATGGCAGTCTCCGATCATGTAACGTCGATTTGCATTATCCGGTAATGGCGGCTGATTGAAATGCATCTGCGAATTCAAGATCGCGCTCACCCGCGCATCAAGGCCTCAATCTCCGACACCGCGACCGGCACCCCACGGCTGATCAGTTCGCATCCAGTGGCAGTCACGATGGCATCGTCCTCGATGCGGATGCCAATGTTGTGAAACTGCTCGGGCACGCCTTCTGCAGCACGCACGTAAATGCCGGGTTCAATGGTCAACACCATGCCGCTTTGC
>CAITQH010000442.1 GCA_903894475.1 uncultured beta proteobacterium
CCCGGGTTAACCGGTGCGGACAGTGAGTCGTCGTATTGAAACCGGTAGTGGCTGGTGATGCCCCCGCTCGTAAGTCCGGACGAAGTCAATGCCATGTTTACCCTCCTCAAATTGCGAAATCTGATTTTGAGTATTCGACACCAAAGCTTCAAAATGAGCAGACTTACTAAAGTTTGTTGATATGAGTGCAGGGTCAATATTCAAGACTTTGGTTGAGAGCTGCCGATTTGGATATCTGCTGCTTCGATGCGCGGGTAACAGTTTGCAAGGGCGCCAGCGGGAATGCGTGGGGCCGCTTAGACTCGGAGCCCTTGCCTCTCTAAACCCCTTGCCATGACAGAAGCGCCCATGATGGAGTCGCCCGTGCTTGACGCCTCCCCCGAAACTTTTCCTGATCGATCAAGTCTACCCACCGCGGCGTGGGTCGGGACGGCTCTGACTTCGGCCACGTTCGCTGCGTGTGGCGGTGGCTCGACGTCGGGTGCTGCTGTAACGCCCGGGCCGAGCGTAAGCACATCTGCCAGCGATGAAGAGGCTGCGCGTTTTTTGTTGCAGGCGCAGTTCTCTGCAAGCGACGCTGACATGGCCTCGGTACGGACGCTGGGTTATGCCGTCTGGCTGGAGCGTCAGTTGGCGCTGCCGCTGGGCCAGACCGGTTGGGACTGGCTCGACAGTCGCGGCTACGGCGATGTGCTCAGTCGTTCCAATTATTACGACAGCACCTACCAGGCCGACTACATGATGTGGAACCAGTTGATCACGGCCAGTGACGCTGTGCGCAAGCGGCTGGCGCTCGCCCTGTCGGAGTATTTTGTGGTATCGCTCTCGGGGCTCAGTTTCACCTGGCGTGCGCACGCCGGCGCGCAATACTGGGACACGCTGGTGGCGCATGCTGCCGGAAACTTTCGCAACCTGCTTGAGGCGGTGACGCTGCATCCGGCAATGGGCTATTACCTCAGCACCAAGGGCAACAAAAAAGAGGATGCGTCTGGGCGCCAACCCGACGAGAACTACGCGCGCGAGGTGATGCAGTTGTTCACCATCGGGCTGGTTCAACTCAACGCCGACGGCACACCCAAGCTTGACGCGGCGGGCAACAAGCAGGACACCTATGGTGCGAGCGACGTCAGCAATCTGGCACGCGTTTTTACCGGGTATGACTTCGACCAGAGTCAGAACGTCAACACCGTGATACCGCAGACCGGTGGCGGCAGCCGCACCGTCAGCAGCGCCGCCTTCGCGCGTTTGCCTATGGCGCTGACGGCCAGCAACCACTCCACGCTGGCCGTCACCTTTTTGGGTACAACGATCGCCGCTAACGCGACCGCCGCGGCGGCACTCAAGACCGCGTTGGACACCTTGTTTAACCACCCCAACACCGGGCCTTTCTTCTGCAGACAAATGATCCAGCGTCTGACCACCAGCAACCCGACGCCAGCCTATGTGGCGCGCGTGGCCGCGGTCTTTGGCAACAACGGTGCTGGCGTGCGCGGCGACCTGTCAAGCGTCTTCAAAGCCATTTTGCTGGACGAGGAAGCGCGCTCATCGGCCGGCTTGACGCAGCTTGAGTACGGCAAGCTGCGCGAACCGATGCTGCGCCTGGTGCAATGGGCGCGCAGCTTTGGTGTTACTTCCATCAGTGGCGACTGGAAGATCGGCGACCTGAGCAACGCAGCAACGCAACTCGGGCAAAGCCCGCTGCGCTCGCCGTCGGTGTTCAATTTCTTTCGACCCGGCTACGTGCCGCCAGCCACAGCCTTAAGTGCCGGTGCGGTGGCGCCGGAATTTCAGGGTGTCAGCGAGAGCTCGGTCGGTGGCTACCTGAACTACATGATGACGCTGGTCTCCAGCGGCCTGAATTCAGGTGACATCAATGCGGCCTACACGGCTGAGCTGGCCCTGGTGAGCGACGCCGTCGCGCTGGTGCGCCGCCTGAACCTGCTGCTGTGCGCCGGACAGTTGTCATCGGTCAACCAGACACTGATCGTGAATGCACTCAACGCCACTGCACTGACGTCCGCCAGCACCGTTGCCGCCCAGCGCAACCGTGTCTATGCTGCCGTCCTGCTGGTGATGGCTTCGGCGGATTATCTGGTCCAAAAATAATGCATCTGCTAAAACGCCAACTCCACACGCGCCGCGCCTTCCTGAAGCGCTCTGGCCAACTCGCACTCAGCGGCACTGCCTTGCCGCTGGCACTGAACCTGGCTGCCATGGGCGAGGCTGCGGCCTTTGATGCGACCGATTACAAGGCACTGGTGTGCGTGTTTCTGTACGGTGGCAACGACTACGCCAACACGGTAGTGACTTACGACGACCCGAGCTACAACCTGTACAACAGCATTCGCGGTGGCGGCGCCGGCCAGGCTGCAGGCGGCATCGCGCTGGCCAAGGCCGATCTGGCAGCCACGCTCTTGACCCC
>CAITQH010000443.1 GCA_903894475.1 uncultured beta proteobacterium
GTCTCTGGAGTGCTCATGGCGTGGCCTTTGAAGTCTTGTTAAAAGGGAGAATCGCAGGGGCGAAGTTACTGCAGGCAAGGGCGCACCAACAGCCCTGCTAATGAGGGGTCTGCAAATGCAGACGGTATCGGCATCACCCGGAAGACTCTGCAAACCACTTTTACTCTCCCAAAAACTCGACTTACTCTGTCATAATCAAGTTTACTATGTCAGAAAATTGATTAATCAGAAGGTAAGTGACAGAATGCGGCAAATTCACACATATTTTGAGAGGGTAGTGAGAGGGTAACAATGGCCGAAAAGCAAATTACCTCAGACATTCTTGCCTTCCTGAGCTCACGCGCCAGCGCGGGACTCGGGCTGGCGCGGGCCGCCGACATCACAGAACAAGTCAGCGCAAAGCGCTCAACCGTCAACCGTCGCCTGGCCGCGATGCTATCCAAAGGCTTGATCCTGCAAGGCGGAGCAGGTCCGGCGACGGGCTACCGAATTGCAGCACCCATTGCACACATCGTTGCCCTACCCGAGACGATTCAGACCGCAGACAACTTAAACGCGAGCTTGTCACTGCCTTGGAGCGCCAAAGCACTCGAACTGCGCGCCCAGCTAGCGGCGCCCATCGGAAATCGGACTCCAGTTTCATACCAGCGCCAATTTGTCGACGACTACCTTCCGAATCAATCCTCGCTATTGCCAAAGCACGTGGCGGATGCATTGTTCACAGCGGGCCGAGCCCGCGGGCAGCAGCCAGCCAGCACCTATGCCCGCAAGGTGCTGGAGCAGCTTCTAATTGACTTGTCCTGGCATTCCTCACGCCTGGAGGGCAACCGCAAAAGTTTGCTTGACACGCGGGAGTTGTTTGCCAGGGGACGCTCTGCCAACGATGACGAAGATGCCTCTATGCTGTTGAACCACAAAGAGGCGATTGAGTTCATGGTCGACGCTGTACCCGAGTATGGGATGACGGTTCCAGTGCTGCGTAACATCCAGAGTTTGTTGATGCAGGGACTACTCGACAATCCCGATTCAATCGGAGCGATTCGCAAAACAGTCGTCAATATTGCGGGCTCGGTTTACCTGCCAACACAGATTCCAACCCTGCTGGAAGAGATGCTTGGAATCATTGTTGTGAAGGCTCGGACTGTCAAGAATTCAGTTGAGGCGGCGTTTTTCCTTTGGCTCAATATTGCCTACCTCCAACCCTTTGAAGACGGGAACAAACGGACAAGCCGGCTTTGTGCAAATCTTCCGCTCATGCTGTCTAACTGCGCCCCGCTCTCATTTCTTGATGTCGATCGGGAAGACTATGCCCTTTCGGTAATGGGCGTCTATGAACGCCTGGACGTAACGATGGCTGCCGAGCTGTTTGAATCGACATACCGGCGTTCAATTGCAAAGTACAAAGTAATTCTTGAGTCGATGGGCGCGCCTGACCCATTTAGGGCCCAATACCGTGAACATTTAAGCCACGCTATCCGCCAGGTTGTGAATGAGGGGGCCACTGTAGCGCAGGCTGTCGCAGCCCTTTCCCTTCCCGCGGCAGACCAGAATTCTTTCCAGCAAGTTTTACGCAGAGAGTTGCAGGTTCTTGAGCCGTTTAACTGTGCTCGCTATCGACTGGCCCTCGGAAAAACAGAAGGCTGGATTAAGATCGGCCGACCCATGTGACTGGCCACCAAAGAGATGAAAGCCACCAACGATCTCGACGCCATTGAATTATTGAGCAATTGCCTGCTCAGTCTCGGGCGTTTGGCCAGGGATCTGCCGGTTGCAGAATTTCTGCTTCATGGGGCCAGGCTGGCCGTTAAAACAATCGGTTGTCAAAGCGTTTGGTGGGGTCTTGCCTTCGAAACAAAATCCGGCAAAGCGTTCGACATTCTGCAGGCCGACTTTATTGGTTTGCCTGAGAGCCTGGTCAAGGACTGGCGACGCATCGCCAGCATCGACCCTTTCGTGCAAGAGATGATGCAATGCCTGGGGCAGGTCAAGCGGGTATTGATTGACGACGATCGAATCAAGTCTGTCCCCGTGTTGACCGAGTTTGCTGAGCGCTACGGCATACGACACGTGATGGGCATGTGTCTGGATGAAGAAGCGACCGGTCAATCCTTTTTTATGGTCATGTACCGAGGTACCGCAGGACCAGGCTTCAGCGATCAGGAAGCCATGATGTTTAAAGTGGACCCCAGAGGCTAGACAGTTTAACGGTTAATTTAAGCTGTACTCTGGTTGATGCAACTGGACGGCGTTGCCCCGGTTTTCTGGTTTTGAGACTTCAATTTTAAATGGCTGTTTGGCAAGCGCAAGCGCGTCA
>CAITQH010000444.1 GCA_903894475.1 uncultured beta proteobacterium
AGGCATGCCGAATGCTTCCGGAGGCCCGCCTGGGTTGGGTGACTGGGCAAGCGCGATCATTGCAACCGAACCCGCGCACACCAAAGTAGCTGCAATCAGGGTCTTCTTCAAAGCTCCGTTCATAAGAACCTATCCGTAAATAGTAGAATACCGTTCCAAGCCGTACTTCACGCGGCTTTGGAGCGAACGCATGGCGACACGCAAGCGAATTGAATCGTGGGTGGTGACTGACGATTTTTGGGAGCGCATCGAATCATTGATCCCGGTGCGTGAGCGTCCCGCGACGAAGGAGTACATGCGCAAGGCCGGCGCCGGGCGACCGCCCAAGCCAGCGCGACAGGTATTCGAGGCGGTCGTGTACGTCTTGCGCACAGGCTGCCAATGGAAGGCACTGCCCAAAGAGCGATTCGGCAGTGCCAGTGCGATCCACAAGCGCTTTCTGGAATGGGAGGCCGCCGGGGTATTCGAGGCGATCTGGCAAGCCGGACTGGCCGAATATGACCAGATGGAGGGTATCGCGTGGCGATGGCAAAGTATTGATGGGGCCATGTTCAAAGCGCCCCTGGCGCAAGAGGCTGTGGGGCGCAACCCGACTGACCGGGGAAAAAAAGGGGAGCAAGAGACACTTGCTGGTCGACGGCCGTGGCGTCCCGTTGTCGCTCGTCGTGACCGGGGCCAATGAGCATGACGTGACGCAGCTTGACCAGGTGCTGCAGGCCATCATGGTCAAGCGCAAGACTCCGAGCCAGCGGCGCAGCAAGCATCTGTGCGCCGATGCCGGATATCGAGGAAAACGAGCGTTGGAGATCATCGAGTCGCACGGCTACATTCCTCACGTTGTTGGCCGTCGCACGGAAGCGGATGCCAAGAAGCGCAATCCAACCAAGAAGGCGCGGCGCTGGGTGGTCGAGGTTTGCCATAGCTGGTTCAACCGCTTTCGCAAGCTACTGGTGCGATATGAGAAGCTTGAGCGCAGCTTTGTCGCGCTCAACCACATCGCCGCAGCCATCATCGCGTTTCGCAAGGTGAAGTTGAATGTCAACATTATTTACGGATAGGTTCTAAGTTTCTCCTTCGATAGGTCCATCAAACGTAGCAGGTTCACCCTGCCTGATTTCAGTGTATGCCCCTACTTGCGAAATCTGATGAAGTTTATGTAAACCTTGGGTAGTCAATGCCAATGGCTTGCGCAATGCAGGAGACCGCGCGTAAAACTGAAGTGAGTTGTCGACCTTGAAACTCGACAATGCAAAGAACATTAAGGGCTGACCGACCGGATTGCCACCCCGATTTTGCTGGATACATTACGATACGCACCTCAAAAATAACCTGTGGTGCCTCGCCCATGCAACTGCGCTCAATTGACGAACTCCGGGCTTATTACAAGCCTCCTCAAGATCGTGCTGTGAGAAAGCAGATTTCGTCACTCGACGCGCACTGCAGGAACTTCATCGCACTATCGCCATTTGTCGTACTCTCAACTTCAGACGCAGCATTCAATCTTGATGCATCGCCACGAGGCGGTGCTCCTGGGTTTGTGAGAGTCACAGCCAGTGGTGAACTATTGATTCCTGATGCGCCGGGGAACAACCGACTTGACTCGCTGGAGAACATCCTTGCAACAGGAAAGGTCGGGCTTTTGTTTCTCATTCCAGGCTTCGATGAAACGCTGCGCGTCAACGGCAAAGCTGTGCTGTCAACGACACCCGCTGATATCGCTGCATGCACGACGGAGCGCCGGGCACCCACTACGGTAATCCGGGTTGTGGTAGGCGCAGCTTACTTGCACTGTGCGAAAGCCTTCTTGCGCTCAAGGCTGTGGTCCGCGTCCGCAAAGATCGCCCGCGCTAGCTTGCCAACGGCCGGACAAATGATCAGCGAACAGACTGGCATCCAATTTCCATTGGAGTCGAAGGAGGACATGGAGCGACGCTATGTGCCAGACTTGTGAGTTGCCTACACTGCGTTGAACCCTAGCACTCCATAAATTTCTCACTCATGAGCCGATCCGTCAAGCACAGCAAGCCTAAAACGCGCACCCACAAACTTGAGGGGCGAAAGATCACGGCGCACAGTTACGAGAGCGATCTGTTCCAGGATCTCTATCATTTATGCCTGACGACACCGTGGCAGAGATTTTTTGCGTCAGCTGCGCTTGGATTCATCGCGCTCAATATCCTGTTTGCACTGCTTTACATGCTGGAGCCAAGCGGAATTGCCAATCTTGCACCGCAAAACTTTTTGGGCTACTTTTTCTTTAGCGTCGAGACCTTGGCGACCGTGGGTTACGGCGACATGCATCCGCAAAGCCTGTACAGCCATGGCATAGCGACGGTTGAGGTATTTGTCGGCATGGCCAGCGTCGCTGTGTTGACAGGCCTCATTTTTGCCAGATTTTCAAAACCCAAGTCGCGGATCCTGTTTTCCAACAACCTCGTCATCAGCAACTTCAACGGCCAACCCACACTCATGTTGCGAGCCGCTAATGCGCGGCTCAACTTGATTGCCAATGCCACAGCCAGAATGCATGTATTGATTCAAGAGGTGTCGCTGGAAGGCCAGAAGATGCGCCGCATCTACGATTTGGAACTGGCACGCAGTGATCAACCGATGTTCCTGTTAACGTGGTCCATCATGCACACCATCACGCCAGACAGTCCACTGTATGGGCTTTCAGCGCAGGACATGGCCGCGAAGGAGTTGATCTTCTTGGTTCGCATCGTAGGTTTTGACGAGAGCATTGCGCAGGAGGTTCAAGTGCGCGAGAGCTATAGCCACGAAGAAATATTATGGGGACATCAGTTTGACGACGTGATGTATCCTGACCCCATCGACGGCGGCATCCACATCGACTATCAGCACTTCCACCGGACGCATCACCAGCCGCAAGCGAGCGACAAGGCATCCGGTGATTGAAAAGCTCGCCCCTGCCGCAGCGCACGTAGAACGGCAGGCTGCAATGCGTTTCATCATGGTCGCCGTACTGATCGACATGATGTCGATCGGCCTGATGATTCCTGTGCTGCCGCATCTGGTCGGGCTGTTTACCCAGTCCAAAGCCGACCAGGCGTTCTGGTTTGGTGCGGTTTCGTTTTCTTTCGGAATAGCCAACTTCTTTGGCTCACCGATCCTCGGAGCACTGTCCGACCGCTTTGGCCGCCGCCCCGTTTTACTGATCGGGTTTTCGGGGCTCGCCTTCAACTTCTTCATGACCGCTGCGGCCACCAGTCTGTGGATGCTGGTCTGGGTGCGACTCATTGGCGGTGCGATGCAGGCCAATATTGCCGTGGCCAATGCCTACGTCGCTGACATCACGCCGCCCGAGGACCGTGCCAGGCGCTTTGGCCTGCTCGGTGCCATGATGGGCGTGGGTTTCATCCTGGGTCCGGCTTTGGGTGGAGTTTTGGGCAATATTGACCTGCGCCTGCCGTTTGTTGCTTCCGGAACGATGGCTGTCATCAACTGGATCTATGGCTATTTTGTGTTGCCGGAAAGCCTGCCGAGGCAAAGGCGAACATCGTTTGACTGGCGCAGGGCCAACCCTGTGTCCGCCTTGCGCGGACTGTTCGACCTGCGTGGCGTCGGCCCATTGGTTGCCGTCATCGCCTTGAGCAACCTGGCGCAGTTCATGCTGCATTCGACCTGGGTTCTTTTTACGACCTTCAAGTTTGGCTGGGGACCGCATGAAACCGGTTTGTCACTCATGGCGGTTGGCGGTGTCAACGTGCTGATGCAAGGCGTCTTGCTCAAACATGTGTTGAAGCGCATTTCTCCCCAAAGGCTGGCCATCATCGGACTGGCTACCTCGGCCGTGGCCTTCTGCGCATTCGGGTTGGTGCCACAGAGTTGGATGGTATTTGTCATCATCGTGTTGAACATGCCGTCGGCCGCAACCAGTTCCACCTTGCAAAGCATTGTGTCGGGCGCAGCCCATGCCAGCATCCAGGGACGAACACTGGGGGCGGTTTCATCGCTCAACAGCATGGTGGCGGTACTGGCGCCTTTGGCAGGGGCTGGCTTGCTGGCACTGGTATCCGATGCGCCAGCGGGTGACCTTCGCCTGGGACTCCCGCTCTTTGCAGGAAGTCTGATTCAGATCACGGCTCTGGTCCTGGCGATCTGGCATTTCTCTGGTCGCCGGAGACACCCATGAAAGCACCACGCAGATTGCAATCCCTCATTGACGAGGGCCTGATCGATACGGTCGTTCGCCAGCTCATGAGTGGCAAAGAGGCCACAATCTATGTGGTGCGATGCGGCGACGAAACGCGCTGCGCCAAGATCTACAAGGAAGCCACACAACGCAGCTTTCGACAGGCGGTGGACTACACCGAAAACCGCAAAGTCAAGAATACGCGGCAAGCCCGTGCCATGGCAAAGGGAAGCAAATTTGGCCGCCAGGCGCAGGAGGCTGCTTGGCAAAGTGCCGAGGTCGACGCCCTCTACCGTTTGGCTGGGGCAGGCGTGCGTGTACCGCAGCCCTTCAACTTCCATGATGGCGTTCTGCTGATGGAACTGGTGGTGGATGCACAGGGCGACGCGGCCCCACGCCTGAACGATCTCGCCTTTACCTCAGAACAGGCAATAGCCCACCATGCCACCTTGATTACCGAGGTAGTGCGCATGTTGTGCGCCGGCTTGATCCACGGTGACCTGTCGGAATTCAACATTCTGATGGCTGGGGATGGCCCCGTGATCATCGACTTGCCGCAAGCCGTGGACGCAGCGGGCAACAACCATGCACAACGAATGTTGTTGCGCGATGTCGCCAACCTGCGTGACTTCTTTGGCAAGTTTGCACCGGAATTGCTGAGCACTGACTATGGCTCTGAAATCTGGAGCCTTTATCAGACGGGTGTTCTTACCACCGATTTGGTTCTCAGTGGTCATTTTGATCGAGGAACTGTAGCGGTGGATTTGGGCAGCGTCCTGCGCGAGATCGACGACGCTCGCTCCGAAGAGGCAGCACGCCGCCAGCGCATGCTCGCTGCGCCGCAGGGGCAAGGACATGATCGATAGCACGTCCAGGATGCTGGCTTGTCACGCCCTGGACTATCGTTCTGCGAGGGCCGCGGACAAAACCGGGTGTGACGACCTATGGGTGCTTATGCTTATTTTGGGGGTGCTTCAGTAAGTATTGCGCTCACTCGAGCTCAGTCGTATCATCGCTCGTTCATTCTTACCAACGCAGGAAATCGATTAACGATGCCTTACTTGAAGTTTCTTCAGCTCGTCAACACTGTCCGTCAGCTGCCGAGTTACCCCGAGATGGATGCAACTGAGGTCCAGACGCTGAATGCACTGGCTCAGGAATGGAGCACCGGCAACAAGATCAGCGTTCTTCAGGCAATGGGAATGCTGCCCAATGTTTCACCGAGCAGCGTCCATCGGCGACTAAAGACGTTGCGCGCCAAGGGATTTATCTCCCTTGCAGAAGACGAATTTGACAACCGCATCAAATACATAATCGGCACCAAGTTGTTCACCAAGTACCTCGCCCAGATGGACAAGTGTTTGACACAGGCCTTGGGTTAAGCCGAACACACCATTCTCGACTGACGGGCATGGTTAATTTGCCCTTGCCACGGCCGCGTCTTGATTACGTCGGCATACTTCCTTGGAAGTGTGAAGAACATCTTCACCACAGACGCACGATTGAATGAATATAGGAAGCAAGCCAGCGATCGTCGTCCTTACAGGCGCTGCTTACGTCGCACTGTTTGAACTCAACGCCCTCCTTTTTTCAAGTTTTTCTTTCTCGGCCAATGCAGACTGGATCTATTTGCCCAGCGGTCTGAGACTTGGGTTCGTTCTGGTGTTTGGAGTGTGGGGCGCACTTGGTATCGTGTTTGCGTCGATAGCGACGAACCTGCTTCACTATCCCAACGGCGACGCAGTTACTTTGGTCGTTGCCGGGCTGATTTCAGGATTGACTCCCCTGCTGGCAAGAAAGATATGCGTCGACAGGTTCGCCCTGGATATAAGCTTGAAGAACCTGACGGCTGACCAATTGTTCAAAACGGCGGGAATATTTGCTGTGCTCAGCGCAACGATTCACCAGTTGTGGCTCACGTTTCGTGGCCGTACTGACAATTTCATCAGCAGCACAGCGGTCACGACCCTGGGAGATTTTCTGGGAACCATCCTGATCCTGTACGCAGCGAAATACCTGATCAATTTCTTGTCAGGCTTGAGGGATGATTCGCAGTCTTAAACTCATGCGATGAGCTCCACTGTTCACGCCATCCTCAGCCCACAGCAAACCGCCGATGCGCTGCCCTACCACCTGCTGGCCGGAGAAATCGAAGCCCTGCTGCAAGACCCGAGCGTGAATGTCCCGCCACGCATCGTGCAGTCCTTGCACGGCGGTGGCAGTCTGTTTGTGATGCCGGCAGCCGATGCCTGCGTGGCGATCACCAAGCTCATCAGTTTCATCCCGGGCAATGCCCAGCGCGGTTTGCCCACCATCCAGGGCGACATCGTGGTGTTTGATGTGCAGACCGGTCAGCGCATCACCTTGCTCGACGGCCCCACCGTCACGGCCCGGCGCACAGCAGCGGTTTCCTTGCTGGCGGCACAAAAGCTGGCAGCACGCCGGGACGGCCCACTGCTGATCATTGGCGCAGGCGTCCAAGGCAAGGCACATCTGGAAGCATTTCACACAGGTCTTGGCGTGCAGGAGGTTTGGGTGGCTTCAGGTAACCCGGCCAGCGCCGATGCTTTGGTGAAGCACGCCAGAGCGCTGGGCCTTCAGGCACGGCGCGTGGACGATCCGAATGCTGAACTAGCCAACTGCTCCCTGGTGGTGAGTACAACGCCAGCACAACAGGTGGTGCTGACTTCCCGTCCGCGCAACGATGCTTTTGTTGCTGCGGTCGGCGCCTTCACGCCCCGCATGGTGGAGTGGTCGGCTGAGGTCTGCCAGCAGCTGGAGCGCACCGGCACGCTGGTAGTGGACAGCCGTGACGCCGACCACGAAGCCGGTGACTTGCTGCAAGCCGGCATCGATGTCAGTGCCTTGCCCACGCTGGCCGATCTAGTGGGTCAAACCACCGCTTGGCAAAAGGCCATTCGCCCGACCGACGGACCGGTGTTTTTCAAGAGCTGCGGCTGGGGCGGTTGGGACCTCGCCGCCGCCCGTTGTTGGTTCAAGAATCATTTGCGCTGACTCACTGACAGGCTCTGCAGGGCACGGCCGATGAGGCCGTGAACATCGTAGAGCGTTGACTCAGCGAGTCCCGTGCCGTTCGGACCGAGCTGGGTGCGTGCATCAAGGCAGATCCATTCGCCTTGCGGCCTGCGCAGCAGATGGACGCTCAGGTCTGAATTGACAAAGCTGTAGCGCTCAAAGTCGAGAATCGCGCTGATGCCGTTGCCCGAATCCGCCGCCACGGCAACGCGCTGGTACTCGCTTGGCAACTCCTGGTCCAACAGGGGATGGCGCAAGCGGAACCAGATGGCGCTCGGGCCTTTGAACATGCGGCCATGCGAGATGCGGGTTTCAACCAGATCAGCATAGCCCACATGCTTGCCGGCAAAGGGGAAGTTGCAGGGCGTCGATTCTTCCGGTGTTTTTGGCGCCATCGGCAGCGGGTGACCGGGCAGGCCCTCGGGAATTGGCAACTCGTTCTCACGCTGGGCCAGCGCGGTGAATCGCGCAACCTCTTTCGCTCCTGCCAGCAGGCGCGCTGAAAAATGCCCGGCGTTGCGACCGGCGTAATCGGTCGCAATCTCGATCACGAGTTCGCCGATGGGCACCGGACGCAGCAGGTTGGCAGTAAGACGTGCGATGTGGGTCAAGCCATGTCCAGCGGCAGCCTGCTCGATGGCGCGGCACACCAGGGCGATCGGCGGGCCGGCGTGCTGGTGCTCCGGGTGCCAGGGGCCGCGCGTCAACACACTGGCGCGGTAGTTGCCGCCTGTCAGCGATTCGTAGGCACTGCTGGGCAGAACTTTGGTGGACGTGGTCAAGTCAGACTCCCGGATCTTGTCATTGACCTCGACTTTAGCGCAAGGGCTGACGATGCACGGCGCATCTGCGCACGGGATAATGACCGCTGCACAAAAAGGCCGAGGCAATCCAGTGATCACTAGCGAATTTGACGAACAACTGACCCGGTGGCGACACCACCTGCACCGCAACCCGGAGACCGGGTTCAATGAAAAGAAGACCTCCGATTACATCGCCACAATCCTGGGCGCGATGGGCCTGCAAGTGCACCGGGGCATTGGCGGAACTGGCGTCGTTGCCAGTCTGACGCACGGAGATGGCAAGGGCGTCATCGGTCTGCGCTCAGACATGGACGCCCTGGCCATCACCGAAACCGCGGAGGGCCGCCCCCACCAATCCCAAACCCCTGGTTGCATGCACGCCTGTGGACACGATGGCCACATGACGATGCTGCTTGGCGCTGCTCGGTTGCTGCTTGAAAGGCGCGACTTCAACGGCACCGTCCGCCTTATTTTTCAGCCGGCCGAGGAGCATGGCAGGGGTGCCATCGCCATGATGAAGGATGGCCTGTTTGAGCGCTTTCCGGTGGACGAGATCTATGGCGTCCACAATATGCCCGGCATGCCGGCGGGCCAGATTGCCATGCGCAGTGGTGGCATCATGGCCAGCGAAGACAACTTCGTGATCCGGATTACCGGGCGCGGCGGCCATGCGGCAAGGCCGCACATGGCGATCGACCCGCTGCTGATTGGCGCCCAAATCGTGGTGGCGCTTCAAAGCATTGTTTCGCGCTCGGTCGACCCCGGTCAGTCTGCCGTGCTTTCCTGCACGGAGTTCACTACCGACGGCCTTCGCAATGCCCTGCCAAGCCACGTCACCATCAAAGGCGACACGCGCAGCTACACGCCGGAAATTCAAGCGCTGCTGGAGCGGCGCATGCGCGAGATCTGCACCGGGATTTGTGCTGCCCATGGCGCCGCCTGCGAGGTCGAGTACACCCACGAATTTGCGCCCACCGTCAACTGGCCCGACTGTGTTGAAGTCGCCTTGCAAGCAGCAACTGCGGTCGTGGGAAAGGAGCATGTCGAAGCTGAAGTGGCGCCCATGATGGTCTCGGAAGACTTTGGTGCCTTCCTGAAGGTCGTTCCGGGTGCTTTTGTCTTTCTGGGCAATGGCGACGGCAACAGCGCGGGTGCAGTACCACTGCATAACGCCGGGTATGACTTCAATGACAGTGTCCTGTCCGTTGGGGCGCGCTACTTCGCAGAGATCGCCCGCGTCCGCTTGCCGCAGTGAGGGCGGCAAGACCTACTCAGGGGCTTTGACGCCGGGCTTCAAGAGCACCGTGCTCATCGCCGCCAGAATCAGCAGCATGGCTGCGTAGTCTTGCCAATGCGGTGTTTCGCCCAGAATCCAGGCCCCTGAAAACACGCCGACGATAGGAATCATCATGATCGACAGGCTCGACGCAATCGGCGGCAGCGTGCGCGCCAGTCGAAACCAGACAACATGGGCAAAGCCGAACACGATGACGGCGTTGAAGACAATGGCGCCCCATTCCACCGCATTGGGCCAGCGCCACAAGGAACTTTCGAACGCGATCGCCCCAGCGGCCATCACCACGGTCGTCATGCTGATCATCCAGAAAGTGATGGCCAGCGTAGGCATCTGGATGTTTGACTTGCGCAGCGCCACCGTGCCATAGCCCCAACCGGCTGCAGCCAGCAGCACCAGTGCGCTGCCCAGCGGTTGACCGGCTATCGTCGCAAACTCGCTTGAGAGCAGCAGCAAGGCGCCGGCCAGGGCGCAGCTGAGCCCCAGC
>CAITQH010000445.1 GCA_903894475.1 uncultured beta proteobacterium
AGGGCCACCCCACCATTCCAATCGCCCAACATAGACAAAAATTCGTATTCCCCATGCGTTGGCAATCGGGCACCCAAGGCTTCACACGATTTTTGCGCAATCTTGGTCGTCGGTGCGCTCCCAATCGGCGACCCGGGAGCGCCGACCAAGGTCACCGCCCTTCCTTTCATGTCAACAACTGAAGGAAAGCGGGTGCGCTGGTAATGGCTAAAAATCTTGCCGGCAATGGCTGACATCACCCAATCGGGTCGCCCCTGCGCATAAAAACTGACCGAATCTCCATTGCTGGTTTCAACGTGAACCGTTGCCACAATATCGCCGCTGCAACCCGCGCCGTACGAATAACTACCCCAGGCAAAACCAGAGATTCTGGACAACTGCTTGAGATCAAGCGAACCCTGCCTTCTGCGGTCGCGCAAATCACGCAAGAGTTCCAGCAAGGGCCCCGGGTTAAAAAAAACAAGATTGATCTGTTTGGGGTTGATCTGCCGATAAATTTCGTCGATCGAGGCCTTCAGACTGGCCTCCAGCGTTACATCCATGCCCTGGCCAGCATTCACCATCGCGCGGTTTTTGTCGATCAATTGATCGATCGACCGGAGAATGCCCACTGCATCCTGGGCCTCAGCGCCACGCTCCAGAAAACTCTTGATCTGATTGCTCATGTCGCGCGCCAGTTCGCTGCGCTTTTGACCGTAGGCGTCCTGAAACTGGCATAAATCCTGGCCTCGGATGAAGGGGATGGTGGGCCACAAAGAAACCTGCTTATCGGCATGGGCCGCGACCGAAGTTCCGAGCAAAACGCCGAAAAGAGCGCATCTCAACAAGTCAAGCGCCGCGCTGCGCAGTCGGTACGTCAGTGGGAGATCAACGCATTGGCAAATGAGTGAATAAGGCATATATTCAAGGCTGGCTAAGGTCATCCCCTAACTCATTCTATGCGTAGCTGCGTGCAAAGGAAACATATGAAGTACCTGATTGTTTTGCTGTTACTGCCACAACTTTCATGGGCTGACGACGGTCACTGTTACAAGATCAAGGATTTCAATAATCGCTATTTTTGCCTTGCCATCGCCAAGGGTCAGGAATCCTATTGCAACAAGATCGACAAGAACTCCTTGCAATACCAGTGCCTGGCCGAACTGACCGGTGAAAAAGCCTACTGCGATCAGATTAAGATGGCCGACGAGGCGGCCAATTGCCGGCGACTTTTTCGCTACAAATAGTCTTGCTCAACGAATCCGCCGATCAGCCAACAGTGATGACGCGGTCGTTCAGAGGCTGGACCGGGCGGGCGTTGCGCTTGAACGGAAAGCCGATGACCTGCTCGCGTGACACATTGACTGGCGTCTTCAGAATGAAAAAGCGAACACCTTCGGTACACGGAGGCGTCGTCAGCGAGCCCTCGTAACTATAGAAATCAAATTCTTTGGGCAACAAATTGCTTGGATTGAAGACCACTTCCTCAGGCGCCACCTCGGGGCCCTCTGCTGAGGGCGCGTGGTTCCAAAGCGTCTTGATACCCGGGTTTTCATTGCCTTCTTTCAGCAACACCCCAAGCACGGCGAGCTTTCCGGCCGCGCTTTTGTGCACAAAGTGGATCACCATGGCCATCGGCTTGCCATCGATCTGCTCTTCGCTTGGCCGATGAAAGTGGTATTGCAGGAGTTCGTACGGAACACCGTCGATGCGCAGTTTGCTTCCCGCAGCCACATTAACCTGCACGGTATGACCATTGTTGAGCATGCGCAGCGGCCCAACCTTGTAGTCTGCAGCAACACTGATCCGACCTTTGACAAAGGGCCCCTTGATGTTCAACGGCGCCTGCGACTGACCCTTGCCGCAGGTCGGAAATTCGCTGCCCCAGCGCTCTGGCCCCATGGCACCTTCATAGCCCCAGTGCGGGCCAGCGTGGGCGCTCGCCCCACCCTTGTCGTGAGCATTCTCATGGCCGCCGCCAGGCGCCTGATGCCCATCACCATTGCCCCCGTCCTGCGCATTTGGAGGCTGAATCGCACACTCTGACATCACCTTGACATTTCCACCCGCAGCGGCGAGCCCGATCTGCGCTGCGCAAATCGTGTTCTTGCGACCATTCCAGTCGGCCATTTGAAGCGCCTTCTGGAACGCCTCGGTCACACTGGGATCATCGCCGCCCTTGGTCAGCATGCGCAGTGCGCCCAGGCCCAACTGGCGTTCCACCGACAGACTTTTTTGCAGCTTGTAAAACAACTCGACGTCCTGCAGCAAAGGTCCATTGGCCAACGCGGCCTTGACTGCATCGAGCTGCAAAGCCTTGCCTCTGAGTTGCACCAGTTCTTCGCTCATCAAGTCCAATGCCAGCTCAGTGATTTCCCCCTCTTCCACGGAGTCCTGGAGCAGATGCTCGGTCGCCTTGACTTTGCCCTCAAGCGCAGTGACGTTGCTATTGGCCAGATTTCCTTTTTGCAGGTTAAGCCAGCCAAAGGCAGCTGCTCCAGCCAGGGCGAGAACCAACAGTACTTCTGCAAGCGTTCTTTTCATATTTACTTTCTGCACGGCCACGGCGTTGGAGCGGCCAAGCCTCTTGGTTGAAAAATCGACAGCAAGCCGGCAAACTTGAGCGCCAGTTTGAAACCAGTGACTGCGAGCACCATGATCAGCGATCGCCGCGGAAGGAAATTCCGCTACCTGCGCTGTCAACGGCAACCAGATCCAGACGCCAACTCTTGCCGGCCAGGGGAGATTTGTACAGAAAGGCGACACCAGTGAGGTCAACACCGGTCAGGCGATCTTTGCTGCGAAGACAGATGCCGCCCAGACTCTTGACCGGAATATTCAGCGTCACCTTGAACAGGTTGACGCCAGACATCGGCGCCAGCGTCAGACCCGACAGATCACAATAGTTCAAGGACGTCACGCTGCTGACGCTCCCGTTGGAAGAAAACTGCAAGGAAGACAGGTTGGAGGTTTCGCCGTCGTACCAACTGCCTTGCCAGGACGGAGTGCCTTGCAGGTCCGCGTAGCTCGCCGCCGTGCTTGGGTTGTAGCTCGTCGGTGCCAGCGCGCTGGCTGAAAAACTCAAGGAGTCGCCCAATGCCGATGTAACTCCACTCAGGCTGACGCTATAGCCCTGCGCTGTGGCCGCAGAGATGCTCGCCGTACCCGTCAAAGGCAGCGCGCTCTTGGCAATCTGGAAAGCGCGCACGCTTGCAATCGTTGCCAGACCGTTCACACCCAGGCTCAGCTTGCCGGAAAAAATATCGGGTTTACCGGAGGTCAGTCTTTCAAAATACAGTGCATACCAGTCAAACTCTGGCGTGATCACGCTGAGAAACTCCTTGTTCTGCAGGGTCACGCTGTAAACACCCTGCAGCACCGTGCTGGGGCTTGGCGCAATATTGCTGCTGCCGCTCGACGCAGCGCCATCTGACACCGTGCCACCGCAACCCGCCAGCGTCAAAGCAAAGCACAGCAGCAGACGGCGCCCCATGAATTGTTGAATCGTCACACAGACTCCTTCAGTGCCCAACCCAACCGACCTGCAACCAGTGACAGTAATCAGGTTTGAACGGCCAGGCAATATGACTAACCAGCGTGCCCTTGCCGAAAACGCTGGACGTCAAGTGGTCCAGCCATTCTCCTGTAGCGCCCAACTGGCCAAGCCAGGCCTGATCAGCGACAACGCTATCGGCACCGCCCTGCACGCGTCGCTGCATCGCTGGCACGCTGGCGGCGCGGCGCTGGCGCCTGACAGGTCCCGAATAAGCCTCATGCAAAGCACCCCACTCGCGCCCGCGCAGACTGCGCACAACTCGCTCGATCTTGCGACTCGCCTGCTGCGTATCGCTGCAATGGAAGCGGTACTGGCCCAGTACATTGTCAAAAAATACGCAGGCCTTCGGCTCTGAACGCAGCAAGCGATCAAGAGAATCGAGTGCGTCACCGGTCCGACAGACCAGTTCGCCGCCGCCGGCCTTCAGAGCGGCTGCGTGACGCCAGCGAAACAAGGGTGCAGCCAGCGGATCGATATCCCAGGTTGTCACTTTGGAGAATCGCTGCAACCAGCGCGATGGCATCATCCAGCCAGCACTCGCGCCAATCAGCAACAACTCTGAGCAGGCCGGCTCAAACCGTTCCAGGCTGGTAGAAATCTGCTCGCAAGTCGGTCCCCACAGAGCCTGCGAACGCCAAGCCCGCCAATGCCATTGCAAGCCACCCGAGGGGTTCATGCCAGACCAATCCGATTGAACTGACTGACACCCAACTCGTCCATGCTGCGTTGTTCGCGCCGGCGCGCTCGCAAGTCAAAGGCAAGCACTTCCTGTGCATCGAGCGTCTGCATCTTGAGTCGCTCGATTTCTGCCAGAGCCTGTTGTTGACCCAAGCCCGCCAGAGCCGTTTTGGCCCTTTCAATGTCCTGCGCAACGCGCTGCGACAAGGTGGCCAATTGCGACATAAACTGGCGTTGATTCATCGCGTCCTGCATGCCGTGGCTCAACTGTGCGGCATTGGCCCCCTGCAAACGGTATTCCTCGTACAAAACCTGCAAACGCTGCTGGCTCGCCTCAAGTGTCTCCAGCAGCTTGTTCGCATGCCTGGTATCGGCCTGGATCTGGGCCAGCTTTCGTTCCGCTTTGCCAGCCATGATGGACCAACATTGCCGTGCTTTCATGAGAGCTCTTTCATTGATTTCATGTCTGCAACAAATGGGAGAGTTCCAGCCTGGCGGTCATTTCATCAACGCCAACATGCATGTCCTGGCGCAGAAAATTGTCCATCGCCTGGCGCAACTCGATGGCTTGATCGATCTCGGGATTGGATCCTGCCTGATAGGCACCCACCTGAATCAGGTCACTGTTCTGCTGGTACAGCGACCACAGGCGGCGAAACCGGTTTGCCTCTTTCAGGTCGGCCGGTGCGAGCAGGTTCTGCATGACGCGCGAGATCGAACCAATCAGGTCGATTGCCGGAAAATGGGCCGCGTCGGCCAGCTTGCGCGACAGCATCACCTGCCCGTCCAGCGAGGCCCGTGCAATGTCGACAATCGGATCGCTGGCATCATCACCTTCCGCCAATACGGTGTAGATGGCCGTAATGGAGCCGTAGCCGTGACGCCCCACCCCACAGCGCTCAATCAAACTTGGCAGCAAGGCAAAGACCGAGGGCGGGTAACCCTTTGCAGTCGGCGGCTCGCCAATCGCCAGACCAATCTCTCGCTGTGCATGGGCCACCCGCGTCAGACTGTCCACCAGCAACAAAACATCTTTTCCCTGGTCACGAAAGTACTCCGCCACGACGTGCGCCAGGTGCGCCGCCTTCAGACGCAACACCGGCGATACATTGGCCGGTGCCGCCACCACCACCGACTTGGCCAGACCCTCCGCACCGAGCGACTCGGTGATGAACGCCTTCACCTCGCGGCCGCGCTCGCCAACCAGACCAATCACCACCACATCGGCCTTGGTAAAGCGCGTCACCATGCCCAGCAACACGCTCTTGCCAACGCCTGAGCCGGCTACCAGACCGACCCGCTGGCCGCGACCCAGCGTCAGCAAGCCGTTGATCGCCTTCACGCCAACATCAAGAATCCGGTCAATCGGACCGCGTTCCATCGGGTTCAAGGCCAGACCGCTCAAGCCCAACCGGGTACTGCACAAGGGCTTTGGCTTGCCATCGAGCGGCTCGCCACGCCCGTCAATGACTCGCCCAAGCAACTCCGGCCCCAGACTGGCCTGGCCAGACTCCGTCAGAACCCGGACCACGGCGCCCGGCCCAATGCCAGCGGGCTCGGAAAAGGGCATCAAATAGAGCGTCTTGTCACTAAAACCCACAACCTCGGCCTGGATGCGCCGGCCAAACTGCCCCAACACCTCGCAGCATGACCCAATTGGCGCCATGATGCCGCGCGCCTCCAGACGCAAGCCAACCAGCCTGACCAGAGTGCCGCTGCGTACCGGCGCGCTCGGGCGCAAATGCGCTACCGAGCGCTCCACCTCCAGCGCGAAGTCCAGCTCAGACATCTTCCTCATCCGGCGTGGCATCATCCTCAAAGCATGAGGCTTCAGCACTTGGCGCAGCAGGCACTGGCGCCGTCATGCGCGGCAGTGCATCCTCCACGCCCAAACCAGCTGCGCGCTGAGCGGCAAGTTGCTCGGGCTCGAAAGCCGAATTTGCTTTCCAGCGTGCCTGATCGACACCCAGCGCTCCGGCAAGCTCTGCCAGGCGGTGCTCAATCAAGTCCTGCACGATGGCGTCGTTGGCACTGGCCCGGGCACTGCCCGGAAGCAGAGAAGCATCGGCTTTGAGTTTCAGTGGCTGGCTGCGGTTCAGGCCCAGGCGCAGGCGCAAAGCCTCCAGCAAAGCCAGATCGGTCGGATGAAGCTCGACCAGAATCATCGATTCATCGTGTGAAGACAACTCGTCGACGCAGCGCTGCACCAATCTCTCGATGGCCTTGCCATCGAGGCTCAGTTCAGACAGTACCAACTGCTCAGCCAGATGGACCGCCAGGCGCTTGAGCGGCTCAAAGAAGGGCTGCGGACTGCGTTTGAGTTGCTCAAGTGCCGACTCCAGCGCTCCAAGCAGCGATTTGTCCTGTGCCTGCAGACTCCGCAACGCCTGCTCCATCTCGGCTTGCATGCTGATCCTGGTCGCGGCAGCGCCCTGAGCATAAGCCTCGGCACGAACACTCTCCAGCAACTCCTGGCTCGCCTGCGGCTCGGCTTTTGCGCTCAGCTCGATGCACTCATCGCTCGGCAGCGCGAGCACCCGCGCCTGAGCATCTGCGCCTGAGACTTCGAGTTGCCGCGCCGCCGTGTCCTTGCTGCTTGACAGCTCTGGCACCTCCAGCATCGAGAAAGCTCTGGCTTTCGTAAGCGACCACGACTGCATAACAAAGCCCTTGGTCAATGCCGATGATCGAGCCAACTCCGACGGCTGCCAGACACGCGCCGCGTGCACTTTGCTGACACGCGGTGCGGCGACCTCAGACATAGTCGGCGCCACCGCCCAAGACCAGATCGCCCGCATCCGCTAGCTTGCGTGCGATGCGCATGATGGTCTTCTGCGCCGCCTCCACATCGGCCAGACGCATGGGACCCTTGGCCTCCATGTCGTCCTTGAACATGCCGCGGGCGCGCTCTGACATA
>CAITQH010000446.1 GCA_903894475.1 uncultured beta proteobacterium
ATGGTGCGATGCATGTGGTCTCTGGCCCCGTGCACCGGCGCAAAGTGCATTACGAGGCGCCGCCTGCTGCCTCGCTCGATGCAGAGTTATCTGACTTTCTGCTCTGGCTAGAAGTTGACCAGCAGGACGACCCGGTCATCAAGGCTGGCCTGGCCCACTTATGGTTTGTCACCATCCACCCTTTTGAAGATGGCAACGGGCGGATGGCGCGGGCCGTCGGCGACATGGCGCTTGCCCGGGCTGAACAATCAGCGCAGCGCTTCTATAGCCTGTCGGCTCAGATCCAGCGTGAGCGCAAGGATTACTACGACATGCTGGAACACACCCAAAAGGGAACGCTCGATGTAAGCGATTGGCTGGAATGGTTCCTGGGTTGTTTGCTGCGCGCCATACAAGGCGCGCATGAGACGCTTTCGGCCGTACTGGTCAAGGCCAATTTCTGGCGGCGCTGGGTTGGTACTTCCATGAACGAGCGCCAAATCAAATTGCTCAACAAACTGCTGGACGGGTTTGAAGGCAAACTCACCAGCAGCAAATGGGCGGTGATCGCCAAGTGTTCACCAGACACCGCGCTGCGAGACATCACCGATCTGCTCGATCGCGGTGTGCTGATGAAGTCCGCAGCGGGTGGGCGCAGCACCAGCTACGAATTAAAACCAACAATCTGATTCACTGCTGCGTTTGTGCAGCCTCTTCGAGGATGCCGCAATGGACCACAAAGCCAGTCAGGTAGGGTAGACCGCGTGGGATGCCGTACTGCTTGCTGGTCTGGCGTCCAATCGTCCAGCCCATCCATTCGGTGATTGCAGCGTTGATCGCATCAGCCAGGGGCTTGCCACGCAGCAAATGGTTTCGCACCTCGTCAGCAAAGTGGCGGCCATGGCGGCTGTCCAGAAACGCGCGTGCAGCGTCGAGTTCAGTGCCAGTGACCATTGCAATGGCAGGCAATGCGATCGCCCATGCTGCTGGTGCATCCTCTTGCATCGTGCCCCAGTAGCCCCAAGAGTTTATGCGGTGCACCGCATAAAAGCCTTTATGCAGAGTGAACTGTTATGCGGGGTCCACGGCAGTTTTTGTCTCGGCTACGGCTGGCAGGTAGAAACACCACTCCGCATAATATTTCAGTGTCCAACGGCCTGCAGCATCGCCATGAGCTTGTCTGGCGCACGGAAGCGTCCGCGTTGCAAACCGGGTGGCGCGCGGCTGGCCAGTGCTTCAAGTTTTTCTGTCGGATCTGCTCGGAGGTAAATCTCTGTGCTTTGCATACTGGCGTGACCCAGCCACAGAGAGACTTTTCGCACATCGCCGGTCGCCTGCAAGGTGTGCATGGCACAGGTGTGACGCAGCACATGCGGAGAGATCCGCTTCTCAGCAAGCGATGGTTGTTGCGCTGTCGCATGCTCGACATGCTTGGCCAAGATATATTCGAACCCAGATCGGGTCATACTCCGGCCACTGGCGTTCAAGAACAACTCTGGATCACCTGCTGTTTTGCAGCGAATCCCCAGCCAGTCCTTGATGACAGCAACGGTTTCCTTCCACAGTGGCAGAACTCGCTCACGGCGCCCTTTACCCATAACGTGAATCGTCGCTGGCGTGCGCGGGTCGAATTGGTCAAGCCGTAAGGAAACCAGCTCAGTGACTCGCAGCCCGGCGACATAGGCCACGTGTAGCATCGCGCGATCACGAATGCCTGATTGTGTGCGCAGGTCGGGCGCATTCAACAGCGCCTTCAGTTCTTCTCGTGTCAGGTAGTCGATCAGCGTCTGATCAGTCTTCTTCATCGGGATCGCATGAACCTGCCGAGACTGGTCGAGGTAGGCTGGCATTCTGCATTCTAGGTAACGGAAGAAGGATTTGATAGCCGCCAGTCGCGAGTTTCGGGTACGAGCGGAGTTGCCACGTTTGCCTTCGATGTGTTCAAGAAATGCCATTACCATCGGGGCATCGATCTGACTGATCACCAATTGCGATGGCTTGCATCGGCAATTGCCAACTGCAAATCCCACCAACAATTGAAAGCTGTAGGCGTAGGCGTCGCACGTGTGTTGGCTGGAATTACGTTCTATGGGCAGATGGACCCGCAGGAACGCGCTGAGGTGAGTGGCGAGATCGCTCATTGGTCACCTCCTGTGTAAAAGAGTTCCGCTGCTTCAGCAATCTGTCCGAGCAGAACTGGCGTCGCCTCCAAATACCAATACGTGTGAGTCACATTTGTATGGCCAAGGTAAGTACTCAACGCCGTCATGTGACGAGAAACTGCCGTACGGTCGCCTCTGCACTGCTCTAGGCTGCGGACCGCGAACGTGTGCCGCAAGTCATGAATATGGGGGCGGCTGCCATTACGTACCTGTTGCAGCCCCATGGCCGTGATCAATCGATCAAATACGCCCTTCAAGCCCGAGTAGCCTGGCACCTTTCCATTGATGCCGACGAAGAGTGCATCGGTTGCTGCAGCTATTTGAGCTCGATCCGCAAGATAGAGTTGAAGTGCTGCACGAGTGGTGTCATGCAGTGGAACCAGCCGGCTTTTTTGGAATTTCGTTTGCAGAATCATCAAGCCATCGACGGTAATGTTCCGCTTGCGTAATGCCAGAGCCTCTGAGATTCTCAGTCCTGTTGCAGCGAGCAGACCAAACAGCATCGCAAACATCTTCGGTCTAATCGATCCAACAGGCTTCAACCCACCTGCCGCCTCGATCAATGTTGTGATCTCGGACGGGCTGAAGATGTAGGGTGGCGGTCGTCTATGTCTTGCATTGCCGAGTGCGCCACGTGGTGGTACTTGATGGCGGTCATCTTCTGCCTGCAGCGCTTGCGCAAAGTGCCGGATGGCGCACAGACGTCGGTCACGTTGCACCGATGACGCAGCTTCGACGGCCCACCCAAGTGCACGATCGGCTCTGATGTAAAGATCGCCATGAACCTCGGCGAGCGCAACAAAGCAGCGCAACATGACTGCTTCGTTAGACAGCTTGAAGCCTGCACTACGCCGTAACTCGATGTAGCGATTCATGTCATCTCTCAACATGATGTACCTCCCGGCCATGGCTGGGCGATCTGGCTGAGCATCACTACATCGACCTTGGCGTAGTGAGCAGTGGTGTTGGGTGATCGGTGCCGCAACATCGATCCCACAGCATCAAGGCTAGCTCCGGCACGTAGCAAACTGGTAGCAGCGGAATGTCGCATCAGATTCGCGCCTTGCGATGGCGTGTCCGTAATGCCTGCTCGCTCCAGAGCACGCTGGACGACCTGTGAAATGGCACTTGAATTTGCAAACGTTTGAAACGGCGCGTGCAACCTCAGGAACACTCGATCAGAATTAGCTAAGGGCCTGACTTGATTGATGTACGCGAGTAATGCATCGCCGGCATCCTGAGGCAGTGGAAGGCGAACCTCCTTTCGCCCTTTGCCTCTGACTCGCAATGTACCCTGCATCCATTCAATGTCGGCCAGACGCATGGCGAGGATGTCACCGCCGCGAAGCCCAAGACGGGCGAGTAGCAGCAAGATGGCCTTGTCACGGATTCGGTGTGGTGTATTCGCTTCCCACGCTCCGATGACTCTCTCAATATCGGGATCGGTCAGGTAGCGGGGAAGCGATGACAATCGCCAGTGCGCAAAGACCGGTACGGCCTGATCCAGCCAAGGTTTGCACTCGCCGCGCGTGATCAGGAATTTGAGGTATCCACGCAGCGCAGTCCTCATCATTGCGAGATAGGCCCGGGAGCACCGCCGGGACTCCTCCAATATGACTTGACGAATGCGCTGGGCGTTGTAGTCAGCGGGATCGGTGCCGAGTGCAGGCATCATTCGCATGACCAAGAGGCCATGGCGATTGATGGTTCGTTCAGAGATTCCACGGTGATGTCGAAGCCAGCTTTGGAATTCCGCAACGCGGGCATCGACTTTGGGTGGTGTGACTGCCGCGCCTGCCCGAACGATTCTGCCAACTGCAACGAAACGAAGGAACTGACGTATGCGGGCCAGATATGCCGGTACAACCCCTCCGTGCCACCATCTCGCTGTGCTCTGGCACTTATGGCGAGCAAACTGTTCGATGATGGTGTCGTTCACCTCGCCGGGATTGATGCCCACTTGATTCATCCAGCAAACAAAATGGCGGCTGGCCGATAGGTTCACTCTCAAGGTGTCTTGGGTTGCGTAACCCTGAGTGCTCAGATGCTCCTCAAATCGTTGCAACAAGGGTTTCAGTAGGCCGGGATCAGAGCAAGCCGCCGGAACGCCGCGCTTGGTATTTGTCATGTCGTTTCTCCTTTGATGCCACCATGGCATCCAGGAGGGACGGTAAATTATGCGGAGCAACGTCAGACCGAAATATTCAATTCCCCCTCGGCAATGGGGACGTCTTGACAGTACTTGGAAGAGCAACCCCGCATAACAGTTCACTCTGCATAAACGCTTCGTTTTCAGTTGAGGGGATGTTCGTGGTGGTGCTGGTGTTCATGTCGGGCTCCTTGGTGATGATTGTTTGGACATGCGTAGTAACGCGCTTCTTCCGATAGAAGCCAAGCACTATCTGCATCTTTTTTTGATCATCTGTAAATGATTCCAACGTACCTCCCGTAGTCCGAACCTTCCGGATTGATATAGAGGTAGGGGCGACCCGGTGCGGTGACTTCGATGCAGAAGTAACCGTCTTGAGTTCCGCCACCCTTGCCACTGAGCCAATCGCGTGATTTCAGCAGCGTGGCGGCAAAGGCATCGAATTCGGATGGTGTGAGTTCGCGCGTCTCGGTTACAAAGACCTTGTTCAGCCCGGTCCCGCCAACCTCGCTCAAGTCAACCGGCTTGCGGGCAAAGGGCAGACGCACACTCAACTCCTCGACGGCGATGTTCTGTGCGCCCCACTGCAAAGTGCGGGGTGTGCGTTCGATGGTGATGGTCATGGTGCTCATGGTGATTTCCTAAATTTCGCGTCGTCAATCACGACATCTGCATGAACGCTTCACTTCGCAGCGAAGTCAAGCAATTCAAGAAGAATATTTGAGGCTGGGAACTTCTATCAGTTCAATGTGGCTCGGTAGAGCTTTTGCAAGACCACGACAAGGTCATCGTCGAACTTGAAATCGTGGCCCTCGATCAATCCCGCCTGCTCAAGAAGTCGCCAACGCTGGCCGTCGGATTCAGCCTTTTGCATCTCTTCATTCAAATGGGTCAGATAAAGATCTTCCTCAACCGTCAGAGGCCGAGGTTGTTCGCGTAGCGACCGAAGAATCGTGATGAGGTTCATGGCTGCTGCTCCTCTCAGTTGGTGATGCGGTAGATGCGTTCTGCACCGACGTCCTTGGTGGACGTGATCGTCAGGCCGAGCTTCTTTTTGAAATTGCCGCTGAGCGTGCCCCGAGTCGTGTGGGACTGCCAATGGGTTGCCTCGCAGATCTGTTTGATGGTGGCGCCTTCGGAGCGTGTGAGCATGGCAATCACCATGGCCTGTTTGGTGTCGACGCGGGTGCGCACCGTCTTGGGTAGTTTGGGTAGTGGCTGCTGTGCTGGCGCCGAGTCCTTGGCAACGGCGTCTTGCGTCCCCGTGGCCTCAGCCTGCGCCACGCTGGCCTCCAATTCGCGGTCTGGTGCAATGACGCGGGCAACCGGTCTGTCGCAGCCCAGGGCGTCATAGCCCTCGGCGGCAACGAACCAGTCGGCTCCGTTGCTGGTGATGAGTGCGCGGTTGAAGAGTCCGTCAAGCACCTTCTTTTTTGCGCCGCCCTTGACGCTGTCGGGGAACCAGTTGATGCGTCCGCTGTTGTGATCGAGTGCGTGTTGCAGGACCTGGGTTTGCGTTGTGGTGAGTTGGGTGTTGCCCATGATTTGTTTCCTTGGATAGTTGATTGAGGGGATGTGATGAACGCTCTGTTCGCAGTCAAAGCCAAGCGCTTTCTGCGCGGCTTGTGATTTAGATGGAAGTGTTGGCAATTTCTGACTCTGTGGGTTTTGGCATCGAGGCACCAACTTCGACGCCAGCCTTGAACGCGGCTTCCAGTGCGTCCCGGATGCACCAGACTGCTGTGTCGTGGAAGTCGAGCCGATCGGAATTTCTGGTCTGGAGGGTTTCAATGCCCAGATGCTTCTTGGCGATCAGGGTAAAGATGATGTCGAGTTGATTCATTTGCTGCCCTTCGTGGTTGATTGATGGTGTTGGTAGTAGGGCGCTGTTCGATTGAGAAGCCAAGTCAATTTCAACCATTCTTTGAATCTCTTTGCACGTTGATTGGCTTCAAT
>CAITQH010000447.1 GCA_903894475.1 uncultured beta proteobacterium
GCTCCTGCCAGCCAGGCTGCGACGCCGCTGATGCCGGAGTCCGGGAGACCAAACAACCCTGTTTACATTTCGCAGAATGGCATGGCGTTCGGTCCCACGCAGGGCCATCGGGTGAGCGACCTGGGACTGCTCTGGAGCGCGTCTCCGGCGGCTTCCGAGCCAGGCGAAGAAGCAGTCACTTGCTGGCCTCTGGGACGTGCGCTGGCACAGTTGCAGGGCGTTTACATCCTGGCGGAAAACGCGCAGGGCCTGGTTGTTGTTGATATGCATGCTGCGCATGAGCGCATCGTTTACGAGCGGCTCAAGGCCCAGTTCAACAATCAGGGCAGCACCCCCCGTCTGAGCAGCCAGCCGCTGCTGATTCCAGCAACCTTTGCCGCCACCGAAACCGAAGTTGCCACGGCTGAAGCGCACGTTGACACCTTGCACAGGCTGGGTCTGGATATCACTGCTTTTTCAGCAAAAACGCTGGCGGTTCGTGCCATTCCCGCGACACTGGCACAAGGCGATGCGACCGAACTGGCGCGCAGCGTGCTGGCCGAGTTGGCCGAGCGCGATGCCAGCACAGTACTCCAGCGTGCCCAGAACGAGTTGCTGGCCACCATGGCCTGTCACGGCGCCGTGCGCGCCAACCGACGCCTCAGTCTTGAAGAAATGGACGCCCTGCTGCGTCAGATGGAGGAAACGGATCGCGCTGACCAATGCAATCACGGTCGCCCCACCTGGCGCCAGATCAGTCTGCGTGAGCTCGACACCCTGTTTTTGCGTGGGCGCTGATTTATTGCTAGACTAGGAGCATGGTCGGGGGGGTAGCTCAGCTGGGAGAGCGCTGCGTTCGCAATGCAGAGGTCGTGAGTTCGATCCTCATCCTCTCCACCAAAAATACTAATTAAATCAAGGACTTAGCAGAAATGCCAAGTCCTTTTTTCTTGTCTGTACGGAAAAAGTACGGAAAACGTCAGCGAATATTGGCGAACAATAGACCAGTTGTTGGTCGCATTTGCTGGGGCGAATTTCAGAACATTGAGAAAACATAAAAGCGGAATGTTGGTGCGTTGACTGCATGCTCGTAACCAATGGTGAAACCACCCCGGGGCTTGGTTAACTTTGCGCTTTGTACATTGCCGACCAAACACCCATGTAGGCGTCATGCCGCTTCCGGTCTTTGACCGTGCCTTTAAAGTTTGCGTAGCTGATGCTCATCGCTTGATCATGCAGCGCCTTGGCCACTGCTTCCCGCTGCACCTTCGCCCGGAACTTGTAGTCCGTGCCCTTGTTGGCCTCGACCTTGACACCAGGAAACACGTTCTCGATGTCACCCTTGATACGGGAGCGCACGGTCAGCATATCGGTGTCGCCCGGCTTTTGCACAATGCTGATGAAGCTGTTTGGCAGAAATATCCACATGATTGATGTCCTTTTGGTTCGCTGCTGGCCTCAGCCAGCAAGTTTGGTGTTCAAGGCCTCAAGAATCCCTTGGTCGTTGGTGTGAGAGGCAAATTTGGTGAGTTGACTTATTGGAACAAGATGCACCGCCTGGCTCTCCCATCCCATATCAGCCGGGTTTCCGCCGACGCGCCGAGCCAGGTAATACCGGGTCACGCTGGTGGAGCGTTCTGAGTCGCAAAGAAACCCGGTCAGTTCCACCTGCAGGCCAGACTCCTCAAAGCATTCCTTTAGTGCGTTGGCGCGCGGGGATAGTCCGGCATCGACCTTGCCCTTGGGGAAGGTGTTGCTGTAGCCGCCAAAGCTGTTGCTCGGCGAGACAACCCAGACGCGGTCATCAACTTCAACGACCACAGCCCCCGAGGCTGGCGGCTTGCCGTGTACAACCTTCCTGGCTGGCTCATCAAAGGCCTCAAGTTGGGCCAATTCTTCCCAACCAGCGTTATTGGCCGGGACGTGGCTCCAAGATGCAATCGACAACCCGGCTACCTTGGCTGGCATCGGTGAGTCTGGCGTCACAGTGGCATGCTGATCGGCGCGAGACCACGTTTCCAGGTTTGAAGGCTGATGGGGACGATCTATTGGAACCAAGCGACCTTTGTGGTCCTTGCGTGGGTGGTGGGTTTTCATGCGCTGGTTCTCTCCGTTTGGTTTTCGTATTCGGCAACAGCCTCGGCAGCCGGTTCATCGGGCTCTTCGCAATCCCGGCACAGAACGGCGAACTCCTTGCTGTCGATGACCTCTCCGAGCCAGCCATCCGGTGCCTCCTGCAAGTTCATTGCCGTGATCGCGTAGCTGACATGAGGCAACGACCGATCAACCGCAGTACCGCATCGGCAGCAGGGCGTGAAGGGGCTTGATGGCGGATAAGTCGTCTTGAGCTTCAGTTCAGAAGCGACCGCCGGTTCGTGCAGATGCCAGCATTCCTGGCTGTCGTAAACAAACATCTGCTGGGAAAGCAAGGTGTTGATGGTTTCGCGCGCCTTGCCCTCCCAGATGTCGGTACCGAACTTCTGGACGTTTCGACTTAGGTCCCAAGTCGGATTGGCGATGACTTCGTGGCAGACCCAGCATTTGAAGATTGGCGTGTCGTCCATGGCGGTTTACTTCTCGAGTTGTGGTCGGAACAGGTTACTACTTCCGAGGCTCATGGCGTGAGCTTGATTTCAAGAAATTGCGCGGAATTGCGCCGAGGACTCAAGGCAAAAGAGACTTGGTCGGGTTGGTGACCACAGGATGCAAATATTGTTCAAAAAATGGCAAGTCGATTGCATTATCTGCAGAGGTGTTAACCCCCAGCTTCAGGCGGTACAGCATTGAGATCAATTCGCCCAGATCAACAAGTTTTATGGGTTGCTTGGAGAGTTGGGTCGCCTCCTGGACTGCATCAGCCGTAAAAGTGGATGTGGTGAAGATAATCCCGTGAGCGGTGGCATGGTCCAAAGACCCTCGAAAGTTGCGCACCGCTTCCGATCCGACAGTACCATCTTTGTACCGTTTGCATTGCCAGGCGACTCGGGTTGAAAGCAATCCAAGGCCATCAAAGGCGAGAAGACCTTCACCGTCAATACCCTTGTCACCGGAGTGCCCTGTGACCTTTGTGGCATGTAAGCCATTGGCAGTCATGATGGCAGCGCAAAGCCGCTCGAATCCTTCTGGTTCGAGTTCCCTTAGAAGTTTTTTAAGTTGGTATTCCCAAGAGTCAGTGCCAGGGATGCTTTGCTGCAAATAATCGTCCGATGGCGCCTCTTGCAGGTCTGCCGATTGTGAGTTGCCTTTCCCGGTAGACTGGTTGTAAATGTTCACTGCGCTCTGCAAGTCCAGCGACATTTTCCAGCCATCGGTGGTCAGCTTCCAAACACCACGACCAGCAGTCTTTGCCGGCTCCAACATTGCGGCGTTGACGAGGTGCATGCGCGCCCAGGCAATGTCGTTTTGATATTTGATGGCACCTGAAGTCAATTCGGTTTGGTCGAAAGACTCACCGTTTTCGGTCATGCTTGTAGCGATGGCGTCTCGAACAGCAGCGGCTTTTGCGATGCCGTCCATTGCACGCAGAGCGGCAACAACCCGAGGAATGTAATCGACGGCCCCAGGCAAATTTTGCAGGTTACTCATGGGGGCTTTCGAAGTTGTGGCGCACCAACATTGGCGCAATACGCCAATTGTAGTTGGCCATTTGCGCCATACGCTTTGCGCTTCTGCCCGTGATTTTTGAGAATCCCGCCATGAACATTGGCAAAGTGATTCGCGCGCTTCGAACCGAAAGAGGGCTGAGCCTTGAGACCGTGGCTTTTGACGTCGGTACAGACGCCAGCAACCTGTCCCGGATCGAGCGCAGTCTGCAGCAGCCGTCGCAAGACGCTCTGCGGGCCATCGCAGGGGCGCTGCAATCATCTGTTGCTGAGCTTTATGCGCTGGCTGAAGGTGAAACGCTGTCAAAGTCTCGCTCCAAGGCAGGCTTGCAGCCGGCCGACCTCATGAAAGACGCGGTTCAGATGCGCAAGTACTTTCGCTCACTGACGCCCGAATACCAGAAAGTGGCGCTGGAACTGATAAAGACGTTGGTTCGAGTCCAGCAAAAGTCCTGACTTTTTGTTGAAACGCCGGCGTCCCTGACCAGTCATCAAACCTGGTTCGCTTGCACTGCCAGCGCATCCGCCATGCCCCGAATCTCGTTGACCATCGTCAGCTTGACCAGCCAGTCCGGCGGTATTGCATCCTCACCGTAGAAAGCTCCCGCAATTTGACCGACCTGGGCGGCTGTCGTGTCGGCATCATCACCCAGATTGGCAGCCATCAGTACGCAGTCTCTAAAGTTCTGGGTCTGAGAGAAGCACCACAGGGTTGCCTCCAGACTGTCCACCACGTAGCCCGTTCCACGAATGGCTTGACGCTCTTTGGTGCGATAACCGCCCAGGCCGATCAATTCGAGCTTGGTCGGCAGCTTGCCGCTTAGGAGCGGTGGCGCAAGTATCTGTTCCTTGCTTTGCCCCTGGAGCGCCCTTACAAGAATTTCGCCGAACACGCGGCTGGCTGCCAGGCATTCCGGTGCCTGATGCGTGGTTCTGGCCTGTTCTTCACAGTACTGGACCGCCAACGCGGGTTGATTTGCATAACGGATCGGAACCGGTGCCAGCCGCATGATGCAGCCGTTCCCAGCGCTGTGGGGATCGGTAGACCCGGCCAAGGGCTTACCGGTGCGCTGGAATCGTTGCAATGCCCCACGGGTGGCAATGCCGATGTCAAAGCAGCGTCCGTTACTGCTCATGTAGCCTTCATTAGCCCAGCGGGTGTAGCGTTGCATCTGGTCGCTCAGGTCAAAGCCCTTTTCGATCAAGCTCGTGGCCAGGCACAAAGCCATGCTGGTGTCATCGGTGAACTGGCCAGGGTCGAGCCCGAAAGGACCGCCTCCAACCATGTCGGTCAGCGGTTTGAATGAGCCCCTAGGTTTGAACTCGACGGTGGTGCCAATGGCGTCGCCAACGGCCAAGCCCAGAAGGGCACCTCGGGCGCGGTTTCGGTAGGTGTGATCAGTAATTGTCATGCTGATCAGTATTGGAGAATTCAACGAACATAGCAAGCGTTTTGGGTCTCTTTATTAATCATGATCACTAGGGAAATACCCGTTTGACCAGAGGGGCAAGACGATGACGATGATCCCCCTCTCGTCACCTGCTACATCTGGCTTGAACCAGACCTCGCCGCCCTGGGGGCATTGCATTCGATTTTCAGGCGCTCGTTTCGTGAGCCAGACGTTCCTATCACCTTGCCACTGCCTGTTTTCGGGGTTGCTGCAACGACACCCCGGCGCCGTCTTGCCAAGTAGAGCGCCAGCTGGTTTTCTTCCACGCGGCCCCTGCTTTCGGCCCTTGCTGTCGTGCGGAGTACGCCCGAAACTGTCATACGGTTTCAAGGGACGTGGATCATCGAGGAACAGGTTTGGACAAGTCAATGGTATTTCTTCAATTTATTTCAATTGAAGAGATCGAAGAGACTGGAACACCCACTGGCTTGGAATTACCACCGACGATTGGCAGAGGACGACAGCTTGACGAAACGTTGTTGAAATATTGCTTGCCTTGGATTCAGAAAATCGGCCAATCGAATTCAACTTTTTAAAGGCGAAGGGCATCGGCTTCGCAAGATTGTTGTCACAGTCGCTTGGCAGAAATCCTGCTGAGCGGCTTCTGGGCACGCGTTCCTGATTATTAGAGTGCTCTATACCGGTCGGTCCTGAGGGCGAACAAAGTGCCCCAAGCCGACGACGGTTTTCCTGAACTGCCTGCCCTATAGCCGACATTGGGCGTTCCATTCGATGTTTGTGGAGCGTTCGCTCATATAGCCTCTTGGCTCTCCATGAAGCTGCCGCTCGGTTGGCGGCGGCCAAACCGCATTGCTGACGCTGGCGACCGAGACCCAGTTGACAGCAGTGCAGCGGGACCCGACATAGCCCTATCCAAATTGCTCGCTCTAAACCCGACATTCACCCAGTAGCCCGACCGACGGCAATGGGGCGTCGATTTCGATTATGGCTGCACCGGCCATCGACCAGGAGCCGGTATTGGGGAGTAGCACTCAAAAGCAGCCGTTCGCTGTGCAAATTCCGCATAGCCGTCATCCGTTGTGAAATATCAGAATGCGGTCACAGCCGGCTCCTGTGCGGCGTTGCGATCCTTTGGCAGTGGTAACTTTCCAGAAGTCAAACTCGCCGTTTACTACCCGAAGACCAATCCAGTCGCGGCCAACCCAACAAGCCCAACATGGGCCTGATTGGCGTTTGACTCTGCCAGGTGCCAAAGGAAGTTGCCTTGCGTGGCAAAGCTGGTCTCGGCGTTTAGGGATGTCACCGCATTGGCCAGCGTTGTCGCATCCGGTGCCACACCATCTACATTCGTGAGAAGATAAGTCGCTATGTCGGTGTTCGTTGGCGTAGCCTTGCCGGTCAGAACATCCCAGATCGGCAGCCGCATAACAGCCCCGGCAAGCGTTTGCAGGCTATAGCCCTGATCAAACAGATCAATGGCCGCCCCGAGCAGTGCTTGCTTGGAGGCATCGAAGGCCAGCCTACCGGGTAGCACCGCACCAAGTAGCATCGCAGTTTGTCCAGCCGACTGAGTCGCACCCACGTCGAGGGCGATTCCACTATCAGAAAACTTAATGCGCTCGACGTTTTGCAGGGAGTCTGTGCCAGCAGTCCCGGTGTTGTCAGTCAATGTGAAGCCGTTGCCTGTTTTCGATAGGGAAAAGCTTGAGCGAGTAATGTTGTAAGCCACCGTGTCAACACCTGTACCACCGTCGATGATGTCGTTGCCGACACCCCCGATGAACAGCTCACTGGCGCTGGTGCCAATAAATGTTTGACTGACTGTATTGGCCAGCGTGGTGAAGTTGTACTCTGTCGTTCCTGCAAAACTGTTACCTACCAGATCTCTAATCGTGCCAGCGGCGAACTCGACTTTATAGCTTGAGCTGTAAGCCAGATCAGCAGTTGGATTGATGGTCAGCGTACTGCCGGAGATGCTCAGATTGGCACTGGTAGCAGCGTCGTAAGTTGCCACCGTCGTTCCCGCGGCAGTTTTGAGGAGGATGCTGCCGCTGCCACGCTGAATGGCATCGCTAAAGGTGACGACAATATTACTGCCTATGCCAACTCCGATAGTTTCGTCGGCCGGACTGAAGAGCGTCGCCGTCAGCGCCGTTCCTGGGCTAGGTGGTGGTCCAAATGGATCAGGCATTGTTATCTCCCAATTTTGCTGTCCGACATCATGGTGACAGACGATGCACGGTGGCTAGTGACAGCGACGACCATTATGTCAAAGTGCTGGTCGAAATACAAACTGCCAATCTCTGTAGCTGTACGGCACCGAATCGATTGTTGAGACCTTTGCCGATTGTGCAGTTCTCACAAAGTCCACATCATCCGGATCGAAATTGGCTCGTTTCAACGGCTCCCGATTAGACAGACTGTAAACCCCCATCACGCCTCCCTCGGGCGCCGCCACCAGGCCCCACTGTGTTTTGCCAGTGATGGGATCTGCGTACAGACGCCGCAAATGCCGACGCGGCGCGGGGAACCGCTTGTCAAGCAACAAGTCTTCAAGTGTTGCAGGGTACTGCCGAACCCCGGGCCCAGTCTGAACATAGCTCCGAAAAGCTTGCCTGAACTGATGACCAATGAACAGCAGTTCAGCCTCACGTTCCGCCCGTTCTGTGGACGCCAGTATGCGCGCTGCACCGACTGACGCCAGGCCAAATAGGGCGACCAAGACAAGTAATCCGACGTAGGTAAAGCCCGCCACAGGACGGCTACCAGTTTGCATAAGCCTCGCCCAATCGCGACACGCCCGGTGCACCGCTTCGCACATCGTAAACAGCACCAGCCTCTTCAGCGCCAGGGGTTGGCAATAATTGCCAGGTCTGGGCGCTCTCCGTGACGGGATCCACGGGAATGGCACGCAGGTAGCGTTTCTCTACGAGTTCGCCCAGAGCTTGAGGATAGGTTCCAAGATCAGCATGAAAGTGGTCTATGGCTTCGCGCATCTGTGCCAGATTGGACTTGAGCGCTGCCTCGCGGGCATCATCAACGCTACGCAGATAGCGGGGCGTGGCAATCGAGAGCAAAGTGGCTATGATGACCATCACCACCAACAGTTCTATCAGCGTAAATCCTCGCCGCAGCAAACTACCATTCACGATACGGTACGCCATTGCTGCCCTTGCCGGAGTTAAGTGAATACACATCAAAGACATCATCACCGGCCTTTGGTTCCTCTGGCGGTGATTGGTAACTGCGCAAACCCCACATCTCATTTTGTGGCGTGTCTGGTGGGGCAAACGGGTCCTTTGGAAGGCGTCGCAAGAAGTAAATCTTCCGCCCCTCAGCCGACCTGGTATCCACTACGCCGTTAGTCAGGGCATCAAGGTCGGGTGGGTAGCCACTGGCGTCCAGCTTGCGTGTGATGCGACCTTCTTCTACCGCCTTGCGGTAGGCGTCGATAGCTGTGCGAATTTCGCGCAAAGACTGGTGCAGTTCACGCTCCTTCAGGCGATGTTCGCCAAACCGGACAAGGGGTATCGCAGCACTGGCCAAGATCCCGACGATGGCGACCACCACCACCATCTCGATCAACGTGAAGCCCGCAGCCTTCGATTCGCGACTGAAAATCATGTGTATCCCTGACCAGGCACCGGTAAAGCGATGGATAAGACAATGTAGTCGTGTCATTGTATGACTACAATATTTCCTCAATGAAGCGCATCATTCAGTTGGTCCCAATTGTTGCTGGCCTGTTGGCTGGTGAAGCCTTGTCACAAGCGCAGACGACACCTCAGAAAGACCAACTCGCATCTAAATCCTCGCAAGAAGTTGTCTTGCCGCCCGGCGTTACTGAAGAAATGTTGACTCCTCCACCAGTACCCCGCTTCATGCTTGAAAGACCGACCAAGCCATTAGCGCAGGACGAAATGTTGCAGCAGGTGCGTGCCGCTCAGGACAAGGCACAAGTCAAGAGCAAGACTGTTCAGAATGAGTTGAAAGCACAAGTGCAGAAACCTGTAAATTGAGCAAGGCATATGAGCACCATTTTTCGTCGCAATCCGATCCGTGGCTTCACACTGCTTGAACTGCTGGTCGTGATGGTCATCATCGGACTATTGGCGGGCTACGTTGGCCCTCGCTATTTTGCTCAGATTGGCAAATCCGAGGTCAAGACTGCACGTGCACAGATTGACGGGTTTGAAAAAGCCATCGAGCAGTATCGACTGGATACCAGCAAGTTTCCCACCACTGAACAGGGGCTGAATGCGCTTTTCATCCGTCCGGCGTCAGAGCCTCGTTGGCAAGGACCTTACTTGAAGAAGATGCCGCCACTTGACCCGTGGAGCAACCCTTATCTGTACCGCTCGCCGGGTGCCAATGGCGATTTCGAGATTATTTCGCTTGGCAAGGACGGTGCACCGGGTGGCGAGGGTGAAGCAGCGGATATCAGCAACTGACCTGAGCCAGGACCGATCGCATGAGTTATATGGCCCTCAGTGCAGCGCATTTTCCGCTGCTCATTTTCTGCCAGCAACTGCTTTCTCTGCTTGAAGCCGGCATGCAACTGGTTGAAGCACTTGACACTTTGACCGAGAAAGAAGCCAGCACTTCACACCACCAGCTATTGGGGCAACTACAGACCGGACTGCGCTCCGGACTGTCGTTCTCACAAGTACTAAAGTCTTACCCAGAAGTCTTTCCGTCTCTCCTGCAGGCAGCGATTGAGGCCAACGAACAAACCGGTGGCGTCACTCAGGCACTCAAGCGGTTTGTGGTTTACGAAACGCAGTTTCAGGCACTTCGCAGCCGGCTGACGGGTGCTTTGATTTACCCTGCGTTGCTGTTATCGCTGGGCGCAGTCGTGATTGCCTTCCTGCTGGGTTATGTAGTGCCACGCTTCAGCGTCGTCTTCATCGACCGCCTGCCCGATATGCCCTATCTTTCTGGTCTGGTCATACGTCTGGGGCTTGTCATAGCCGACAACCCCACCACGACCATTGCGGTTGCCCTGTGCGCGCTGGTCACCATGGGCTTCGTTGCAGTGCACCCAGCTACACGTAACTGGCTGATCGGCATCGCTTGGCAACTACCATGGCTCGGTGAACGTCTACGCGCATTCCAACTCGTGCGAATGTACCGCTCCCTGGGCATGCTGTTGAGCGGCGGTATACCCGCAGTGCGGTCCCTTCAATTGATTGCCGGGCTGGCACCCTCCCGATCGCGCCACGGCATTGAGCAGGTAATCAATTCAGTTAGCGAGGGATTGCCGATTTCGGTTGCCCTGCAGACTGAAGGATTTACGACGGTCGTGAGCGACCGTTTGCTAACGGTGGGCGAACGATCCGGTCAAATGGGCGAAATGCTGGAGCGGGCCGCCGATTTTCTTGACGCCGAGCTGGAACGTTCCGTGGACAAAGCCGTTCGCCTGATGGAGCCACTGATGATGATCATCATTGGAGTACTCATCGGCGGTATCGTTATCCTCATGTACTTACCAATTTTTGAGTTGGCGGACAGCGTCGGATGATCTGCCACGCAATCATGGCTTGTTCACCCAGAACCCTGCTCCCGGTTCAAGTGTCTTATTGTTGGAAGTGAAGTCCAGATAGCCCTTACTGTTGATGTAGTCCGTCAGCGCTGTGCCGCCTTGCGCTTCGAGACTCGGCGCGTAGAAATACCAGCCTGAGCGAGCGCTGTCCCAAGTCCAAAGAGTGATGATGTTGCTCACCAAAGAGCCCTGGGCCGGGGGTGTGATGCTCAGGCTGTCATTGAACTGCCGTGGTGTCAATGTTTGGCCCGTGGCGATCAAATTCCAGCCTGGCTGCAAAGCAGTGGCAAAGTCAGCACCGGTCACGGCGCGACCCGTTGGAATGGGCAAGCTGATAGCCTGTCTCGCATTTACCCAGAAACCTTCGCCGCTGAGGATCAATGTCAGCACATCGTAGCCCTTGCCTGCCGCATAGTCGGTCAGTGCCTGTCCCTGCAGAGCCGGAGAATAGAAGGCCCAACGCGAACTTGGGGCATTCCATTTCCATACCGACGCCACATTCGCAGCGTCACCAAAACTGCTGGCAACATCGATGACTGTTTGCGTACCATTACCAACCAGGTTCCAGCCACTTGTCATGCTGACCGAGTTTGTAGTCGACACGAACATTGCCGTCACACTTTGCGTTGCGGTCATGCTCACCGTACACGATCCGACAGTGTTGGTGCAGGCACCACTCCAACCGGCGAATGCGCTGCCCACTGCTGGTGGTGCAGTCAAGGTCACGTTCGTGTTGGCACCAAAGTTTGCCGTACAGGTTGTACCGCAGTCAATGCCGGGTGGGTTGCTGGCCACCGTGCCAGTGCCGGTGCCCTCACGGCTAACACCAAGACTTAGGTTCGCAGAACTAGCGTTTGCGCTGAACGTCGCCGTCACGTTCGTGGACGCAGTCATGTTAACAACGCAAACACCGGTACCGGAACAGGCACCACCCCAGCCAGTGAAGTTGGAACCATTCGCCGCCGTAGCGGAAAGAGTGGCAGTGGCACCAACGTTCAGGCTAGCGGTGCACGTCACGCCACAGTCAATGCCAGAACCGGCCACCGCGCCACTGCCAGTCCCTGACAAACTCACAGCCAAGGTGTAGTTACTGATCGCCGGTGGCGTGCTGATAGTGGCCAGCATATTACCGGCGGCGTCGTGGCTATAGGTCTTTGAGCCACCGCTCGTGTAAGACACCGCAGTCAAGCGGTTCAGGTTGTCGTAGGTATAGGTGTCGGCGCTGGCCCAAAAACTCAGGCACAGAGACGCCACCCCGATCAGGGATTGTGTCAGGTTGCTGATGTTCACGACTGCCTCCTTCCGCGTGGCATTTGCGCTGGATTGTTTGTTTGTTGTTCGCGGCTTGCAGCCACCATTCCCAACGGGATCACAGTCACCCATCCATTGGCTCGTGGGTGTGGCAAGAATGTAGGCGTCTTCGCTCCCATTTCACCTTCCCAGCGAAGCTTTCGTGGACGATACTTTGACATGGATTTGCAAAGCGACCAGAGCCTCATTTCGGATCAGCCAAATACTGCCAAATCGACATTCCGTAGCCCATATTGAATAGGTTGGTGCCAATCAGTCCGGCTCTACTGGTATCTGTTGTTACAGTGCCAACAGTAATGCCGACCACAGCGTCAGCCGCATCAAACCTACTGCCCCATTTTTCACCTAAAGCATTCACAAACACGCTTGTCGAAATGTCCTGTTTGTTAATAACATTTGATGTTGCGATTAAGCTCTCGGTTGCGCTCTTGACCGTTTCGCCGCAAAAATAGGCGCCTCCTAACCCACCAGTAAGCGCACATCCGATCCCAAAACCGGCAGTCGCGTCAACCTTTCCCACCAAGTCATTAACTCTTGCGATGGTATTGAGAGTAGCCATTCTCTCGTCTATCTGGGCAGAACTGCATCCATCATAATTACCCCCAAGAATGATGGCCCAAACGCTATTGCAGCCCGCTTTTGAAGGCACTTCGGTCTTGGTATACCCACTCACATCCACAAATCTCACGGGATTGTTCGACGCATACGCATACCGATTCAAGCTCTGCCCATCCTTGTCATTGCCTGCCTTCGGATCCTTGTTGATGAAGCGCCCTATCTGTGCGTCGTAGTAGCGGGCACGGATGTAGTAGAGGCCGTTGCCTTCGTCCATCACGCCGAATTGCCCCACATATTTGAACGGGTTGAGTGTTGCGCCCTGGCTGTTGCTGATCTTGCCAAAGGGGTCGTAGGCATACTTGTCTGTCACATTGCCTGTGCCATCGGTAATTGCTATGGTGCTGCCGCGTGAGTCGAAGTGGTAGTAGGACGAAGTACCAGCGGACGAGATGCGTGAAACGAGCCCTAGGCCATAGATGTAATAGGCACTCACCGCACCCACTGTGTTGGTTTCCATCAATACTTTGGACAGATTGCCATTCAGATCCAGCACATACCGCGTGGTGGTGCCAGCGCTGGTCCTGGCATAGCGTCGGCCGAGACCATCGTACTGGTACTGGCTGGAAGTTCCACCAATGGTGACCTGCTTCAATCGATCCTCAAAGTCATAGGCATATGTGTTGCTGCCCTTGGCTGTCATGTTGCCGTTGAGATCAAAGGTGTTGGCTACACCGTTGATTGAGCTTTGACGATTTTCGGCGTCATAGGCGTAGTTGACCGTGCCAGGCGTCATGACTTGAGGCAGTGGCTCGGTCTGCGTCACCTGTTTGTGGTTGCCAATCTGATCCAGTGTGTAAGCGTAGCTGGCAACAGTGTTGGCGCCCGCCGAATGACTGACACTGGTCATGCGGTTGGCGTCGTCGAAGCCGTAGATGGTAGTCACACCATTCGGATTGATACTACTGGTCAAGCGGCCTGCAGCGTCGTAGTTATAGGTGATCCAATCGGTGACGCGGCTCATCCGATTGAGCGGGTCAAAGACGTAAGCAACTGCCTTGTTACCGGGGTAGACAATGCTGGTCCGGTTGCTATTGGCATCGTAGCCATAGCTAACGGTCTGGCTGAACGCATCGGTGTAGGCCGTCATTCGACTGAGCGCGTCGTATTGCGCGCCGGCGCTGCCCAGGCTGTCGGTCATGCTGGTGCGGTTGCCGTCGAAGTCATAGCTGAAAGTGACCGTGCCGGCATCCGGGTACGTGATGCTTTGCAGGCGATCCAAGTTGTCGTATGCGTACCCGATGACAGCGCCATTGGCTTTTGTCACCTGGGTTCGGTTCCCGACTGCATCGTACTGATAGCGCACAGCGCCCAAAGGCTCGGTCTTCGTGATCAAGCGGTTCAGTGCATTGTAGGCGTAGCTCGTCACATGGCCATTGGGGTCGATCATCGACGTACGGTTGCCATTGGCATCGTAGCCATACTTCAGCGTACCGCCGTTGGCGTCAGTTACCTGAATCAAGCGGCCAATCTTGTCGTAACTAAGTACTGTTAGCTGATTCTTGGCGTTGGTGACGCTGGCTGCCCGGCCCAGGTCGTCATATATGGTTTGCGTCTGGTTACCCAGCGGGTCTTGTTCTATCACTTGCCGATTCAGCGCATCGTAGGTAAAGCGCGACACATGCCCCAGTGGATCGGTCACGCTCAGGCGGTTGCCGTTGGCATCAAAGGCGAACTGCGTAAGCTGACTCAACGCATCGGTGGTGTTGGTCAGGTTGCCCGCACCGTCGTAGGCAAACTGGGTGATGTTGTTGTTCTTGTCGGTAACTGATGTCTTGCGATCGAGCGCATCGTAGGCATTGACCACCGTCTTGCTCAGGGCATCGGTTGTGCTGCTGAGCAGGTCCTTTACATCGTAAGCAAACCTTGTGGCATTGCCGCGCTTGTCTTTGAAGCTGAGACGGTTATTGTTGCCGTCGTACGTCGCTGTGATGCTCTTCTGGTAGGGGTCGGTAGTCGAGAGGAGGTTGTCGTTGCTGTCGTATGCGTATGTCGTGGTTCGGTTGAGTGCGTCACTGCGGGTCAGTCTGCGCCCCGCGCCGTCATAGCTGAAAAACGTGTAATTACCCAAGGCATCCGTCACCTGAATCAGATTGCCCCGCGCATCGTAAGTATTGGTGGTGACGTTGCTGCGGGCGTCAGTGGTCGTAAGCACCTGGCCTGCGCTGTTATATGTATTGCTGGCGGTGTTGTTCAATGCATCCCTCACCGAGAGCAGGTTGCCCTTGGCATCGTAAGCAAATCGCGTGACGTTTCCCAGCGCATCGGTGCGAGTCAGCGGGTTGTTGCTGCCATCGTAAGTCACCGAGCTGGTCTTACCAAAAGCATCAGTTTTTGACGTTACATTGCCCAAGGCATCGTAGCTGTAGCTCGTGAGCTTGCCCATCTTGTCGGTGACTGAAATTCGGTTGCCTGCCGCATCGTATTCATAGTGCGTGCTGTTGCCTTTGGCGTCATCCTGTCGGATCAGACGCAGCAGTGTGTCGTGGTAATCCACGGTTACATTGCCCATGGCGTCGGTGAGCGTTGTCTTGTGATTGGCCGGATCGTAGACGTAGGTGGTTTGGCCATTCTTGGCATCGCGCTGCGAATTGACCACCCGTTTGGCAACATCGTAAACATTGGTCACCAGTACATTGCCGCGCGGGTCGGTGACGCTGGTCATTTGATGATAAGCGTCGTATACGTATGCCGTGATGTTGCCGTTGGCGTCTTGGGCGGTGGCAAGGTTGCCCGCCGCATCATAAGTAAACTGTACTGTGCGACCGATGGGGTCGGTAATCTTGGTAATGCGGTTGCTGGCGTCATAAGAAAGGCCGATATTGCGCCCCGCCGTGTCAGTGATGCGTGTCAGCATGCTGCTGCTATAGCCCATCAATACCGTGTTGCCATTCTTATCAACAATGCTGGCCAACCGATTAGACACATCGAAATTGTAGGTAGTGCGATCCTTCCTTGTGAGTGAATACGTGCCGCCAGTGTTCGCACTGAGTGTGTCGAAAACCCCATACTGCGCCGTGAAGCCACCAGCCCCATTCGGGGCATAGGATTCAGTTTTACCGTCTCCCAAATTGACGGTGACATTACCGCTGGCCACTGTCAGATACGTGTTGTAGCTGTGCGACCACCCAAAGCCCAGTGGGCCGCTTAAAGCCGAGGCGTCACTGGCAGCCTGCGAGTTGTAGCCACGCTCAAAACTGAATGCCAACCCAATGCCTGGCAGCGAGAGGTCACTGTGTTGATAGATGTAATTGCCCGTTGCCGTGTTAACCGGGTCCTTCGACAAGGCCGATTGGACGTTGAGGCCTTGCGCTGTGGCGTTGGTTGTAAGTGCAACGTCCCACTTCTTGTTCCCGCAGATATTGGATGCTTGTGAATATGCGGTGTACCCGGTAGCGTTGATGCTCACAGTGACCGGGCCGGGTGCGACATTTGCAAAGCTATAGGTTCCAGTTGCTCCGTCTGTGGTCGTGCTGGCACCATTGCTTAACCGGACTGCTACCTCCCCCTTCGGAGTGCGGGTAGTAGCGTCAGTTACGATGCCCGAGACGGTCCCTGCAACGCATGCCGTACTGTCGGCTGAAAGGACAAAGTTAAAGGTCGAAGTAGTCGCAGGGTTGATGCTTGTTGTGTTCGATGTGGCATAGCCACTGCGCGACGCTTGGATCGTGTAACTGGTGTTCGTGAGGTTGCTAACTGAATAACGACCACTGGCATTCGTGTTGGTATTGATGGTGCCTATTTTTACCAAGACATCGGCTAAGCCAATGCCCGATGTAGTGTCATAGACGTAGCCGCTCAGAGATAAGACCACCGCCGCGGGCGTCGCCGTAGCAGAGTTACTTGCATCGCCCTGACCAACACTGTTGACGGCACTGACGATGTAGTAATAGGACTGCCCGTTGGTCAATCCCGTGTCCGTGCATGCGGGTGTCACACCAGGGTTCGCGCAACCGCCAGCAGTGACCAATGTGACGTTGGCGCTATTTGTTCCGCGAAACACTCTGTATTTTGTGATAACAACGCCACCGTCAGACAGCGGCGCAAGCCAGGTGAGACTATTCTGACCGTCACCTGCAGTCGCCCTCAGATTGCTTGGCACACCCGGAATAATCGCTGCCGTAGTGCCACAGTTGCTCGGAGCCGTCGCTGTGAGCGGGCCAGAATCTCTCGTGCCCGTTGCGTTTCGGGCTCGGACAAAGTAGGTGTAGGTGGCGCCGGGGGTAACCAGTGTGCCTTTGTTGAGGAAGCTCAAGGTATCTGCTGGAACCCCGGGTGAATACAAAGCAGAGTCGCGGTATACATCGTAAGTAGTCACACCACCGGACACTGTCCAGTTCAAGTTGATTTGGGGACTACTTCCATTACAACCGGGCATTGCGCTCGCCAGCGTGAAGGCGCCAGGGATAACTGCTGCTGCCGCGGGCGTTGCCGGGATTGTGGTGCTTGGGTTTCCTTGGCCAAAGCTGTTGACCGCACTGACTACGTAGTAATACGTCTGTCCATTAGTCAAGCCGGTGTCAGTGCAGGAATAAACGACGCCAAGGTTTGCGCAACTCCCGCTGTTGACGATGGTGAGAGACGAGTTGCTTGTACCTCGAAAGACACGGTAGCCCGTGATCACTCCGCCACCGCTGGATGCGGGTGCATTCCAAGTGAGGACGTTTTGAGTATTCCCTGGAGACACCGCAAGATTTTGTGGTGCGCTGGGAACGTTCGCGCTCACCGTGAACGCCGCCGAGTGCTGTAGATCGTTACCAGTGTTGGCGCCCTGATTGGTGACAGCGCTACCGTTGTCTGCGACCACCCACACGTAGTAGGTCCCTGGCGCGGTCGGTGCAGTGAGCGTCGCGCTTTGCGCCACCGAGGTGCTCGCTCCAAGTGCGGCCGTGCTCACGCTCGCTGCGTTTGTTCCCGCTCCCGAAGTCGATGACGCAGTGATCCGCACCACCGTCGTGCTCGCCGCGTTGGCCGCTGCTGCCCCAATATTGGCCAGCGTCCAGTTCGCCGTAAAGTCCGTGCCAGGCGCTGGTGTGGAAGAACTCAGCGTGATGCTCTTTGGCAACAGATCAGCGGTTCCTTGCAGTACAGGCGACACATGAATGTATCGTGGAGCGGAAACATTTTGTCGATACCCAAAACCATGAGCGGCCGAATAATTGTATTCACTAACGTCAACCGTTCCGTCCGAGTTGACTCTTTCCACGTATGCAACGTGCCCGGGAAAAGATGGATTTGCTAGATCGGCTGCGTTCCAGTGTGCGATAGCACCTATGGCAGGCACCTTGTCTACCCGATACCCCAACGTAACCGCATTTGTGTCCCAGTTCTCAGCATTGCCCCAGTGCCCTCCCGTCATGTAGTTTGAAAAGAAATATGGAGGGGATGTGGTTCCAGCATCCCGATTCACTTTCCAAGCCACGTATGAGGTGCACTCCCTGTAATAGAACATCCAAGGATCAGCTGAATTGAAGTCAGATGACGGATAGGGATAACTATCTGGATAAACTCGTGCTGTTGGTGCGGCCACCGCAAAGCCGACCACGTTGGAGACCTTGCCATCCGGGTTGGTGACCTTCACCGTCCAGTTGTCTGCCGAGGTGGTTGTGGTGATCGACATCGTGAGCTGCGTGCTGCTCACATAGGTCACCTCCGATGTGGCCAAGGTCTTGCC
>CAITQH010000448.1 GCA_903894475.1 uncultured beta proteobacterium
AAGACAACCGTCATTGTCAGTCACCGCCTGAGCGCCGTGATGGATGCCGAGCAAATTCTGGTGCTCAAGGACGGGCGGATCGTTGAGCAGGGCGACCATGCCAGCCTGCTTGCGCTTGGCGGCTGGTACGCCACCCAATGGCGATACCAACAACTGCAGGCGAGTCTGGATGCAGACTGAAACCACACCGCAGCCGCGCAACACGCGCCAAGCCATAGTCCTGCTGCGGCGCGCAGCCCGATCCGAGCAGCACCATGTCTGGAAGGGTTGCGCCTGGTTGATTGTGGCGGCACTGCTCGAAGCCGCGGGCCCCTTGCTTGGCAAGTATTTCATTGATCACACACTGGTGCCGCGCCGATTTGACCTGCTGGAAGTGGGCTTGCTGCTGAGTGGCATCCTGGTGGCCGGTACCGTGGCCAGTGTCATCCGCTACACCCAGTTGACGCGTCTGGCCGGGGTGGCCATGCGCTCGGTGCGACGCTTGCGCGAAGAAGTCTATGGTCATGTGCTGCGCTTGCCCATGGCTTTCTTTGACAAGGCCATCACCGGACAGCTGGTGAGCCGCGTAACGAACGACACCGAACAGGTGAAGAACCTCTACGTACAGGTGCTGTTTGTAATGCTCGACAGCAGCATCGTCGTGCTCGGCGCATTTGCCGCCATGGCGTGGCTGGACTGGCGCCTGATGATGATTGTGCTCATGCTGGTGCCCACGGTGGTGGTGATCGTCTGGTTTTACCAGCGCTGGAGTGCACCGGCCGTGTCACGGGCGCGGCAAAAACGCAGCGATATCAATGCCCAACTGTCAGAGTCCATTGCCGGCATGCCGGTGCTGCAAGCCAGCAACGCACAGGCAAGGTTTCGCCAGAAATTTGACAACACCAACCAGCAGCACCTGGGCGCCCGCCTGGCCGAGATGCGCGTCAATGCATGGTTGTTGCGACCGATGCTCGACTTCATCAATGTGCTCTTGCTCAGCGCGGTGATCTATCGTTTTGGTCAAAGCGGGATCAATGCATTGCAGATTGGCGTGCTTTATGCCTTTGTCAGCTACCTGGGGCGGGTGGTCGACCCACTGATCCAGATCACCCTGCAATTCGGGCAACTGCAGCAGGCCATCGTGGCAGCGGCGCGGGTGGATACCTTGCTGCAGGAAAGTCGCCCGCCCGCGGTGTCTGGTCCCGAGCGAATTTCCCAGGGTGCGGTGCGCATCGAGCGGATCCGGTTTGGTTACAACCCTGAAACAGTGGTTCTGCATGACCTGAGTCTGGTGATTCCGGCCGGCGGGTTTTACGCTCTAGTGGGGCACACCGGCAGTGGCAAATCCACCTTGCTCAGCCTGTTGTTGCGGTTTTATCAGGTGCAGTCGGGTGCCATCACTGTGGATGGCGTGCCACTGGCCCATTTCAGCGACGCGCATTTTCGTGCAGATGTGGGCCTGGTGCCGCAAGACCCGTTCTTGCTGGCAGCCAGTGTGCGCGAGAACATTGCCATGGGGCGCAGCATGACCGAGGACGAACTGCAAACGGCAGCGCGGGCTGCGCATTGCCATGACTTCGTCGTGCAACTCGAGCAGGGATACGATACTTTGCTCGGTGAGGGAGGTGCGCGCCTGTCGGTAGGGCAAAAGCAGCTAATTGCCATCGCCCGGGCGTTGGCCGGCAAACCGCGCATCCTGTTCCTGGACGAGGCCACCGCACACATCGACTCCGAGACGGAACAAATAGTGCAACTGGCTTTGTCTGAACTGCACGGCAAGGTGACGGTGATTGCCGTTGCCCACCGACTTTCGACCATCCGCTGCGCCGACTGCATCGTGGTGCTGAATCACGGGCGCATTCATGAGCAGGGCAGTCATGACGCTTTGATGGCGATTCCTCAAGGGGTCTACCAACGACTGTACCTGCTGCAGCAGCTGGAAAACTAGCAAGAATTGCTATTTCCCGT
>CAITQH010000449.1 GCA_903894475.1 uncultured beta proteobacterium
CCACTACCAAGTCCATCGAGCATGAACTGGGCAGCCAGGGCCGGGTACTGATTCGCGCCAGCGGCACCGAACCGCTGGTGCGTGTGATGGTCGAAGCGCGGGATGCCAGCCAGGCACGCAGTTGCGCCGAGCGAATTGCCGACACCCTTCGATGAACCATCCGTCCAATGGTGTGCGTATCTGCCGTGCCGACTATGGCAGCAAGAGCCACGCCTTGGCGCTGGTGATGCTGCTGGACGCCTATGCCAGGGATCCGATGGGTGGAGGCGAAGCTCTGAGCGATTTTGCCAGGACGCATCTGGTGCGTTCGCTGGCTGAGCGGCCGCAGGCCTTCAGTGTGCTGGCCTTCATGGGTGCTGAGGACGATACACCGGTAGGTCTGGTGAACTGCATCGAAGGTTTCTCAACCTTCGCCTGCCGAGCACTGGTCAATATTCACGACGTTGTGGTCTTGCCGGCCTTTCGCGGGCAGCGCATTGCACAGCAAATGCTGGCGCTGGTTGACTGCATCGCACGTGAACGCGGCGCCTGCAAATTGACGCTGGAAGTCCTCAGTGGCAACGTTGGTGCCATGCAAGTCTACAGGCGGGTCGGGTTTGCCAACTACCAGCTTGACCCTGCTGCCGGTCACGCCCAGTTCCTGCAGAAATGGCTGCGCTGACTTCAGCCTAAACGAGTTTCAGGATTCGGTGATGATTCAGGCGCTGGCGTACCGCGGTCGCAGGCAGGGCCGTCTTGATGCGCGGGTTGCCATGAGCGGTTCGGTGCAGACGCGCTGGAGTAATGACCAGACCTTCCTCGTTGATCACAATGGCGACCTCGGGTAAGTTGGGCTGATCGCTGCGCCGAAGCACCACTGCGAGCTCACCATTGTCCAGGCGCACATAAGTTCCCGGTGGACACAAACCGACGGCTCGCACCAGAGCGTGCCCTACTTCGTCGTGACGTTGGCTGGATTTACCAATAATCGAGCGCATGGAATCGGTCGCACTGCGGCCCTCGCGTGACTTGCGGGGGCTGATCAGGGCCGCATAGCGGTCCACCACGCGCAGAATGCGAGCCAGTCGTCTGGTCGGAGAGATCACCCGCAACTCACCCTTGTCGGTGGTTTCGTCATGATGCATTTCAACGGTGTGAAGCCAGAGCGCGTCTGTCACACCGATTCGGCTCAGTAGCGCAGAACCCTTGGCCGGATGCGCTGCAATCGCCTCCTGCTGTTGGGGGTCTGGCTTTTCTGCCTGTTCGGTCAACTGGTCCTGCAGCGATGTCATGGAAATATTCATGGTCATGGCCGCGTGGACCAAACTGTTGCGCTCTGCGTCAGGCAAACCCAGTTCGCGCGCGATCAGGTGACACAGCACGGCACTGATCAGGGTGTGGGACGCGCTGTATCCGACGGGTGAGTTGCTTGCCAACTGGAACAGCAGGTACAAACCCAGGTCCGGATCACGTTCGAGCAGGTCTTTCATCCAGCGATCGTATTGCCAGACGCGTTGCTCGAACTCCTGAATGCTGTCCGGACTGTTCAAGATGATGCCCAGACCCGATTCCAGGTCGGACCACAGGCTGAGCAGATCCTGGTAATCGTTTTCGTTCTGTAAGGTCACAGCGGTGATTGGTCAGTCGCGAAAATTATCAAAACTCAAGGGTATGTCAGTGATGCTCTTTCGGATCAGCGCCATGGCTGCCTGGAGATCGTCACGCTTGGCTCCAGTGACTCGCAGCTTGTTCTCCTGAATGGCTGACTGAACCTTGAGTTTGCTGTCCTTGAGTGCGCGCTGAATCTTCTTCGAAACTTCGGTCTCGATGCCATTGCGCACCTTGACGACCAGTTTGACCCTGTCGCCGCCCATTTTCTGTACCTCCCCCCGGTCCAGAAATCGCACATCGACGCCACGTTTGGCCAGTTTGCTGTGCAGGATGTCTTCGATCTGGGTCAGTTGAAAATCAGCGTTGCCAATCAGTGTGATGTCCTTTTCCTTGATTTCGATTGCCGCAGGTGTCCCTTTGAAATCAAAGCGCGTGCCGATTTCCTTGGCGCTGTTTTCCACCGCGTGTTTTACTTCTACCTGGTTGGCTTCGCAGACGGTATCAAAAGAGGGCATGGTCAACTCCCATAAAAATCATAGCAGCTCGCTAGTGAGAGAATTGCAGCAATGGTAATCGAGAAAAACGTTCCCCTTCAAGCCTTCAACAGCTTTGGCATTGTCGCCAAGGCCCATTGTCTGGCCCGAATTGGAAGTCAAGCCGAGTTGCAGATGCTGCTCGCCGACCCTGAATCGGCCGGACAAGCCAAGTTCGTACTGGGCGGGGGGAGCAATATTGTGCTCACCGGTGACGTCAAGTCCATGGTGTTGAAAGTCGAGATCAGGGGGCGGCGCTTTGTCAGCGAGTCTGACAAAGCCCTCGTGGTTGAAGCCGGTGCCGGTGAAAACTGGCACGAGTTTGTCTGCTGGACGCTCAGTCAGGGCTATCCCGGGCTGGAGAATATGGCCCTTATTCCTGGTACCGTGGGTGCTGCACCGGTGCAAAACATAGGTGCATATGGTGTTGAACTGCAGGACCGTTTTGAGTCGCTGGATGCGGTGGACCTGCAGACCGGAAAAGAGTTCACGCTTAACGCCGCGCAGTGCGCCTTTGGCTATCGTGACTCGATCTTCAAGCACCAGTCAACAAGCCTTGGGCTGGCTGGGCGGGCCCTCATCACACGGGTTCGTTTGAGCCTGCCAAAGCCCTGGAAAGCAGTGCTTGGCTACGCCGATATTGAAAAGAAGATGCTGGAGTCAGGTATTGCGGAGCCCTCGGCGCAGCAAGTGTTCCAGTGGATTTGTGAAATTCGGCGCGCCAAGTTGCCGGATCCGGCGCTGATCGGCAATGCCGGCAGCTTTTTCAAGAATCCGACCGTCACACCTGAACAGTGCGCTGACATCATTGCCCGCGATCCGAAAATTGTTTACTACCACCTGGTCGATGGCTCCATCAAACTGGCCGCCGGCTGGCTGATTGACGCCTGTGGCTGGAAGGGCAAGTCGGTCGGCAATGCCAGCGTCTATGAAAAGCAGGCTTTGGTGCTCGTCAATCGGGGCGGCGCAACGGGCGGCGAAGTGATGACCCTGGCCAGGTCTATTCAGACCAGTGTCTACGAGCGCTTTGGCATCCGGCTGGAACCCGAACCGGTGTTTGTATGAGTCAGCCGAAATGGCAAATGTAGTGATAGGACTCGGCGACCCGTATCTCGAAAGAAGAGTTCCCTGGCACGCTGAACTGGTCGCCTGCAATCGAATTTACCCAAGCCGGGCTGCCTGCCAGTTTGTATTCGCAACTGCCGGCCACACATTCCATGGTCTCCGGCGCTCCCGTGTTGAATTTCAGAGTGGCTGGCAGCACTACACCGACGGTTATTTTGCTGCCATCGGCCAGGGTGATGCCGTGGCTGACACATTTGCCGTCAAAGTAGATATTGGCCTGGGTCGCGATGCTGACGTTGTCAATGCTGGAAGTGGTCATGGTAAGTTTTGAAACAAAAACAGGTCGCCATGTTAGCGGTTTTTCGCATCCCGTTGACCATGCCCGTTTGACCCTGCTCCGCACTGCACATGATGAGAGGCGTTAGATTCGGGGTATGAAAAATGTTTTGGTATTGGGCGGTACCGGTTTTGTCGGTGCCCCGGTGTGTGAGATGCTGTTGCGTCAGGGCTGGCAGGTGACTGTGCCAAGCCGCCAGCTGTCCAATGCCGAAACCTTGCACAGGAGCTTGCCCGAGGCACACCTGCTGGAGCTTGACGTGCATGATGAAACGGCTCTGGCCCAGGCGTTGGCAGGTCAGCAGGCAGTGGTGAACCTGGTGGCGATCCTGCACGGGACGGCTGGAGCATTTGAGAAGGTTCATGTGGACCTGCCGCATAAGCTGGCACGCGCCTGCGGCGCCGCCGGGGTCAGGCAAATGGTGCATCTCAGTGCCCTGGGCGCTGATTCAGTTCAGCCGCAATCAGCGCCCTCGATGTACCTGCGCAGCAAGGGTCAGGGCGAAGCGGTCTTGCTGCGAGCCGCCGGGTGCGTGGGACAGCAAGGTGGTTTTGATCTGACCGTTTTGCGGCCCAGTGTGATTTTCGGCGTCAGGGACAAGTTCCTCAACGTCTTTGCGCAATTGCAAAAGGTGCTGCCAGTGATGCCTCTGGCTGGTGCCACAACGCGCTTTCAGCCGGTCTGGGTGCAGGACGTGGCCAGTGCCGTCGTGCGCAGCCTGGAGCGCACCGACATCGCCAGTGCACCTGATGTACCACTGGTTCTGGAATTGTGCGGCCCGGATGTATTTACGCTGCGTGAATTGGTGCAGTTGTCGGCGCGACTGAGCGGCATACGAGGCGGGCGGGGTCGCCCGGTGCTGGCACTGCCGGGCTGGTTGGGTCGATGGCAGGCCACGCTGATGGAACTGGCACCAGGCGAACCCCTGATGAGCCGCGACAACCTTGATTCCATGCGAATTGACAACGTCGCCAGCGGCAAAGTTCCGGGCCTGTCCTGCCTGGGGATCAGCGCCACAGCGCTGCTGCCAATCGCATCAGCGTATCTGGACCCCAAGCAGTTTGGCCTTGTACCGGGACTTCCCACATAGACAAGCGATGGCTTTCGGTTTTGCTGCTTTGAAGCGCGCCACCGCCGCTCGCGGGATGCGGACGCATTGGCAGCGCCCGGCTATGACTTTGAGCAGTGCTTGTCGTGGTGATACGGCTCACTCGCCGATCGTCCCATCGCGAAAATCCTGGATCGCCTGATGAATTTCCTGCTGCGTATTCATCACAAAAGGACCGTACTGGGCAATCGGTTCCCCGAGTGGTTGGCCCGCGAGCAGCAGGACCCGGGCGTCTGCGCTGGCCTCTATCAGCACGCCGTCGGCTGCGCCCTCATTGGTCAGCAGGGCCATGCGTTGCGCTGGCACCGCTTGCCCCGCAATGTGCACCTCACCACGATAGACGTAGACAAAGGCGTTGTGCTGTAGTGGTAGCGCCTGCGCAAATTGGGAACCCGCCGGCAGGTGCAGGTCCAGATAGAGCGGCGCGCTGGCAGCGCGCGTCACGGCGCCGCTCACGCCCTGGCTTTCGCCGGCAATCACGATCACCGTCACGCCCTGCTCGGTTACGAAGCGCGGTAGCTCCTCGGCCCTGAAATCGCGGTACCAGGGCGCGCTCATCTTGTCGCTAGCGGGCAGATTCAGCCACAGCTGAAAGCCTTCCATCACGCCGTCGGTCTGCTGCGGAATCTCGGAATGAATGACGCCGCGCCCGGCCGTCATCCATTGCACGGCGCCGCCCTCCAGCAGTCCTTCGTGGCCGGCGCTGTCGCGATGCCGCATGCGCCCGGCGATCATGTAGGTCACGGTCTCGAAACCGCGATGCGGATGATCCGGAAAACCGGCGATGTAATCGTTCGGGTCGTCACTGCCAAAGGCGTCGAGCATGAGGAAGGGATCAAGCCGGCGCTGCAGATCCTGTGTCAATACGCGAGTCAGCTTGACCCCGGCGCCGTCGGAGGTGGCCTGCCCGGCAATCAGCCGTTCCACCTGGCGCGATGTAGGGAATGTGTTCATACGGAAGCACTCTAAACGATTGTCGACAGGCGTGCTTTTTGGGGGGCATGAATCTGTGCCGTCGCAAAGGCGACACAGTGAAGGTTTTTCCCTATTGGCCATTGAGCTTGGAGTCAGGAACAATGGAGTGCTCGCGGGGCAGGTCCCCGATTCACCAAGGAACACCATGCATCCTCTACGTCATCTTGTTGCCCTTACCGCCACTATCTGCTTCGCACAGGGTGCGCTGGCGCAGGCGCTTCCCGCACCCGAATCGGTGGCGCTGGACAAACTGGGCCTGATGAGCACCTTTCCGCCAACGGACACGCAGCGTGTTGATTTAAGCAACTCGTACAAGTACCCGCAGATGCGCTGGGCCTTGCAACATGTGCGCGAATTGCATCCAACACACAACATTCGTCACGGCAGCACGCCGGTCTCCAGCCTGCCGCTGGCACTCAAACCGATAGGCAGCTTCAGCTTCGACGACGACAAGGGCAACAAGACCACCATCGATGACTGGTTCAAGAGCAGCTACAGCGACGCCATCGTGGTGCTGCACAAGGGGCGCATTGTGTACGAGCGCTACGAAAGTCCGATGAAACCCTCGACGCCGCATCTGTTGATGTCGGTGACCAAGTCTTTCACCGGGCTGATGGCGGCGCAACTGGCGCATGAGGGCAAGATTGACCCCGCTGCGCTGGTCACCAAGTACGTGCCCGAACTCGCTGGCAGTGCCTGGGGCGACATGAAGGTGCGCGACGTCATGGACATGACCGGTGCGGTGCGTTTTCGCGAGGTCTACACCGATCCCACCACGGAGATCTTTGGCTACAGCTGGGCCAGTGGCATGCTGCCGCGTCCACCGGGCTATCAGGGCAAGACCAATGTCTATGACTTCCTGAAGACACTGCAGAAGGAAGGCGAGCACGGTGCCGGCTTTGTTTACCGCACTGTGCACTCCGAGGTGCTGGGCTGGATCGTCACGCGTGCTACCAACAAGCACTGGGCCGAGCTGATGAGCGACAACCTCTGGCAAAAACTGGGTATGGAGGAGGACGCCTACGTGATGGTGGATTCGGTTGGCACACCGCTGCAGGGCGCGGGCCTGAACGCGACGGCACGCGATCTGGCGCGCTTTGGCGAGATGCTGCGTCGCGGCGGCGAGTTCAACGGCCAGCGCATTTTTGACAAGGCCGTGCTCGATGACACCTTTGTCAAAGGCGGCGACCCCGAAAAATTCAAGGCCGGCGGCATGCCCTTTAGAGCTGGCTACAGCTACCGCAACCAGTGGTGGATGCTGCACAACGCCGACGGCGCCTATGAGGCATCGGGCATCCACGGCCAGATGATCCATGTGAACCCGGCAGCGGAGATGGTGGTCGTCAAGCTGGCCTCGCATCCAGTGGCAGGGGCCGGCTTCACGCACGCCATGACACTGAAGGTCTGGGCAGCGCTGGCGCAGGCCGTCAAGCAGTAGGTGGCACGCTAGCGCGGTTGGCGGATGTGCTGCGCCACGGCTGGCGCGACCAGTTGTGGCTGCTTGATCCACGAATAGTGGTCCACCAGTTGGCCCTCGGTGTCGGCCGGGGTCCAGTGCCAGTGCAGCGCCATCTTTTTTGGCAACTTGGCCAGCAAGGCTTTGGCCGAGCGTTCCGGCGACCACCGGTCGCCGGAAAAGGTCAGCGCCAGCACCGGGCGTTGCAGCGAGTGCAAGGCATTTTCGTAGTCGATCTTCGATCCCTTGATCCGGTAGTTTCCGGTCGTGGCCAGATGGCTCCAGTCGTGCATCAGGCCGGCCGCTTCACGTCCTCCAAAGCGCACTCTGGAGCCTGGAAAATAGCCCAACAGCGGGCACAGCACTCTTGAAAGCATGACCAGCGAGCGAATCGCCAGTTTGAGCTTGCCGCTGAAGCAGGGCAGATGCACGCTGCCGCTGGCGATCAGCGCCACACCGGCAATACCCTCGGGATGGGCTGCGGCCCTGAGCAAAGAGAGTTGCCCGCCCAGGCTGTGGCCGCCGAGCCAGATCGGTGCCTGCGGCAGGCGCTGCCGTACCGCTTCGATCAGCGCCGGTAGATCCAGTTCGATCAGATGGCGGTAGCCAAAGTCGCTGGTACGACCGGCCTGCACCGAACTGCTGCCAATGCCGCGCCAGTCGGGTGCGCAGAACTGCACACCATGTTTGACCATCTCGCGGCCCAGGCGACCATAGACGCGCGCTGGCGTCCCCAGAGCCGCCTGAAACAGCAGCACGGGTGCGCTTGGGTCATCCGTCGGATAAAGCGTGGCGTTGAAGCGATGCTGGTCGCTGGTGGTGATCGTCAGGGTCTGTGTTTCTGCCATGCCTGTTGTCTCTGTTTGGAATTATTGTCGCATCCGGCGCAAGGCTGGCGAGCGCGTATCCGTGACAATGGCGAGCATGCACTCTTACCTTCATCTCTGGCGCCGCATTGTGCCGGCCTATGCCGCAGGCTATTTTCTGTCTTACGGTCTGCGCAGTGTCAACGCGGTGATTGCACCGGAGTTGATTCGCGATCTGGGTATCACGAGCGCAGACATGGGGCTGCTGACTTCCGCCTATTTTCTGGCCTTTGGTCTTGTGCAGTTGCCCTTGGGCTTGTTGCTGGACCGCTTCGGCCCGCGTCGGGTGGAAGCAGCACTGCTGCTGCTGGCCGCTGCCGGTTGCGCGATGTTTGGCGCTGGCCAGACGCTGACGACGCTGGTGCTGGGGCGCGCCCTGATTGGCGTCGGAGTCTCGTCGTGCCTGATGGCCAGCTTCAAGGCTTTCAGTCAGTGGTTCCCGGTGGAGCGTCTGCCGTCTCTGACCGCGACCATCATGGTGGCCGGTGGACTGGGTGCGCTCTGCGCCAGTGTGCCGGTCGAGGCCGCCTTGCCGATGCTGGGCTGGCGCGGCATGTTCTTCCTGTTTGCTGGGTTGCTGGTGGCCAGCGCAGGTTTCGTGTTGACGGTGCCGGACAAGCCGGCGCTGGCGCACAGCGAACCGCTGGGTCAGCAGATTCGCACGCTGCTGGGCATCTTTGGCAAACGGGTGTTCTGGCGCTTTGCGCCGCAGGGTTGCCTCTGCAGTGGCGGCTTCATGGCAATTCAGGGCTTGTGGGCGGTGCCCTGGCTGATGGAGGTCAACGGCGCTGCGCGCGCCGATGCGGCTGGCGTGCTGTTCCTGATGGGGCTGGCGATGCTCACTGGCTTCATCTTTGTCGCAAGTTGCTCAAGATGGCTGTCGCGCCACGGCATCGCGCCCATGACGCTGCTTACGCTCGGTATTGGCATGGGTCTGCTGGCGGAGGCAACCATCATTGCGGATCTGGCGCGCCCGGCCTGGTCGTGGCCTTTGCTCGGTCTGTCGTTCAGCCTGAGCAACATCGCTTATTCGCAACTCAGTGCGGCTTTTCCGGTGGCGTTGTCGGGTCGCGTCAACACGGCGCTTAATCTGATGGTGTTTGTCGGTGCCTTTGGTCTGCAATGGGGTATTGGCGCGATGGTCGACGTCCTGACGGGTGGTGGCCATGATCGCGCGCAGGCGTTTCGGATCACCTTCAGTGTGCTGCTGGTGGTGCAGGCACTGGCCTTTGCCTGGTTCATGCGCCGGCCAACACCACAGACGCGACAATTGCTGCCATGACACATCCCTCTACCCAGTTCGACGACATTGCCAGCGACGCGGCCGACCCTGTTCCCGAAGGTTTCCGTGCCGTGCGGGTCGGTGGCCAGTTTGTTTCCCATAACGGGCCGCTCTACGCGAAATGGACCGGCGAGCGCCTGCTGCTGGGCTTTCGTGTCGAGCCGCGCCACACTAATCCCTTGCAGATGTGCCACGGCGGCATGTTGGCCACATTTTCGGACATGCTGATTCCCTGCACGGCGATGTACCAGCAGGACATTGAACGGCGCTTCCTGCCGACCATCAGTCTGCAGATCGACTACATGGGTGCGGCGCCGCTGGGCGCGTGGGTACAGGGCGAAGCGAGTGTGCTGCGCACGACGCGCAACCTGCTGTTCGGCCAGGGCTTGGTCAGCGCCGATGGCGAGCCGGCCTTGCGCGTCAGCGGCATCTTCAAGATGGGGCAACTGATTGGCGACGGCAAAATGACCGATTCGTTTGGCTTGAAGTAAACGCCGTCATGCGACTTTCGGATCAGGCTTCTCCCGATGAGTTATTTGAAACACAACTCCAAGACATGCCGCTAGCGCTTTATAGCGCCATACGGCATGAATTGGGATGTGGAACTAACACCTGCCTGTGTGACATTTTTAAATTCGTTTTGCCTTTTGCATGCGGCGTCGTGCGGTGAAGCCCAGCAAGCACATGCCGCTGAGCATCATGGCGTAGGTCTCTGGCTCCGGCACGGCGGTCACCGAAGTGGCCACTACATAATCCTGCGCGGTGGCGCTGGTGTAGAGACTGAAGGAATATTGAGCGGAGCCTGCACCCGACTTGGCACCTGTGATCATGCTGTTCGCGCGGCCGACCACATCTAAGTTGGTTGATTGGGTGATCTGGACATTTCCACTCGTCAGGACGCCATCATCCTTCGCGAGGTCCCATAGCGCGAGCTGAAACGCTGCGGCGTCGGTGGTGTTTCCGATGGAACTTGCATAGCTGTTCGAGTACAGATTGCTTACCAACGCGGCCTTGGCGGTATCACCCAATCCGCTCAAGCCGGAAGAAAGGGCGTAGTTCGATACATCTCCGTTGGCATACTGGGAGGGGTCGATGCAAAAGGCAGCAAACGACGTGCCGTTACCACCCTTTTCCTGACTTGGGGTGATGTTGAGTAAGCCGGTCCAGTAGTTGCCGGCGCCGGACGAGTTGACGGGCAGCGCGAGATTGAGTTCGGTGCCGATGGACGTTGATTCCCTAACATACTGGGCTGAAGCCTGCGTGCAAATCATTCCCAGCGAGGTCAAGACGGCCAGCGAGAAGAGATTGTTCAGACTGTGTTTCATGGAGACTCTCCTTGGATTGGGTTCGCTGCTGATTCAGCGTAGGACCAATTCTGAAGAAACTCCGCGTTGCTGTGAATGGCGTCTTGGTACTTATCTACTGGTAGTCTTGCGTCACATGTTTCCTGCCATAAATTGGTCGATTGATGCTAGCTGGACTAGTACAGATGAATCAGGTATGCCACAGCCGTGGTGTGGCGACTACCGGTGTTCGTGGCGGTGTTCGACGTCTGGAAAGTGCGCGTGGCTGTGCTGCATCTCGCCATGCCAGTGAGGGTGCTCATGGCGCTCGGTCAGATGCAGATACAGGCCGGCCGCCATGAGGATGCCGGCGAGCCAGAACCCGCTCGAAGTGGCTTCTTGGAACAGGCCTACAGCGATCGCCGCACCGATGAAGGGGGCGGCGCTGAAATAGGCTCCGGTGCGCGCCGAGCCGAGATGTCGTAGCGCCACCACGAACAGCGCCAGACTCAGGCCATAGCCAAGAAAACCGATCAGCAGCACCGAACCGGTGATGCCCCACGCTGGCAGAGACTGAGCGCTGGCCCATCCCAGACCGATGTTGATCAGTGCAGCGCTCAGACCTTTCAGGCCGGCGATGAACAGCGCATCGGCGCTGGAGACCTGGCGCGTCAGGTTGTTGTCCAATGCCCAGCACAGGCATGCCGCAAGCACCAGGGCGGCGCCCGCTGTTCCAACTGCAAGCTGGCTGCTGTCAGGCCAGGCCAGCAGCAGCGCGCCCAGGGCGATCAGCAGCATGCCCAGCACGACCCGCCGGTCAGTAGCTTCCTTGAAAACCATCCAGGCCAGCAGCGCCGTCAGCACGCCTTCAAGATTGAGCAGCAAAGAGGCAGACGCGGCGCTCATGCGTGCCAGACCCAGCATCAGCAGGGTTGGGGCAAGCACGCCGCCGCAAGCGATCGCCCCGAGTAGCCAGAGCCACTGCTTTGGTGCCACACCGCTGGCGTGCCAGCCGCGGTCTCGCAGCAGGCGCACCAGCAGCAAGCCCGCACCGCTGCCCAGGTAGAGCAGTCCCGCCAGCATCAGCGCCGACATGTCGCCGACAAATTGTTTGGCAAGGGGCGTGCTTGCGCCAAACAGGGCCGCGGCGACGAGGGCGGCGACAACGGCGTTGGATAGCTTGCTAAGTCTCACCGGCGTATTGTCTAACGATTCGGATCCGGGACTGCCTTACCATTGAGTCATGAGCAGCGCCCCACTTGACGTAGCACCGGTAGTTCCATTGCAGCAGGACGCCAGCATCATCGCCCTGGTGGGGCTGGCACACGGCAGTTCGCACTTTGCCCATCTGCTGCTGCCCTTGATGTTCCCGGTGTTCATGAAGGAGTTCAAGCTGAGTTACTCGGAACTTGGCCTTTTGATGAGCACCTTTTTTGTGATCTCCGGGCTGGGCCAGGCCGGGGCCGGCTTTATGGTGGACCGACTGGGCGCACGTCCGCCGCTGCTGGCGGCATTGGCCATATTTGTGCTGGCCAGCGCGGCGGCATCGATGGTGACGGGCTATACCGGTCTCGTGCTGGTGGCCGCCTTGGCCGGTCTGGGCAATGCGACCTTTCACCCGGTCGACTTCACCATTTTGAACCAGCGTGTCTCGGCAGCGCGACTTGGCTATGCCTTCAGCGCCCATGGCTTGACCGGCAGCCTGGGCTGGGCACTGGCGCCGCTGTTTTTTGCCGGCATCAGCAGCGCCTTCAACTGGCGCACCGCCTATCTGGCGGCTGCTGCAATGTATGGCGGCATTTTGCTGTTGATGGTTCTGCAGCGGGACAAGCTCGACACACAGGTCGCCGTCGCGCAGCAAGACCAAGCGCCTGAGCACAGCATGGCGTTCATGAAGCTTCCGGTGGTCTGGTGGTGTTTTGGATTTTTTCTGCTCTCTACCATGACGATGGCAGTCGTCCAGAGTTTTTCGGTCTCCATCTTGCGCGCCATGCATGGCGTCAGCCTCGAGGCCGCCACCTGGACGCTGTCGGCCTACATGCTGTGCGGCGCACTGGGAACGCTGGTGGGTGGCTATGTTGCAAGCAGGGCGGCCAGCAGCGACCGTGTGGTGTCGCTCTCGATGGGCTCTGCGGCGCTGCTCCTGGTGTTGTGCGGTACCGGAATGCTGGGTGGCAGCTTGACCATGGTGGTCCTGGCCAGCACCGGCTTTGCGGTGGGCATTGGCGGACCCTCACGCGACATGATGATCAAGAAGGCCACACCCAAGGCCGCGACCGGCCGCGTTTATGGCATGGTCTATTCCGGCCTTGACACGGGCCTGGCGGTAGCGCCGATCCTGTTTGGCGCACTGATGGACCGTGGCTGGTATGGCGCCACCCTGATGGGTGCGGCCCTGGCGATGTCGCTCAGCGTGCTGGCAGCGTTGGGAGTAGGGCGGCGCAGCAGACGATAAAGGCGATCCATCCAATTTGTCATTGCGAGCCTCCCGAATCCGGCCCGATACCGCACACGGACTCTGAACCTGAAGTTGTCATCCCGGACTTGATCCGGGATCCAGTGCCACGCGAGCCATGGATTGTGGGTCGGCGCCCGCAATGACAAGCAGGGGTGTAACTGTTCATGGAAAGCGAAGCGCGGCAATCCATGTCTCGGGCCTTTCAGCATGGGCTGCCCGCGTCGCTTCGCTCCCCGCAGTGACGAAGTGATATTGGCCTGGCGATGGCGGCGCTTCGATGGCTAGCCGGGCGCGTCGTCAAACTCGGCGCCAACGCGGCGCTTCATGATGCTGGCGTAGCGTTGCGGCGCCAGACGGCTGAGCCACCAGGCCAGGCGCGAGGTGCGGTCCGGCAGTAACAGATGGCGGCTTTCTGCGATCGCAGCAAAAATGCGTTCGGCAATGTCCAGCGCGCTGGATTCACCGCCAGTGATCAGGCGTGCACTGCTGGCCTTGCTGCCATCACCACCGAGTCCGGCGGCGCCGATGCCGGTGCGGATGAAGGAGGGGCAGATCAGCGTCACGCTCACGCCAAGATCCTCGACCTCGCTGCGCAGCGTGTCAAAAAAACCGTGCAACGCGTGTTTGCTGGCCGCGTAGCCGGTGCGGCCGATCAGCGGTGAAAAGCCGGCCACACTGGAAATGGCGGCAATGAAACCACGCCGCGCCGTGATGTAGGGCAGTGCGGCATGCGTGAGATGGACTGCGCCAAAGAAGTTGACTTCCATGACCTGTCGGATGACCTCGATCCGCGTGCTTCGCAACAGGCTGCGCTGACTGATGCCGGCGTTGTTGATGAGGCCATCGAGCGTGCCGAAGTGGCTGATGGTTAGCGCCACGGCGGCTTCGCAAATGGCGGGATCTGTGATGTTGCCGGGCAGCGCCAGTGCCTGCGCGCCGCGCTGCTTCAAGTCCGCGACCAGGGCGTCGAGTCGCGCCACATCCACATCCATGGCTGCGATACGACTGCCTGCGCAGGCGTAGCGCTGACACAGTGCCGCGCCCAAGCCGCCAGCTGCGCCGCTGATGAGCACCACCTTGCCATGCATCTGCCTTTGATTCACGATGTCCTGTGCTGCTGCGAGCTGCGCCATAACTCAAAAACCTCGGACGAGCCGAGTCGGGGCACGTAACCAAACTCGGTTTTCAGGCGTGTGTTGTCAAGCACAGGGCGGTAGCGCAGGAAGTCAAGCTGCTCGGGGCCGTACTGGGTCAAACCGAGTTTCTTCAGCAGCCACAGCGCGCTTTGGAGCAGCCAGGCCGGCAGCACGAGGCAGCCCTTGTGCAGGCGTTCGGCAATCTCGAAGATGCTGAGTTTGCCGTCGCCCGCCACGTTAAAGATGCCGGTCGTGGACGAATCAATGCCATGCAGGATGGCGCCCACCACGTCCTGGTCGTGGATGAAGACAAAGGGACTGTCCGAGCCACGAATGGCGATCAGGCGCGGCTTCTTGAACAGGTCGGTAATCTGGTTGTTCACCGTGGCGCCCAGGATCGTGCCAATGCGCAGGATGATCTGCTCCAGTTGCGGCTGCTGCTGCCGATACTCGGCCAGCATCTCCTCCACAAGGCGTTTGTGCCAGGAGTAGGCGAAGCTCTGGTTTCCGCGCACAGGGTCGCTCTCTTTGAGCCAGGCCGGGTTGTCTGAGTGGTAGCCGTAGGCGGCGCCGCTGGAGGAAACGATGATTCTTCGTACCCTGTTGCGCACGCAGGCTTCCAGCAGATTGCGGCTGCCCCCGACATCGACGCTGTATTCAAACTCGCGACTGCTGTTCTTGCAGGGGGTGACGATGGAGGCCAGATGAACCACGACATCGGGCTGGTGACGCGCCACGATGACTTCGACCTCGCTCGAGCGGATATCAGCCACTTCGTAGTTCACGTTCGGTAATCGTTGTGCCGACTCGCGCAGGTCGAGTCCGATGACGGCAAGGTTCTGGCGCTGGGCCAGTCTGGCCAGCACCTGCGAACCAAGATAGCCCGCGCTGCCGGTGACCAGAACGCAGTGCGAGCTCACGCCAGACCTTCGTCCTGAGTCGGCGCGCGTCGGCTCCAGAAGGTGGCGACGGATAGCCCGGCGACGATATGCCAGATGCCCCACCAGGCGGTAATCACGGCCATGCCACCCAGACCATCGAAGAAGCTGAAGATCAGAATAAGGCCCAGGCCCGAGTTCTGAATGCCGCACTCAATGGCGACGGCGCGCCGGTCCCGCTCAGGCAGCTTGACAGCCCAGGCCAGGCCGTAGCCGGTGAGCAGGGCGCAGGCGTTGTGCAGGAACACGACACCGACCACCATACCGACGTAGAGCTTGAAATACTGCCAGTTGGCTCCCAGCGCCGCCAGCACAAAGAGCAGGAAGAACAGCAGCGAGAAAATTTTCATCGGCTTTTGTACCCGCAGAGTGAATTGCGGCCAGCGGCTTGAGACGAACAGGCCCATGATCAGCGGCAGCCCCAGCAGCAGGAGCACATGCAGGAACATCTCCAACGGATTGACTGCCACCTGGCGCAGCAGCGGCTGCGCTGGCGCGTAGAGACCGCCCCAGAAAGCGATGTTGAGCGGTGTCATGACGATGGCGGTCAGCGTCGAAAGGGTGCTGATGGAAACCGACAGTGCTGTGTTGCCGCGCGCAAAGTACGTCAGGAAATTCGAGATGTTGCCAGCCGGGCAGGATGAAACCAGGATCATGCCCAGCGCGATGCTGGGGCGCGGTTCGAGCAGCAGCACCAGTAAAAAAGTGAAGGCCGGAAACACCAGGTGGTGTCCCAGCAGGCCGATCACCAGCGCTCGCGGTGTGCGCAAGGCCTCCCTGAAATCGTCGGCCTTGAGTTCCAGCGAGACGCCGAACATGACGAAGCCCAGCACCACATTGAGCAGCAGCAGCGACTGCGGGCTGAAGTTCAGGCGAACCAGATCGATGTCGATCATCAGATAATTCCCCGGGAGATGGTTGTCATTGCGGGCTTGACCCGCAATCCAGTCGTTGCGTGGCACTGGATCCCGGATCGAGTCCGGGATGACAGCGACCGATTACGGCGAAATGCTGTTTGTTTTGTGCGTGTCATGAGTTATGAAAGCATCAATAGGATCAAGCTTTAGGCTCTTCATGCATCTTCTTGAAATGGATCAGACCCGGCGCCCACATGTGCTTGACCGGATCCACATCAACGTGAATCACGGCGCAGTGGCCAGTGGCCAGTGCGCGCTGCAGCGCCGGTTTGAGCTGCGCGGGATCGGAGACACGCTCGCCGTAGGCGCCCATGGCCTGCCCGAGCTTGTCGAACTCGATCTCACCCAGATCGGCCTTGATGGTTTCATCCGGATCCAGGTGTTTGAATATCATGGTCTTGAAGGGGCGCAGCATGAACTGCTGGTTCATCTTCACCATGCCCCACTGCTTGTCGCACAGCACGATGTAGATGACCTGTGCCTTGTTGCGCACTGCCGTTTCGACTTCCTGCGAATGAAAGCCCATGGCGCCGTCGCCGATGATGCAACAGACTGGCTTGCCCGGTCGTGCAATGGCCGCGCCCACCGCCTGCGCCATACCGGCGCCCAGCATGCCGAACTTGAAGGTGGAGAGCACCGTGTTGGGCACCGTCACGCGGTGGTAGAACATGGCCCAGATCGTGGCGTTGCCGCCGTCCGCCACCAGCACCGAGTCGGCTGGAAACAGCTCGCCGCAGACGGTGCCGATGTGCGCCGGGTGCATGGGAATGGCCGTGTCACCCAGCGCCTTGTCCCAGCCCGCGCGCTCCTCCTTCATGACCTTGGCGTAGCTGGCGATGCGCTCACGGTGCGCATCAAGCCGGATCTCTGCCTTGCGGCGCTCCAACTCATCGCCCAGCAATTCAAGAAAGCGCTTCAGGTCGGCCACCACGGCCAGGTCCACGGGCTTGTTAAGGCCAATCATGTCGGCATCCAGATCGACCTGAATCGTCTTTTGCTCGGACGGTTTGCGCCAGTAGGGTGGCTTGCCCCACCAGTCGGTTTCACCCAGGCGCGAGCCCAGAATCAGCACCGCGTCGGCCTCGTTGCGGACACGGTGATTGAGTTTGACGTGCGGCATGGTGATGGCCAGGGGCGACGACTCCGACAGAACGCCGCGCGCCGCCCAACTCGTGGTGACCGGCGCCTGCAGCAGGTCTGCGACGCGGCGCAGCGCGTCAAAAGCCAGCGCGTGGATGACACCGCTGCCGGCGTGAATCATGGGTGCGCTGGCGCTGATCAGCATTTGCGCGGCGCGTGCCACCTGCTCTGGCGAGGGTGTCAGCGGGTCGGTGCTGCGGTACTGGCTTGGCGACCAGTAGCCCACATCGGCCTTGACCTTGGTGTTCATGATGTTCTCCGGCACATCCAGATGCACCACGCCGGGCCGTCCCTCGTAGCTCTTGCGCAGCGCCTTGCGCAGCAACTCCGGCACGCGGGCGAAGGAGGACACGGCGGCGCTCCACTTGCCTATCTTACCAATGACGCCGCTCTGGTCGAAGCACTGGTAACTGCCACCACGATCGGGGTACATGATGCTGGGCCGGCGCGCGCTGGTAATGGCCAGCACGCGGTTGCCGTCGGCCTGCTCGACTATCAGTCCGGGGATCAGGTTGGCCACACCGGGGCCGTTGCTGGCCATGCAGACACCAAGCTTGCCGGTCAGACGCGCATAGGCGCCAGCCATGTGCGCGGCCGAGGTCTCGTGCCGTGGTGTAACGATCTCGATGCCGATGCGGTGCAGGGCCTCGTAAAAACCAAAATAGGTGCCGTCGATGATGCCAAAGACTTTTTCGACACCTTCCTGTTGCAACATGCGTGCAATGACTTCGCCGCCGCTGATCTCTGCCATTTTGTCTGCTCCTCTAATTATTGCGGTTCATTATGCAATTTCGGCACAATGCTGGCTATGAATACTTCTTCTGCCCCCCTGATCGCCGGCCACCTGCTGGTTCAGTGCCTGATTGAGCAAGGCGTGACGCATGCCTTTGGCGTGCCCGGTGAAAGTTACCTGGCTGTGCTCGACGGCTTTCACCGCTACCGCGACCAGATCCGCTTCATCACCAACCGGCAGGAGGGCGGTGCTGCCTTCATGGCCGACGCGCAGGGCCGGCTCAGCGGGCGCCCCGGCGTCTGTTTTGTGACGCGCGGCCCCGGTGCCACCAACGCATCGATTGGCGTACACACGGCGTTCCAGGATTCGACACCGATGGTGCTGTTTGTCGGCGATGTCGCCAGTGACATGCGGGACCGCGAAGCGTTTCAGGAAGTCGACTTCCAGAGTTTCTTCGGACCCAGCACCAAGGGCTTTGCGAAACGCGTGGAGCGCATCGATGACGCACGGCGCATTCCCGAGTACGTGGCGCGCGCATTTGCCACGGCCATGAACGGCCGACCCGGACCGGTCGTGCTGGTGTTGCCGGAAGACATGCTGGTGCAGACCATGACGCCCGATGCAATCACAGGAAAACTGCCGCAGGCGCTGCCACGGGTCGAGGCGGTGCAGGCCTGGAGCGACCCCGCTGCCCTGCAGACATTGCGCGAGATGCTGTTGCAAGCGGAGCGGCCGTTCGTGATCGCTGGCGGTGGTGGCTGGACGGTAGCGGCGGCGCAAGCCTTGCAACACTTTGCCGAGCGCTGGATGCTGCCGGTGGGCAACGCGTTTCGCTTTCAGGACACCTTTGACAACCACCACGCGCTGTATGCCGGTGACGTGGGTATTGGCATCAACCCAAAGCTGGCTGCGCGCATCAGGGACAGTGACCTGATTCTGGCCATCGGGCCGCGGCTCGGCGAGATGACCACCGGTGGCTATACCCTGCTGGAGGCGCCACGGCCAAAGCAGAAACTGGTGCACATTCATTCCAGCGCGGAAGAACTGAACCGCGTTTACCAGGCCGATCTGGCGATCAACGCTGGCATGAGTGCTGCGGCGCATTCACTGGAGGCGCTGCAGGCGCCGGCAGCGCTGCCCTGGCAGGACTGGGCGCAGGCGTGTCACGCTGACTACCTGGCCAATATGACACCGCAAAATCTGCCTGGCAACATCGACATGCCAGCCATCGTGGCGACCTTGCAAAAGCATTTGCCGGCAGACGCGGTCCTGACCAATGGCGCCGGCAACTTTGCCAGCTGGGTCCATCGTTTCTACAAGCACTACGGTCTGGCGCGAGGCTGCAAGACACAGTTGGGACCGACCAATGGTGCGATGGGCTACGGTGTACCTGCTGGCATCGGTGCGGCAATCTGCACAGGGCGAGTCGTTTTCACCATCGCGGGGGATGGCGACTTTTTGATGAACGGGCAGGAACTCGCCACCGCCGTCCAGTACGGTGCGAAGACCATCATCGTGCTGCTCAACAACGGCATGTTCGGCACCATCCGCATGCATCAGGAGCGCGAGTATCCACAGCGCGTGAGCGGTTCGCAGTTGAGCAACCCCGACTTCGCGGCGCTGGCACGTGCTTACGGCTACGCCGGTGTGCGCATCACGCGCACCGAGGAATTTGAAGCCGAACTGCTGGCGGCACTGGCACGGCCCCAAGGCACGCTGATCGAGGTGATGCTGGAGCCTGAAGTCATCACGACGCGCGGCACCCTGTCGGCCATTACGCAGGCGGCGCTGGCGCGGCAGCAGTGAACATGACGATACTTCGCGTCGTCGATTCGATCACCCAGCTCGGACCGCAGGATGCGGGATGCCTGGCGGTGAGCGGCTCGCACGGCGGCATCAGTTCGGCGCGCTATGCGCTGGCAGCGAGGCCACGTTTGAGCATCTTCAACGACGCCGGCGTTGGCAAGGACGAAGCGGGTCTGGCAGCCTTGCCGTTTCTGCAGTCGTACGGCCTGGCC
>CAITQH010000450.1 GCA_903894475.1 uncultured beta proteobacterium
AATTGCTGCCGGCGTGATTCCGTCGCGGCTGGTCTATCAGGATGAAGAGATATTTGCATTTCATGACATCCATCCCTGGGCGCCCGTGCATTTTTTGATAATTCCAAAAATTCACATTCCGTCGATGGCGCAACTGGGCGCCGAACACGCGGCCTTGATGGGGCGGATGCTTGTGCTGGCACCTAAGCTGGCTTTGGAACAGGGCTGTAATCCGTATCCGCAGGGTGGGTTTCGTCTCTTGTGCAATACTGGAGCCGAAGGCCGCCAGGAGGTGCAGCACCTGCACGTTCATGTGATGGGTGGTCCGCGACCCTGGCTCCGGGGTTGATTTCCAGTAAAACACTTCGCCGACTAAAATTGGCGCAATATCTAAGGAGAAGCTGATGGGACTTTCGACGACACACCTGATTATTTTTCTGGTCATCATCGTGGTGATTTTCGGCACCAAGAAGCTGCGCAATATAGGTGCCGACCTGGGTGGCGCAGTAAAGGGTTTCAAGGACGGGATGAAAGACGGTGCCGATAAGGCATCTGACGCACCCGGCGCGACGGCTCCGGTGCAGCAGGTCAGTGCAACTGCTGCAACTGCTGCAACTGCCAAAGACACCATCGACGTTGAAGCCAAGACCAAAGCCTGATAGTGATTGATATTGGGGTCACCAAGCTCGCCATCATCGGCGGTATTGCATTAATTGTTATTGGTCCTGAAAAGCTGCCTGGGCTGGCCAAGACCTTCGGGACTTTGTTGGGACGCGCGCGACGCTATGTGGCAGATGTCAAGAATGAGGTCAGTCGATCGATGGAGCTCGATGAACTTAAGAAAATGAAGGATACGGTGGAAAACGCGGCCCGTGACGTAGAAACTTCGATTCAAACCAGCGCGTCCGATTTCGAAAAGAGCTGGACCGAAACCACAGGATTGACCTCCAGTTCCATTGTCGCGGAGCAAAGCCCAAACTTTCCAGAATACAAACACCCGCGAAAGAAGTGGCGTGTCAAGCAGGGCGCTACACCACGCTGGTACAAGGCGCGCAGCGGAGTGCGTACCAACGCCTTGTCGGGGGCTGCGCGTGTCGCGCGGTTTCGACCTACCAGATTGAGCTGATGACGGATTCTGAAAAAAAAGACGACGAATTGGCCGGGACTGAGCAGCCTTTTGTGCAACATCTGGTTGAGTTGCGTGATCGATTATTGCATTCGATTTACGGCATTGCGGCGATCCTGGCGGTCTTGCTTACTTATCCCGGGCCGTCCAGGCTCTATGACTTGCTTGCCATGCCTTTGGTGAAGGCTTTGCCCGAAGGCTCGCGCATGATCGCCGTCGGAGTGGTCTCGCCGTTTCTGGTGCCGATCAAAGTTTCCGTGATGGCAGCCATTGCCTTGTCACTGCCGTGGATTTTGTATCAGATTTGGGCTTTTGTGGCACCGGGACTTTACAAACATGAAAGGAAACTGGTGTTGCCGCTGGTGGCCGCCAGTACCGTTTTGTTTTACATGGGCGCGTCGTTTTGCTATTTCTTCGTCTTCGGGCAGGCTTTTCCGGCAATCCAGAAAATGGCGCCGATGTCAGTTGCCGTCAGCCCGGATATTGAAGCCTACCTTGATTTCGTCATCACGATGTTTATCGCCTTTGGCGTCGCCTTCGAGGTCCCCATTGCGGTGGTTATCCTGGCCCGCATGGGCGTTGTGACGATCGCGCAACTCAAGTCGTTTCGCACCTACTTTGTGGTCGGTGCCGCAGCGGTAGCCGGTCTGGTCACGCCGCCCGATCCGGTGTCCATGATCGCCCTGCTGATTCCCATGGTTCTGCTCTACGAATTCGGCATCCTGGCAGCCAGACTGTTTATCAAGCACACGGCAGCACCTGAAGACGGCGTGTGATGCAGAGGTTTCGACAAGTGCTCGATTGGCCGCGCCCCGCCAAGCGCCTGTTTGTCGTGGCTGTGGACATCATCATGGCTGTGCTGGCGACCTGGGTCGCCTACTCACTGCGCTATGAAACCCTGCATTGGCCCAGCGACGACCAGTGGTGGGTCTATCTGCTCGGACCGGTATTGGCCATTCCGATATTTTCTCGTTTTGGTCTTTATCGCGCCATTTTTCGCTACACCGGCATGGACGTGCTGTTTGTTACCGGGCAGGCCATTGCCCTCTATGCCCTGACGCGAATTGTGTTGCTGTACTGGGCCAAGTGGCCCGTATTTCCGCTGACGCTGGGGATCCTGCAGCCTATCATTTTCTTTATGTTTGTTGGCAGCAGCCGCGTTCTGGCGCGCTATGTGCTGGCCGGTATCGGTCTGGGCAAGGAGCACTACCGTGGCCGCATGCTGATCTTTGGTGCCGGGGCAGCCGGTGTCCAAACGTCCTCGGCCATGGCGATTACCGGGCATGTCAAACTGCTTGGCTTTGTCGATGAAGATCCGGCCAAGATAGGGCACACGATCAACGGGGTTCCAGTTTTTTCGGCACTGCAAGTTCCGGTCTTGGTGAGAGATCTTGGCATTACCGATATTCTGCTGGCAATACCGAGTGCGAGTCGGGACCGGCGCAACAAGATCATCCAGAGTCTGCGCACCCTGCCGGTACATACCAGAACGCTGCCGGGTCTGGCTGACCTGACCAGTGGGCGTGTCACAGTCAGAGACTTTCGCGAACTTGATGTCGAAGACTTGCTGGGGCGTCCGGCGGTGGCACCACAGGCTGATTTGTTGGCCTGCAGTCTGTTCAACCAAACCATCTTGGTCACTGGTGCTGGCGGCAGTATTGGCAGCGAGTTGTGCCGGCAAATTTTGCTGGAGCGGCCACGTCGACTGCTGCTGCTCGATCACAATGAGTTTGGTTTGTACACCCTGCACCGTGAACTGCAGGCTTGGTGCCACGCGCAGACTTCTGATATTGAACTGGTGCCTCTGTTGGCTAGCGTGGTGAACAGGCAGCGCCTGGACTGGATTTGCGCGCACTACCGACCTGATACGGTTTATCACGCGGCTGCTTACAAGCATGTGCCGATGGTGGAATGCAACCCGTCGGAAGGCATTTTCAACAATGTGTTTGGCACCATGAACATGGCGCAGGCAGCGCAGGTCGCCAGAGTCGCCAACTTCGTTCTGGTTTCCACTGACAAAGCAGTACGACCCACCAATTTGATGGGAGCCAGCAAACGCATGGCCGAACTGATATTGCAGGCCATGGCAGATCGGGCCGGCACCCATGACACGCGCTTCAGTATGGTCCGTTTTGGCAATGTGCTCGGTTCCAGCGGCAGTGTGGTGCCGATGTTTCGTGAACAATTGGCGCAGGGTGGTCCTTTGACGATCACCCACCCCGAGGTCACGCGCTATTTCATGACCATTCCGGAAGCAGCGCAATTGGTACTGCAGGCAGCGGCGATGGCTAGGGGTGGTGAAGTTTTTGTGCTGGACATGGGTGAACCCGTCAAGATTTTGGACCTGGCGCGTCGACTGGTTGGCCTGTCCGGATTGCAAGTCCGCGATGCAGCGCAACCCGATGGAGACGTCGAGTTTTCCTTCATCGGTCTGCGACCGGGGGAAAAGCTCTACGAGGAATTGCTGATTGGCGATAACCCGACCGTCACGGCCCATCCACGCATCATGAAAGCGCATGAGGACTTCATGGTCTGGCCTGAATTATCGAGCCGGCTTGAGCAATTGCAGCAGGCAGCCGGTGCCGAAAATGTGGTCGTGATCCGCCAGGTGCTGCGCACCTGCGTTCACGGCTTCTCATAGAGGAAGCTAGGCAACTTTTCGCAAACTGGCAGGTGACAACCCTAGTCGAACCGGCTTACTCAGTATCTCGATCAGCACCATGGCCCGGCTTTCGCCGTCAGACATTTGGTAAATGGCGTCAAGGCCGGCAAATGAGCCGTCCTTGATTTGAACCCGGTCCCCACGCTTGAACAGGCGCTGCGGACTTTCAGATAAGGGTGCACAACTTGTGCGCAGTGCTTCGATCAGACCATGACCAACCTTGGCGGGTTCGGTGCCAAAACTTACCAGGCAGCTAACGCCAAGGGTCGAGCGAATAGGAGCCCAACTTTGGCCTGCGTGGCTGCTGTCGAGGCGGATGAACAGGTAGCGCGCAAAGAGTGGTTCTTGCACCACCCTCAACGCACCCTGGCGCAATTTCTCAATAGCGAGCAGGGGCAGGTAGCAGTCATAGCCCTGCAGTTCCAGGTTTTTCAGGGCGCGCTGTTCCTGGCGCGGTTTGCTGTGGATAAGGTACCAATCCATGCGGCACTCTACTACTTGAGGCTCGATATCGGATCTGGGCTAGGCTTTGATCGCGAGGGGCGAAGCCATCTGAACCTGACCAGGCGGACATACAGCAGATGGTAGGCCGTTGCAATGGCCGCCATTCCAAGCACGAGCATGGGCGTCTCGTCAAAAAATGAATAGGCCCATAAAGCGGGTGGCAGTGTCATGAGCCACAGCGACGCGCCGGTGATTGAATTTCGAAGCGTCGGATGCATCCACGGAAAATGCTGGCGCACGATCCGGCGCTTTACGAGACTGTGAAGATGCCATCGATCGGGGCTGCCCAGGTTCATGCGACGCTGTTGTCGCCGTAGCATGCTGAAAAGGACCTCAAGGACCGGGTAAGCGCACATGAGGAGCGGACACCAGGCCGAAACCTGAGGGTGGCGGTGCAGGACAAGGACCGTGACCCAGGCGATAGCGAAACCCAAGAAATAGGCACCGCCATCACCCAGAAACAACTTACCGAAGGGCCAATTCACCAGCAGGAACCCGAGAGTTGCAGCAGCCAGTAGCAAACAGACCTCGGCCATCGGAATATCGCCGATTTGCAAGCTGAGCAGACCGAGGGCGGTCAGGATGATGAAGGCAGTGCCAGACGCCAGTCCGTTGAAGCCGTCAATGATGTTGAAGGCGTTCGCGACGCCACTGACGGTAAAGGCCGTAAAAAGCACCGCTGCAGGTAACCATGCCAGCAGGCTGTCGATGATCGGGACATTGACGTCGGTGATGGCGATACCGGTGATAAACCATCCCAAGAGGCCACTGCCAAACGTTGCAAATAGACGTGTTAAGACGCTCACACGTTGCGTGCAGTCCTCCAGCAGTCCAAAGGCAAAGGCTGGTGTGCCGGCCATGCCTATGGTCAGAAGTATCTGACGCGATTCACCCGCGCTCAGCATCATGCCGAGCAGCACGCTGCTGAATACGGCCAAACCACCAACGCGCGGAGTGGGACTGGTATGCACTCTCTGAACGGCGTACGCCGGGCCCCGCGACAAACGACCATGCAAGGGCTCGGTCAGGACCAGGAGCATGGCTGCGAACCATGCTGCAAATCCAGTGCTATAAGCCGCCATTGGCCAGCTGTGTTGTAAGAACGCCATAATTCATCCCCTTTCGGCCACCAGGTGGTGCCCATTCTTGCTCTACTTTGGCGCCTTCTGCGAAGCGCTCTCGGAGTCATCATAACCGTAACCATAGCCGTAGCCTTTGCCGTAGCCTTTGCCGTAGCGGCCACCATATTTGCGGTACCTATAACCGTATCCGTATCCGTATCCATAGCCATAGCGCAGGGTGGACGGGATGTAGCCGTTAAAGACCAAGCCGCTGACCGGCTTGCCTGCCTTGGTCAGGAGGCTCAGAGCCTCGGCCACTTCAGCTTGGCTGACGGCATCCTGGCGGGCAACGAAGACTGTCACATCGGCCCATTTCGCAAGTGCCGCGGCGTCATTGACCGGCAATACGGGCGGTGAGTCAATCACCACAAAGTCGTACATCTCTGCAGCGCTAGATATGGTGTCGGCCAGGGCCTGCTTGGAGAACAGGTCGCCCGGGTTTTTGACCCGGGCCCCGGCCGGAAGAAGGTCCAGGTGGGCGTGGACCTCATGTCGAACCAGTTCGGCATAGGGGCGATTGTCCTTGAGCACGTCAGACAGTCCGTGTGGGTGCTCGGGCAGCGCGAAGTAGCGCTTGATGGAAGTCCGGCGCACGTCGGCGTCTATCAAGAGGACACGCTTGCCGGCCGCAGCAAGGAGGTAGGCCAGGTTGACGGAGATGAAGCTCTTGCCCTGGCCAGGTGCGGCGGAGGTGACCAGAACAACCTTGGCTCGGGGTGTCTCCGAGAGCGCAAAGAGAAGTGCCGTACGAAGGCTGCGAAGTGCCTCGACCACCATGGCCGTCGGCTTCTCATGAGCAAGGAGGAATGGCTTGTCATCGACCCCGTCAAACTCGGCCTGTTCGTGTGCCAGGGGCAGGATCGCAAAGGTCTGGATTCCGGTTCTGAGTTCGAGTTTCTTGGGGTCGCGCACAATGCCCGACATCATTGCCAGTAGCTGACTGGCCAAAAAGCCCAGCAATATGCCGAGCAAGCTTCCAATAGCGACTGTCAGAGGTTTGTTGGGGCGCGATGGTCGCTCGGGTATTACCGCGCGGTCGATGATGGCGACATTGCCGGTTGTACCAGCCCGCGCTACCTGCAACTGCTGGGCGTTGTTGAGCAGGCCAACATAGAGCTGGTTGTTGACCTCGACGTCACGCGCAAAACGGATGTAGTCCTGTTGCGTGTTAGGTAAGGCGGAAATTTCTCGGGCCAGGTTTTGTGATTCGCCCTTGATGCTGGCGATTTGCTCGACCAATGCGCGCACCGTCGGGTGGTTGGGCTCGTAGCGCTGGAGCAACTCCTTGCGCTTGAGCTCAGACTCCATGCGGAGTTTTTCGAAGCCTACTGACTTGTCAAGCAGCACCTTGATTTCGCCGGAGATGTCGATCGACTTCTCGCGGTTGCGAAAGCCGTTGAAAGCTTTCTCGGCAACCTCAAGTTGCTTGCGCAACTCAGGCAACTGCTCTTGCAGGAACTTCAGACTCTTGTCGGCCTCCTCAGAGCGGCGCTCCAGGTTTTGCTTGAGGTAGGCGTCGGCAATGGCATTGAGCATGCGGGCTGCGTTGGCGGGATTGGTGTCTTCGTAGGTGAGCTTAAGGATGCTGGACTGGCGCTTGGTTTCTGTGGCCGTCATTTGCCCCAGCATTTGATTAATGCGGGACGGGACCGAATAGCGCGTGATCTCGAAGCGGTTTGCAGGTCGGGCTTTCATAGCGGCGATCCAGAGCTTGAATTGACCGTCGCTCGAACGCGCACTCTGCCCGGCCTTGCCTTGCAGCACGGTGACGCCCTCAGAATCCATCAGCGACCAGGCCCCCTCTGCGCCGGCGATGAGGGCAAACGGCTTGCCAAAGTAGCGCTCGGGTACAGCAAATTCGTCAATGTCCAGGGATTCGCCACCCCAGGCAATATTGCCCCACTCCCACAGTGGATTGGCCAATCCGTCGCTGCCACGCTGGCTCAGGCGGGCCAGCCAGCCACCGATCAGCGGCAGGCGGTTAACCACCTTCACGCTGGTATGGGCCAGCTCAGCTTCGACCGCACGGCCTATCACATTGCGCGAACGAATAATCTCAATCTCGCCCATCACCGGAGACTGCTGCACGTCCAGCGCCTTGGCTACGGCGTTGAGCGCGCCCAGCGAGGAGCCTTTCTTTTCTTCGATCTGAATCAGCACGTCGGCAGTGTAGACCGGCGTGGCCATGATGGCATATAACACCGAGAGCGCGAACACTACGCTGGCGACAACGATGAAGTGCCACTTGAAATACACGACGTTTTCAAGAATATCGACAAGCGACAGCCCCTCTTCCTCCTGGACCATGGGTCGGTTGTCGTTGTTGCGGTCGTTCGAATCTGTCGCCATGGAAGCCTGATAAATTTGTGTTAACGGTGATGCGGTGATGCGGTGATGCGGTGAACGGTGGCTCTAGAAGCCGCCAACCGACTTGACGCTGGACGCGCCTTGCAGCAGCGGCAGGTACTGGTTCATGACGCGCACAGCCTGAGTCACGCCGGTCGGGTTGATGTAAACCAGATCGCGCGCCTGTACGTCAAAGCGATCCGCCAGCAGCAGCGAGACCGGCTCGCGGGCGTCGAGTTGGAATACCAGCGGTTTGCCCGCCGCATCCATGCGCATGACAAACACTTCGCCAGCGTTGGCCGACAGCGGGTTAGGGCCGCCGGCATCAGCCAGTACTTCAGCCAAGCTAACGCGACCCCGGCGCAGCACGTAAGACTTGGGTTGCATCACCTCACCCAGCAAAAACACCTTGCGCGCCTGGCGGTCCGGCACTGTGAGTACGTCGCCATGTTGTAGCGTCAAATTCAGGGCCAGCTCGCCACCAAAATAGAGGCGATTGAGATCGATGGTAAAACTTTGGGCGTCACGGGTGAGCTGGACCACACCGAGGTCCGCGTCCGACGTGGTACCGCCGACCGCAGCGAGCGCATCGGTGATTTTCAGGGCGATGTCGGTAATCGGCACCGCACCCGGTGCCTTGACCTCACCGGCCATGAAGACCCGCTGGCTGCGAAAGGCGGCAACGTCAACATCAACCTGAGGGTCTTTGATATATTTGGTCAGGGCCTTGCTCAGCGCCACCCGAAACTCAGGCACCGTGAGACCGGCAGCGCGCAGGGCTCCAACCAGCGGGAAGAACAGGGTTCCGTCTTCGTTGATGGTGCGCCCCAGGGGCACGCTTGCGACCCCACCCGAGGAGACAGCCGAGAGTGTCGGGAGAAAATCGGGGTGGCCCCACACATTGATGCGCAACACATCTTGCAGTCCCAATTGGTAGGGGCCGCTGTAGTTGGCGCTGAACAGGGGGACACCGGAACCACTGCTCTGCAGACTGTACTTTCCCATGTTTTCGGCCGAGAGGCGAATCAGGGAGAAGTCGATGCTGGGCTCGAGCTCACTGGTGCGGCTGCCAAACCAGGTGCCTCGCGTTTGCGCGCTGACTGGCGTGGCCATGTACATGCCCGGTGCCGTGCCGCAACCAGTCAGAGCCGCGCTGAGCAGGACTGCCAGCGTGCCGACCTTGAATTGTTCTGTCATCTCATCATTCCCATCTCTATCAATTTTTGCGCCCACTGCCCGGCGCAGCGTTCAATCTGGTCGAGTGCGGCAGCATACACAGCCTCAGATTGACCAATGGGATCGGCGATTTGTTGAGCGCTCCAGTGGCCCAGCAACCGAACTTTGCCGCGGCCCGCCGGGTACATGGCGAGCACCTGCTGCACATGCTGTTCTTCCATGCACAAAATCTGGTCGTAACGAGCCAGCATGGTTGGCATGATGGGGCGCGAGCGGTGCTGCTCCATGGCGTTCATGCCGCGTCTGCGCATCAGAGTGGCTATGGTGGTGTCTACTGTATGGCCATCGAGCGCGCGTGTGCCGGCCGATTCGACCCTGGCGTTGTGACCGGCCAGCTGCGCGGTCAGCATCGCCTGACCCGCCGGGCTGCGGCAGATGTTGGCAGTGCAAACCACCAGGATCGAGAAAACCGTTGAACTCATTTGTGTAAGTGTTTACCGGGTTTGCGTACCCGGCGGTACGAAACACGGGTCTTGAACAGCCGGCGATGCAGCGTCGGACCGGCAGCAGCCCCAACCGCGCAGACCAGTACCATCCCCAGCACCAGGCGCCAGACTCCGGCGCTGCTTTCCGAACCCGAATCATCACCCGACAGGAGATACGCCGTAATCAACAGGTAGGCTGCGACAAAAATTACCCCGTAGGCACCCCGGTAGATTGTGCTGCGATAAGTCAACTGGCCCACGGCGCCCCCAAGAACTGTATTGAAATTGCCAATGACCCGAGTGTAGTTGCAACCAGCACGCCGCAATGCCCTGCATGTCACCGAAGGCATGCAGGGCAATCAGAAGTTTGAACTCCCAGTCAGTTACCGCCCGTGATCACAACAGGAGGCGGCAGCGGCGCGACGACCGGCACTGTGACCGTGGTCAGGTTAACAGTCGCTGGTGCGGCTGGCGGCGCGGCCACATCGGCGGCAACGGCTGTCGCGATGGTGGTTGCAGTCGCTGCACTGAGTGTGACACTTGCCGAACTTGCAGCAGTAGTCAACGCAGCGGCCACCGTTGCAGGAGCTGATGTAAAGGCGCTGTTGGATGTCGCAGCTGTGGTGGGCAACACGGTTTGAGCCAGGGCGGCCATTTGCGCTGGCGCCGCCGTGGCCGTGCTCGCAAACAATGTGGGAGCGGCAGAAACCACGGCGTCGACTGAGTTGGCAATCACGGTGTTCTTTTGGGCTGCGGTGGCCGCTGCGGCAATGGCGGCCGTGTTGGCCACGGTGTCAGTCGTGATGGTGACCTGAGCAACACTCTGAACCACGGTTGAAACGTTCTTGGCAACAAAAGAAGCTGCATTGGCCGAAGAGGTGCCGGTTATTGCTGCTGAGGCGCCAGTGGCAACTTTGTTGAGCGCGGTGGCAGTCGCATTCGTTCCACCTGTAGCAGCCACGGCAGTCTTTACGTTGTCGACCGTAGTTGTAACGGCGCTCTGCACAAAGGCGTCGGTGACGCTTGCCCCGGCGGCGCTTGTCAGGTTAACCGTCGTAGTGGCCAGGGTTGTGGTAACAGCTTTGACTGCATTGGCAAACACTGCGTTAACGGCAGCCGTGTAATTGGCCTTTTCTGTAGCTGTTGCGGTGGCTGCTGGCGCCGTCACGCCGGCAAAGGCGCTAACACTGGATGCGACCGTTTGCAGCATGACTTCAACCGCTGCATTGGTCTGTTCAATTTTTGGATTGGTGGCGATGGCTGCCACCGGATCAAGTGCCAGGGACCCCGCCGGCAAACTGAGCTGGGTTTCAAGCGACGACTGCGCTGCGGCAATCTGCGCAGCCGTGGGGGCGCCGGTTGTGGCGCCGATCTTGGCCATCACCAGGGTGCTCAAGGGAGTAACCACCTTGGAGTCGGGAGGCGCCTTGAATTCGCCGACCACCGGAAGATTGGTAGCCGTGTTGTAACCGCCGACAGAGCAGACCATATGGCTGCCAAGCCCAGGAAATTCGTAGGAACCATCCTGTTTGGAAACCACCTGCGGCTCGGTTGACTCGCAGACACCGTTGTCGTTGCTGTCAAGCGTAACAATTGCGCCATAGATATAGCTGTTGACAACCTTCCCCGACATGGTGGGTGCTACGGCCGGTGGTGCGCTGCTGCTACCGCAGGCCACCAGGGTTGCAATAAAGACAGCCGACAATGCGAGTTTGGCGGTTACCCCACTCTTTTGTGTGAATGCACTCATTTGTTAGTCCCTTTAGAAAACGCCGAGCCGCGCTGAAGGCGACCCCTAGGCGGTACCAATCTAACACAAACCAATGTCAAATCAAACAGGGTAAGCATGAATATTTGCTAGACTAGCCGAAAATGATGTTATTACGCGGAATATTTCTATGCTTGTGTGTTCTGGAGGCGGGTACGTTCGGCGCGCCTGCATTGGCCCAACTGGCGCCGGGTGGCTTCTCCGGAACCATCAACGCCCCTACTGCTGATGTATTGAGCCCCGGCGTCGTCAGTGGTGCCTGGAGCAACAGCAACCCGGAAAAGCCGCGCGGCTCCCCTGCTGTCGGGAGCTTCGGCTCGGTCAACCTGGGTTTTGGTGTGCTGCCGGGGCTGGAACTGGTGGGGCGACTCGCCTTTGAGGGTGATCTTCAATGCAATATGTACTCGGCAGTGAGTGCGCCGTGCAGTGGCATGCGGGACCTGTCTGCCAGTGGCAAGTACCAGTTGCCGCTTCGGCTGGGCTGGGACACGCGCCTTGCTTTCGGAGCGGTTGACGTGGGTGGCGCTGCGACAAACTTTCGCAGCTATTATGGCGTCGCTACGTCGTCGTTTGGCTCGGTTGATGTGACGCTTGGCTACGGCCGGGGAAACCACGCTCACTCGTCGCTGGATGGCCTGTTTGGAAGCACACAGGTTTTTTTGACTGAACACTGGCGGGCGCTGGCCGAATACGACAGCCATGAATTGCGAGCCGGCGTACGCTACGCCCGTCCCCTGACCGAGCAACTGGCACTGGAAATGGGCGCGAGTCGAAAGCTGAGCAACCGCACCGACCAGCAAACCTGGCAAGCGGGCCTGGGCTTGACCTACAGCTTTGACAAGCATGCGCTGGATCAGGGCACACGCAAGCTCTCCACTGTGACTGTGGCAGCGGCGCCCGCTGAGGCTTCAGCACCAGCGCCAGTCGTGGCGGCAAAATCAACGCCCGCGACGACCAGCGAGCAGCTGCTGGAGCCGGCGCAAGCTGCGACGGCATCGTTATCCGAGCCTGCTGCTACCCAGGTACAGCGCGCAGACCAGCTGGCAAGTCGTCTTAGCGGCGCCGGCTTTTCATCGATATGGGTCGGTTTTGACCATGCCAGGGGCTGGGTGGTTCAGGCCGAACCACTGGCCTGGCGCAAGAACCGGCTTGATGCGCTGGGGGTGGCCCTGGCTTTATGGCAAAAGCAGGCGCAAGGCGATGAGCAGTTGCATTTGGTACTGAGCTATCTGCAGGACCCGGTGTTGACGCTGCGCACCAGCGGAGCTTGCCTGGCCAAATTTACCGAGGGCGGCTGGTGGTGCGACGGGCAGGCCGCCTTGACGCTGGGCAATGGGGAGCCGGTGCAGACGCCGGCGCTGGGCTGGGCGGTAACGCCGAAGGCACAGTCGCAGGTGATGCGCCCACAGATCGAGTTGGGTCCGGTACTGCGCCAGCGCGTGGGCACTGAAGTGGGACTCTACGATGCTTCTGTCGGTCTGGACCTAGCCTGGGAGCTGGCACTCGGGCGCGGCGTGCTTTGGCAGGGCGAAGTGACCGTGCCACTGGCCAACTCCACTAACTTTGCCGATGGTGCAGTCTTTGGCAACGAGCGTATTCAACTGCGCCTGGAGAGCAGTGTGCTGTCGCGCCAAATGCAGTTGGCGCCCCACATGTGGGCGCAGGCGAGCATCGGCTATGTGATGCACAACGACTACGGTGGCCAGTTGGATCTGGCCTGGCATAGCCCGCAGGGCTCGCTGCGCCTGGGGGCGCTGGCTGGCTACTATCAGGGCACTGACACCAGTGGCTTGACGTTTGAGAGCATTCGCCACCCGCTGGCCCTGGCATCTGCGCGCTGGAGTGTGGTTGACGGGCGCTGGTTTATGGAAGCGCAAGCCGGCCAGTTTTACAACCAGGATCGCGGCTTCCGACTGGCCAGCCATCACTGGTATGGCGACAACCGGTTGACACTGCACTACCGCAGCACCGAGGCGGGTTGGCAGATGCCACGAACAAACTTTGCCGGGTTTGAGATCAGTATGCCTATTGGCAACCGGGCCGCCACGCTTGTGGGGCCAGTCACCGTGCGCGGTACTGACCAGTGGGTCTACGGCCTGCAGAGCAAAGTACAGGGTGGCGACAACGCCATCACCAACGGCTACGGCGTGCTGCCGGCGATTCGGCACGGCTTGCTCAACGACACTCTGGACAATGACCGGGCCGGCCTGGCCGACATGACCGCCAACCTTTACCGGGTGCGTGCCATGCTGCGCGAATTGGCGGACAAGCCTTGAGCAAGAAGGTCTTCGTCAAGACCTTTGGCTGCCAGATGAACGAGTACGACTCGGGCAAGATGGTGGACGTGCTGCGGGCCGCGCAGGGCTACGAGCAGACCGACAGCGTAGAGGAGGCAGACCTCATTCTGTTCAACACCTGCTCGGTACGGGAAAAGGCGCAGGAGAAGGTGTTCTCGGATCTGGGGCGCGTCAAGCAATTGAAGAAGAATGGGGCATTGATTGGGGTTGGCGGCTGTGTGGCGAGCCAGGAAGGTAGCGCCATCATTGAGCGTGCGCCCTATGTGGACTTGGTCTTTGGTCCGCAGACATTGCACCGCTTGCCGCAGATGCTGGCCGCCCGTGAGTTGCAAAACCGCTCTCAGGTGGATATCAGTTTCCCGGAGATCGAGAAATTCGATCACTTGCCACCGGCAAGCGTCGAGGGTGGCAGCGCCTTCGTCAGCATCATGGAAGGTTGCTCCAAGTACTGCAGCTACTGCGTCGTTCCCTATACGCGGGGTGAGGAGGTTTCCAGACCGTTCGACGATGTGCTGGTGGAGGTGGCCGGACTTGCCGATCAGGGTGTGAAGGAAGTTACTTTGCTGGGCCAGAATGTGAATGCCTACCGTGTTTCCATGGGCAAGACGGGCGATGTTGCAGATTTCGCCAAGCTGCTCGAGTACGTGGCCGAAATTCCCGGCATTGAGCGCATCCGCTACGTCACCAGTCACCCCAATGAATTTACGTCGGCATTGATTGCGGCTTACGGCAAGATTGACAAGTTGGTGAGTCACCTGCATCTGCCGGTGCAGCACGGCTCGGATCGCATCCTGAGTGCGATGAAGCGAGGCTACAGCGCGATGGAATACAAGTCGACGGTGCGCAAACTGCGCGCCATCCGGCCTGACATGGCGCTGAGCAGCGATTTCATCGTCGGCTTTCCGGGCGAGACAGAAGACGATTTCAACAAGATGATGAAGCTAATTGACGATGTTGGCTTTGACAACTCATTCAGCTTTATTTTCAGCCCCCGCCCCGGAACGCCGGCCGCCAATCTGACCGACAACACACCCTATGAGGTGAAACTGCAACGGTTGCAGCATTTGCAGGGCGTCATCAATGACAACATCAAGCGAATCAGCGAAAGTCGCTTGGGTACGGTGCAGCGAATTCTGGTGGAAGGTCACGCCAAGCGTGATGCCAATGAGTTGATGGGACGCACCGAGTGCAATCGAGTGGTCAATTTCTGCGGTAGCGCGGATTTGATCGGGCAACTGGTTGACGTGAGGATTACCGAGACCCGCTCGTTTACCTTGCGCGGGGAGTTGGAACTGGATCCCGGATCGAGTCCGGGATGACAGTGAAGTAGGCCATTGCCTCCCCGGTTGTCGTTGCCTCCCCGGTTGTCGTTGCCTCCCCGGTTGTCGTTGCGGGCTTGACCCGCAATCCAGGATTCTAAAAAAGGGTACCGTCTTTAAAACATGCCTTTCATGCCGCCCATGCGTTTCATCATTTTCATCATCCCTGAGCCTTTCATCTTCTTCATCATGTCCTGCATTTGCTCAAACTCCTTGAGCATGCGGTTGACTTCCTGAACCTGCACGCCGGCGCCGGTGGCGATGCGGCGTTTGCGGGTGGCTTTGATGAGTTCGGGTTTGCGCCGCTCCAGTGGCGTCATGCTGTGGATGATGCCCTGCTTGCGTTGAATGTCCTTCTCGGCCCGACCCATGTCCATCTGGCCGGCCTTGGCAGCAATCGACGCCGGCATCTTGTCCATCAGGCTGGCGAGGCCTCCCATTTGCTTCATTTGCTGGATCTGGGCCAGAAAGTCGTTCAGGTCAAAGCCGGCGCCGCTCTTTACTTTGGCCGCCAGTTTTTGTGCCGCTGCTACGTCGACCCCGGCGGTAACCTGCTCCACCAGTGCCAGAATGTCGCCCATTCCCAGAATGCGTCCAGCATGCCGCTCTGCGTCAAATACCTCCAGACCATCGATCTTTTCGCTCACACCGGCAAACTTGATCGGCGCGCCGGTGATTTGACGCACCGACAGGGCAGCACCACCGCGCGAATCACCGTCTAGTTTGGTCAGGATGATGCCAGTCAGGGGAAGCGATTCCTTGAACGCTTTGGCAGTATTGACCGCATCCTGACCCTGCATCGCATCGACCACAAACAGGGTTTCCACAGGTTTGAGTGCGGCGTGCAGCTCACTGATTTCACGCATCAGCGCTTCATCAATGGCCAGACGACCCGCAGTGTCGACCAGCAGGACATCAAAGAAATGTTTGCGTGCGTAGTCCAGCGCGGCAAGGGCAATGGCGACAGGTTTTTGATCCACTGTGCTCTCGAACCATTCGGCACCGGCCTGCGCCGTCACCATCCTTAGCTGTTCAATCGCAGCTGGGCGGTAGACGTCACCTGAAACGGTCAGGACCTTCTTGCGGCGCTTCTCGATCAGGTACTTGGCCAGCTTCGCAGTGGTGGTGGTCTTGCCGGCGCCTTGCAGACCGGCCAGCAGGATGACTGCCGGTGGTTGCGTTGCCAGGTTGATGTCGGCCACCCCATGTCCCATGGTGGCTGCCAGTTCCTTGCTAACAATGCCAACCAGTGCCTGCCCCGGTGAGAGTGAGCCCAGCACGTCCTGGCCGAGCGCTTTTTCTTTGACACGGGCGATGAAGTCGCGCACCACCGGCAGGGCGACGTCGGCTTCGAGCAAGGCCATGCGAACCTCACGCAACATGTCGGTGACGTTGCTTTCGGTGATGCGTGCCTGACCACGAATTTCTTTAACCAGACGTGAGAGTTTGTCGCTGAGGGCGGAGGCCATAGGGATATTCCTGAAAACGCTAAACTGTAGGCATGATTTTAGCCAGTGCTTCTCTGCTCGTTTTGACCTTGGCGGTGGCCACTGCGCTGGCGTACTGCGTGTCAGCGATGGGGGCGGTTCGCTTAGGGCCGCAGTTGGCACGAGCGGCGGTCTGGCTGGCTTGGTTGCTGCACGGGGTTTTACTGACCATCACCCTGTTCGGTCAGGAACCGCGTTTTGGTTTTGCCCCGGCCTTGTCGGTTACGGCCTGGCTGATTGCTTCGGTTTATGCGGTCGAGAGTCATGTGTATCCGCTGTTGCAGACGCGCTGGACTTTGTCTGTGCTTGGCGCCATTGCCGTCTTGCTGGCGGTTTTGTTTCCGGGCAATCCCTTGCACCCGACAGCCTCGCCCTGGCTGCCATTGCACTGGGCGCTGGGGATTGCATCCTACGGTTTATTCGGGGCCGCTGTGGTTCATGCCTGGTTCATGACGCGCGCCGAAGAGCGTTTTCGGCTGGCGGCCGATCCGCACAGTGGCATGCCGCTGCTGACCATGGAGCGCCTGACGTTCAGGTTTGTGAAGGCGGGTTTTCTGCTTCTGTCTGCGACTTTGCTGGTGGCGACCGTGTTCAGTGGCCAACTTTACGGGGCCGGTGCGCACTTGAAGCTTGATCACAAAACGGCGTTTTCTGTGTTGTCGTGGCTGACCTTCGCCGTGCTGCTGATTGGACGCGCTCGTTTCGGCTGGAGAGGCAAACGCGCGGTGCGTGTTTTGTACATGGGTTCGGCGCTGCTTTTGCTGGCCTACGTTGGATCGCGTTTTGTGATGGAGATTATTTTGGGGCGTACGCCATGAGGCTGCTCCTGCTCTTGTTGCTTGTGTTGATTGGCATTTGGCTTTGGCGCTCGAACCGCGAGGCAAAGGCCGCGCAGAAGCAAGAAAAGCCACTGTCGGCACGGCCGCCACTGGATATGGTTGGTTGTACCTTTTGCTCGGTTCATGTCGCTGTGGTGGACGCCGTGCAGGGAAGAAAGGGTCCCTATTGTTGCGCTGATCATCGTCAGCGGGCGGAACCTTGAATGCAGCGCCAGCCAGACGCTAAATCATGGTTTGATCCGTTCTTGCTGGAACCTGGCATTGAAGCGGTAGAGCGACCCCAGGAGTTTGAGCGGCTTTGGCGGGGCTTCATGACTGCTCGGGTCATGCTGGGCCTGGTTCTGTTGCTGATGCAAAGCGTGGTCTACGGACTTGGATCGGAGAGGGACATCACCCTGGTACTGTTCTGCGCCGCCTATTGTGTTGTTGCTCTGGGTGTCAGGTTCAAAGCAGGCGTGCGGCCCCTAAGCAAGACATTTGACGTTCGGTGGATCATCATCATCGGCGTTGATATTCTGGCAGTTGCGGCCTTGCAAGTGACGCATGGCGGCAGTGTCAATTACACACCCTTGTTTGCGCTGCCTATTCTGATGGTCTCAGTGCTGGGGTCCTTGTTGCTGTCGACGGCCTGCGCGGCGGCGGTGACGCTCATGCTATTGTTCTATGCGGCATGGGTATCGGCACAGATTCCAGCGGATGCGGCTGCCCACTTCTTGCAGGCGGCGTTGACTGGCGCTGGTTGTTTTGCCATCGCGTTTTTGGCAAGTCAGATTGCGACCCGATTGACCAATGAGGAGCAGCGGGCGCAGCGAAATCAGTTGGCGGTGCGTTTGCAGCAGCAGGTCAATGAGTTGGTGATTCAATCTTTGACCGACGGTATCCTGGTGTTGGATCGGCGCTGCACGGTCCGGGCTGCCAACCCGGCAGCGCGTCAGATGCTGGGCGCAAAAAGCGCCCTTGGTGTGGATTCTTTCAGCCTGGCAGCGCTGTCTGGATGGAAAGGACTGGTGGACCTGATCGAACTCAGCTTCACTGAAAACAGGGACCGGCAAGGCGATGTCATCATTCATCATGCCGGCCAGGGACCTTTGCGCGTTCGGGTACATACGCAGCTGACGGCCACGTCAGGTGAAAACGGTCAGAATTTGTGCGTCATGTTTCTTCAGGATCAGCACGAGATGGAAGCCCGGATGCGAACGGAAAAGCTGGCCAGTATGGGGCGCATGTCGGCTGCTGTTGCCCACGAAATTCGAAATCCGTTGGCCGCGATCGTGCAGGCCAACGCCCTGCTTGAAGAAGACATTGCAAATCCGCGGCACAAGCAGCTTACGCAGATGGTGCAGCAAAATGCCGCCCGACTGGAAAAAATAGTGGAAGAAGTGCTTGAGGTTTCCCGAGTTCAGCGGCGTGACCGTGCGAAGGCGGCGAATTTACTGGTGTTGAATGATGCGGTCGCACGAATTTGTGGTGACTGGCAGGAACAAAATAAGCCGGAACAGTTATTACGTTTTGACTTGACAGGAGAAGATCTCAAGGTAAGGTTTGAATCCGAGCATCTACGCCGGATACTGGTCAATCTGCTGGACAATGCGCAACGCTATTGCGGGTTTCAAGCCGGTGCCATTGAGGTGTCCACCGGTATTTCGATGTCTGGGCAGTCGTTTATGCGGGTCTGGAATGGTGGAGTGCCCATGGATCAGTCAGTGCAGAGGCATTTGTTTGAGCCGTTCTTTTCGTCCGAGAGTCGGTCCAGCGGCTTGGGGCTGTATATTTGTCGTGAATTGTGCGAAGAACAGGGAGCATCCATTGCCTATGGTCGATCACCACGCACGCTGGCGGATGCTGTAATCGATGGAAACGAATTTGTGATCTGCTTCCAGCCCGAGCGACGGGTTAACGAGCATCGTGAAAACCCCTGAACCTATGGCTGCAAATAGTGCGACAAACGATGTCCAGATACTGGTAGTCGATGATGAGCCGGACTTGCGGACGCTCTACGAGTTGACGCTGGTGCGTGATGGCTTTTCGATATCTACTGCCGCCTGCCTGGCTGAGGCGTTTTCGTGTTTGAACGAGCGTCATTTTGATGTCGTCATCACCGACATGCGCCTGCCCGATGGGCTCGGCGTGGAACTGATTCGTCATCTCAAGGCACAACAACGCAAGGAGCGATGTGTTGTCATTACGGCCTACGGGTCGGCAGAAAATGCGGTCGAATCTCTCAAGGCGGGGGCCTTCGACTATCTGACCAAGCCAGTCGATCTGAAACAGTTCAGAGGGGTCATTGCTTCAGCGGTTCAGGATGCGAGGACACGCGTCAGCATGGGGTCACTTGCTGCATCGAAGTCGGGCAGTGCTGCGCAGGAAACCCTTGCGCGACTGGTCGGAGAGTCAGTCAGTATGCGGCTGGTCAAAGAGCGGATCATCAAGGTGGCGCGGAGCATGGCGCCCATTTTGGTTACTGGCGAATCCGGCACCGGAAAAGAAATGGTGGCCAAGGCGCTGCATGCCAACAGTCATCGCACCGGTGGCGCCTGGGTTGCCGTGAATTGCAGTGCGATCCCGGAAAATTTGCTTGAGACCGAGTTTTTTGGTGCCAGGAAAGGTGCTTATACCGGCTCCAATCAGGATCGCGACGGATTCTTTCAGGCGGCTCGCGGTGGCACTTTGTTCCTCGATGAAATTGGCGACCTGCCACTGGCCATGCAGTCCAAACTTTTGCGTGCCATTCAGGAGCGTTGCATTCGCCCTATTGGCTCCCCTCAGGAGGAGGCGGTGGACGTGCGCATTATCAGTGCGACCCACAAAGATTTGGCAGCCGAAGTGCAGGCAGGGCGCTTTCGGCAGGATCTCTATTACCGGCTGAATGTAATCCAGATCCATATTCCTCCATTGCGTGAGCGGCGAGAAGACTTACCGGCCTTGTGCGCCGCCCTGCTGGGCCGGATTGCATCGGAGTCGGATATCGCCGTGCCTGCGTTGCCAGCGGCAGTGCTGGAGCAACTGGCGCTCGATTCGCTGCTTGGTAACGTGCGGGAACTGGAAAATTTGTTGCATCGGGCGGTGGCGCTGAGAGAAGAGGACGAACTGCAGTTTGAGCCCTCTGCATCCCAGCCGCTGCCCCGCCAGGCGGCGCCAGCGAGCGACGGGGAAGTAACTACGCTGGAAGGCAGATCGTCAGTCTTGCCGAGCGACTTGCAAGCCTACCTGGACGGTGCAGAGCGAACGATCCTGATTCAGGCCTTGCGTGAAACCGGATTCAATCGCACGGCCGCCGCCGCTCGTCTGGGATTGAGTCTGCGTCAGATGCGTTATCGAATTGCCAGATTGCGCATTGATGCCCAAAATTTCGGTGGAAATTTCGATGAGTCGGACTGACTGCATTGAGAAATTGGCGCTCTGGAACGATGGATGGTACAAGTATGCCATGACAATGGCGTCGCCGAACTTTGGGCCTCGTCCGGCGCAGACAGCGGTGGATCTTGTTGTGTTGCATTCCATCAGCCTGCCACCAGGCGAGTATGGTGGTGACGCGGTGGGACATTTTTTTTGTAACCAGTTGGACCTGGACCAGCACCCATATTTCAAAAGTCTCGCCGGGCTGCACGTTTCTTCTCATTTCTATATTCGTCGCCATGGCGAATTGTTACAGTTTGTGAGTGCAGACGAGCGGGCTTGGCATGCCGGTGCGTCGAGCTATGGCGAAAGCAATAATTGCAATGACAACTCGATCGGTATAGAGCTTGAGGGCATCGAAGGCGGCCTCTTTGAACACGATCAGTATGAAACGCTGGTGGCTTTGTGCTCGGCCATTTTGCAGCGCTATCCAATCACTGCGATCGCGGGGCACGAACACATCGCACCCGTTCGAAAGACCGATCCGGGCCTCGGCTTTGACTGGTTCTTGCTGCAACAAGGACTGGGACTGGCTTCCCGATTTTTTCCTGAGCGAGAGATGTCACGAGTCGATGCACGAGCTTGATTGTGGAGGCGCTGCAGCCAAACCATGAGTTTGGCCCTGGACACTACCGGTAGCGGCTTGTAATGTCCGCGGACACCATATATAGTGTGTTTCTCTTTTACAATGACCTTGTTTTTTTGATGCTAGGGGATTGGCGATGTTGCTGCACAACACTTCGAGCTCCGATGGTGCCGTGATGTGAACGAATACTTTTCATTTCATTTCACTGCTCTGATAATCGACCGACTGGAAATATTTATGTTGAACTGGAACAAAGAAATAAGGACGTGCCCGCGAGTAATTTTTTCTCGCGATGCGGTCACGTCGGTTTCAGTTGCATATGACTTCAAGAATTACACAAATCGTTGTGCGCCTGAGAGATTCAGCGACGGTTTGTGCACCCGAGTTCATGGTGCTGGGATGAATCCCAACATCATGAATCGCTTCATGCTCTCCAACTCGCATGAAGTGCTCTTTGTAAATTGATCAAGGAGAAAATAATGGCAACTGCAAAAAAACCGGCCGCAAAGAAGGCCGCTCCCGCTAAGAAAGTAGCGGCGAAGAAAGCTGCGCCGGCAAAGAAAGCGGCACCAGCGAAAAAAGTAGCGGCGAAGAAAGCTGCGCCGGCAAAGAAAGCGGCACCAGCGAAGAAAGCTGCTGCAAAAACAGCCGCTGCTAAAAAGCCAGCCGCCAAGAAGGCAGCTCCGGCGAAAAAAGTAGCGGCCAAGAAGGTAGCTGCAAAAAAGGCGCCTGCCAAGAAGGCTGCGGTAGCGAAGAAACCTGCTGCCAAGAAGCCAGCCGCCAAGAAAGCAGCCAAGAAGCCGGCTGCGAAGAAAGCCGCGAAGGCACCCGCTGCCAAGGCAGCGCCTGCCCCGGCCGCCCCTGCTGCTCAGACGACCTTGAGCCCGCAGGCCGCATGGCCGTTTCCGACGGCCGGCAAGCCCTGAACCTTAACCCGGTTCGGCTTGAAGCCCGGTGCTTAACAGCACCGGGCTTTTTTGTGATGTTTACAACCCGAGTAACTTTAGGTCCACGGTGTAGTTTTGCGGACCGCGTTGCGCTATCTTGAGTGAACCCAAATGGTTGCCCAGGGTGGCGCAGCGTAGCAGCGACCATCCCCGCTCAAGCCCAAATAGCATCGCGCCTCGAAAGGCATCGCCGCAGCCGGTTGGATCGACCACTGCATCTGCCTTGATTGGCTCAATGTGTGTCTTGGCGCCTGCCAGCCATACTTCACATCCGTCCGCTCCCAGCGTAATGATCAGTCCCTGAACACGGCATGAGATTTCAGCACTGCTCCATCCCGTCCGGTCACTCAGCATCTTGCCTTCATAGTCATTCACAGTGACCCAACTGGCCTGTTCCAGCAGCGCGCGGAGTTCACTTCTATCGAATCGGGGAAGTTGTTGGCCGGGGTCAAACACAAATGGAATCCTGGCTGCGGCGAATTGTTCGGCGTGTTGCCACATGGCATCGCGGCCATCTGGCGCAATGATGCCGATCTTGATGTCGTCGCGTGCCGCAATGTGGTTTAGGTGAGCCTGCTCCATGGCGCCGGGATGAAAACCGTTGATCTGGTTATTGTCACGGTCCGTAATGATCATTGCCTGGGCGGTGTATGTGCCATCAATGGTACGCACGAATTCCGTTGAAATTCCCAGATTCTGGAGCCTGTCGATATAACTTGCGCCGTCGTTGCCAAGGGTCGCCATGGGCAGCGCAGTTCCCCCAAGCTGTCGTAAAGCGTAGGCGATGTTGCCAGCGCATCCGCCAAAATCGCGGCGCAGGGCGGGCACCAGAAAAGACACGTTCAGAATATGGAGTTGATCCGGCAGGATTTGCTCGGCAAATCGGCCCTCGAAGTTCATGATGGTGTCAAAAGCCAGTGAGCCGCAGATGATGGATGCCATGATTTTGGGAATAAGTTCAGGGATAAAAAGCGTAAATTCGGTAGCCCACAGTCTGCTGCGTTGTGTCTGCGAGGTCGGCTGTGACGACCAGTGAAGCAGACCATTCCGCAGCGGCGGACAGGGTGTCCGACTTGAGATCAAGCTCTGTCGGAAGGAAGACACGACGCAGGACCGGTTGATCGGTGGTGTCGGTCAGCGTCAACTCGATGGCCGGTGCGGCAACCGCAACGGCCGCAGTGTTTTTGATGGTGAAATTCAGGCGGTAAGAATTTCCGGCAATCCTGCTGAAGGAAGCGCGTTCAATGGCGATTGCGTCTTTCTGCCGCAGCGCCGTTACTTGGCACTTCAAGGGTAAACAAAGAGCCACCAACCACGGCCTGAGTGCCGGTTGCAGAGCGACGATGCGGTCGCGTTCATGGAACACAATTTGTCCGACCAGCCCGACAAGCAGTGCCAAACTCAATGAAATCAGAACGATGCGCCGC
>CAITQH010000451.1 GCA_903894475.1 uncultured beta proteobacterium
CCGGGTCCTGGGCTATGGCGGCAAACAGCGGGGACATCACCTCAAAGCGCGCATCCGGCCCACCCCGGCGCCCCAGCGCCACCGCCAGGTCAAAGCGAAAGCCGTCCACACCGAAGGCCTGCACCCACCAGCGCAGGCTGTCCATCACCATCTGCACCACGCGCGGCTCGCCCATGTTGAGCGTGTTGCCGCAGCCGCTCGGGTTCAGGTAAGCACCCTGGGCGTCCAGTGCGTACCAACTCGCGTTGTCCAGGCCGCGCCAGCACAGCGTGGGGCCGAGCGCATCGCTTTCGGCCGTGTGGTTGTAGACCACATCGAGGATCACCTTGATACCGTGCCGGTGCAAGGTGTCCACCATGGCGCGGAACTCAGCGCGCACAGCAGCATCATCGTCCCGCGCCAGCGCGCGTGCCGTCGGCGTAGCGAAGCGCGCATCCGGCACAAAGAAGGACAGCGGGTTGTAGCCCCAGTGGTTGTGCAGACCCCGCTTGACCAGATGCCGCTCGTCCTGATGCCGTTGTACCGGCAGCAGACACAGGGCCGTGATGCCCAGACGCTGGTAGTGAGCCAGCATGGCTGCACTGGCCACACCGGCGTAGCTACCGCGCTGCTCGGCAGGGACTAGCGGGTGCAGCGCTGTCAGGGCCTTGACTTGGGCTTCATAGAGAACCGTCCTTGCCATCGCGGTTTGCGGGGCGGGTGTGATGGCAGCACCAGCGCGCAGTTCGGCGGCCAGATCGAGCACGCGCGCTTTAGGTATCTGTTGTGCGACCTCATCTGCAGCCAGTGGACCGCACAGCGAACGCGCCCAGGGGTCGAGCAGGAGGCACTGCGGATTGAAACGGTGCCCGGCATCCGGTTGCCACGGGCCGTGCGCGCGCAGGCCGTAGCGCTGGCCGACAGCGAGGCCCGCCACAAAGCCGTGCCAGACGCCATCGCTGCAGGCGGTGAGCCGGATGCGCGTGGCTTCGATCTCTGCAGTGCCATCGAACAGACACAACTCGACAGCCGTGGCATGGCGTGCATACACCGCCGCGTTCAGACCGCTGAGGCCCTCGCACGCGCTCAGCGTGACGCCCAGGGGCCATGGCTGCCCCGGCGCGCAGGCGTCGCGCGTTGCCGGCCGGTCAAGCTCGTTCACGGCGCGCTCTCCAGTTCGAACCAGAGCACGGCAAGCGGCGGCAGATTCAGGCTCAGTGACTGGACTTCTCCGTGCATGGGCACCGGGTCCGCCTTGACGCCGCCATGGTTGCCGAGGTTGCTGCCACCGTAGTGATCCGAGTCGGTGTTCAGGACCTCACGCCACAGGCCATTCTGCGGCACACCGATACGCCAGCCGGAGCGTGGCACCGGTGTCAGATTGCAAACCGCGAGCAGTTGCTGCTGCGGTGTCGCTCCCAGACGCAAAAAACTGTAGACCGAGTGCTCAGCGTCGTCGGCTTCGATCCAGCGAAAACCACGGGCATCGCTGTCGCGCGCGTGCAGGCTGGGCAGAGCGCGGTAGAGGCGATTGAGGTCGCGCACCAGTCGCTGCACACCGGCATGAGCCGGGTCCTGCAGCAAACCCCAGTCCAGTTCGGCGTCGTGGTTCCACTCGGTCGGAGTGGCCAGTTCGCTGCCCATGAACAGCAGCTTCTTGCCCGGGAAGGCGTACATCAGGGCGTACAGGGCGCGCAGGTTGGCGCGCTTTTGCCAGGCGTCGCCCGACATCTTGCCAAGCAGCGAGCCCTTGCCGTGCACCACCTCGTCGTGCGAGAGCGGCAGCACGAAACGCTCGCTCCAGGCGTAGGTCAGGGCAAAGGTGATGCGATGGTGGTGCCAGCGGCGATGCACCGGGTCCAGCGCGAAGTAGGCCAGGGTGTCGTTCATCCAGCCCATGTTCCATTTGAAGTCAAAAGCCAGACCGCCCTCGGCCGCTGCACCGGTGACCCGCGGAAAAGCAGTCGATTCTTCGGCCATCGTCAGCGCGCCTGGCGCCTCCTGGTGCAGTGTCTGATTGGTCTGCTTCAGGAAGTCAATCGCCTCGTAGTTCTCGCGACCGCCATCGCGATTCGGCAGCCACTCCCCGGCGGCGCGACTGTAGTCGCGGTACAGCATCGAGGCCACCGCGTCCACGCGCAGACCGTCCACCGCGTATTGCTCGATCCAGAACAGCGCACTGCCCACCAGAAAATTGCGCACCTCGTTGCGGCCAAAGTTGTAGATCAGCGTGTTCCAGTCCTGGTGAAAGCCTTCACGCGGATCGGCATGTTCGTACAGGGCGGTGCCATCAAAGCGCGCCAGCGCGTGGGCATCCGATGGAAAGTGACCCGGCACCCAGTCCAGAATCACCTTGAGCCCCGCGGCGTGCGCCGTGGCGATGAAGCGGCGCAGCGCACGCGGCGAGCCGTAGCGCGCAGTCGGTGCGTACAGGCCGGTGGGCTGGTAGCCCCAGGAGCCGTAAAACGGGTGCTCGGTGACGGGCAGCAACTCGATGTGCGTAAAGCCCAGCTCGGCCACGTAGGGCACCAGCGCGCCCGCCAGAAAATCCCAGTCCGGCACCTGACCGTCGGGGCGGCGCCAGGAGCCGGCGTGCACCTCGTAGATGGCCATGGGAGAGGACAGGGCGCTGTGCCCGTCGAGCGCCGCATCCGATACCGACGCTTCGTCCGCGCTTGGCCAGTCGCAGACCAGGGCTGCATTGCCGGGCGGACCTTCACTGTGCAGCGCGTAAGGATCGGTCTTGAGCGTGAGCTGGCCCTGCGCATCGACGACTTCAAACTTGTACATGGCACCGGCCTGCACGCCGGCTACAAAGGTTTCCCAGACCGCGCAGTCAGCGCGCCAGACCATCGGGTTGCGGCGTCCGTCCCATTGGTTGAAGTCGCCCACCACCGACACTCGCTGTGCGTTGGGTGCCCAGAGGGCAAAGGCTGTACCAGCCACGTCGTCTTGCCGAGTCAGGTGCGAGCCCAGCTTCTGCCACGGGCGCAGGTGCTTGCCTTCACGCATCAGCCAGGCGTCCATCTGGCCCAGCCAGAGACGGTTGTTATGGCGGGTTTCCGCAGAGGGTTGTGGGGTGTCAGGGGGCATGGTTGCGCGTCGCGGTTGCCGTTGTTGTTATCTGCATTCTGGCATCCCCGCGTTGCTGGCCCGCCGGATGCGCTCAGGATGCTACTTCTGCTGCCAGCTATCGCCCGGGCTCAAGCCCTGCGGCGCGCTCAGTCGTGAGCGTGCCGCGCCAGCATCCAGCAGCGTGGCGCGCCACCAGTCGGTCGTGATGCTGGCCACCAGTGCGTGATGCGCCGCTTGCAGGTCGCGCGTCATCTGCTCTCGTGGCACGATTTCGACCGCGCGCCCGGTCTGCCCGGCAAAGGTCATGTGGTCGGCCTCGCGCAGTACGAGCTGCGCCTTGTCGCCTGCCGGCAGTGCGTCAAACACGGCTCGTCGGCGCTCCGGCGTGGCGCCGACACCCAGCACATCGGAATCCAGCGTGCCGGTGAGGCACAGCAGAGGCCGGGTGATGCGATCAAACGCCTGCCCGGCATCGCCCACGGCGGGTAGCGAAGGTGAAAACGCAATGAACGACGCGAGTCGTGGCTCGGTTACACCTTCAAAGCGAGGGTAACGCTGGCCGGCCATGCCCAGCGTGGTATGGGCGCCAAACGAATGACCGCACAGGCCGATCTGCACCGGGCGTACCGAACGCCAGCGCTGCTGTTTGGCTGCGTGGCGGCGCCCGATCTCATCGAGCGCGAAGCTCACATCGCGTAGCCGTGCCAGCAACTGCGCCGGTCCTGCGGCAGAGCGCAACGCGCGCTGATCCGCGAAGCTGTTGGTGACAGCGCGCACCGCTGCCAGGTCGCTGCCCGCGTGCTGCAGATGCACGACCACAAAGCCTGCCGCCGCCCAGGCCTCACCCCAAAGCGCACCGCCCTCGCGCGTGCCGCCCAGACCGTGCGAGAAAAGCACCACTGGGTAAGGCCCGGCGTTTGCCGCTGCTACCTCGGGCCAGCGCACTTTGACCGGCACCTCGCGCTGACGCGCAGCATCAATCCAGACTTCGTCAACTACACAAGCGCCAACGGCCAGGGTCTGTGCCTGCAGACAGGGCAGGGCGCCGCAGGCGAGGGCGCTGATGCAGGTGCGACGGGTAAGGTTCATGGGTCGAATTATGAAGCCCTGGAATGCCGAACAAGGAGAGACATGACGCCAGAGCAGAAAGCCCGAGTCAGCATTGACGCCTTGCTGGTGCAGGCTGGCTGGCACGTGTGCGACATGGCGCATGGCCGCCAGCGTGCTCAACTCTGACTGGGCGGTGGAGATGAGCGTGTACGTGGTGCGCCTTTGTGCAACTGCGCACCGTTCTGCTGGACCACAAAGCGCTGGCCGACAAACTCACGGCACTGGAGCGGCGGGTTTCGCATCATGACAACTCCTTGGCCGAGGTCATAGACGCCATTCGCGCTCTGATGGCCCAGCCCAAGCCCGCCAACCGCCCCATCGGGTTTACGGCGGATGTGACGGGCAAGCCTGTAAAGCGCCTTGTACCTTGATAGCTGTAGCAGTGATTTTGCCCCTGGCCACATAATCCCAGCGAGAGAACACCATGATTGCCCTCATCGAACAACACCGCCCTGAAGTTGCCGCGCTATGCAGCCGTTTTGGCGTGCAAAGCCTGGAGGTCTTCGGCTTGGCTGCCGACGGCGCGTTTGACCCGGCACGCAGCCACATTGATCTTTTGGTCGAATTCCTTCCGGGTGACGCGGGCAGTCTGTTCGATAGCTACTTTGAACTGCAGCAAGCACTGGAGCAATTGTTTGCCAGCAAGATTGACCTGGTAACGAGCTCCGCGCTGGAGAATCCCGATGTCATTGCGGCGGTGAACCAGTCACGCCAAATCGTGTACCAGCATCAGTCTGCTGTGTTTGGTGCGGCGTGAGCAGTGGGTTTTGTAACGGATGTGAGATTGAGAACTACATTCAAAGCGAAGCAGTTCCACCCACGTGTGAACTGATGCGCTTGATTGTCACGGGGTGCAACATCAAGTCTGGACAAGTAAGCGGCAAAGCGGTAAAGTAAGGATTCCTTACTTTAACTAATTCGCCATGCTCGCCAAGATCACCTCCAAGAATCAACTCACACTGCCCAAGAGCGTGACGCAAGCCGTGGGTACCGCCGAGTACTTTGACGTAGAAGCCCGTGCTGGGCAGATTATTCTGACGCCGGTGCGCATTCATCGCGGCGACGCAGTCCGCGCCAAACTGGCGGAACTGGACCTCTCGGATGCGGACATTGCTGACGCTGTGGCCTGGGCGCGCACGGCGGTTAGTGTGCCGGCAATGGCGGCGGAGCCGGCAGCGCCTTATGGCCCTGTCATCAAGAAGCCCAAACCGGTGGCAAGCAAAAAGGCCACTTCCAAAAAGGCAGCCTCCAAAGTATGAGCGCCCCCTTGCGTGTGGTGCTAGACACCAACGTAGTGCTTTCGGCCTTGGTGTTTGGCGCTGGCACGGCTGGACGGTTGCGCCGTGGGTGGCAGCAGGGTGTTTTTGCGCCGTTGGTAAGCACCGCGACAGTGCAGGAACTGATACGGGCGCTGGCCTACCCAAAGTTTCGCCTCTCCAGGTTGGAGCAGGATGAACTGTTGGCCGACTACCTGCCCCATGCGCAGGCGGTACGCATTCCGGTACCACCCCCGAATGTGCCCAAGTGCCGTCACCCGCTGGATGTGCCATTCATGCATCTCGCCGTGGCTGGCAAGGCCAAGGTGCTGGTTTCTGGTGATCGTGATTTGCAGGCGCTGGCGGGTGTGTTTGAAAAGGCCAACGGCTGTCTGATCGTGAATCTCGATTCCTTTCTTCGGGTGTATTCGATGCCATCCGAGGAGTACACCCCGGCGCGCATCAAGGAGTTTGACGATGCCGAGGCCAAGCTGGCGCGACTGATGCAAGCGTCAAAATTGCAAGACAATAATTAAACGGGAAGCACCATGAACTCAGCCACCATCGTCCAGAAACTCTGGAACTACTGCAACGTGTTGCGCGACGACGGCATGAGCTACGGCGACTACGTGGAGCAGCTCACCTACCTGCTGTTCCTCAAGATGGCCGACGAACGCAGCCGAGCGCCCTGGAGCCAGCCCAGCCCGATTGCGAAGGGTTTTGACTGGCCGGCGCTGCTGGCCAAAGACGGCGACGAGTTGTTTGACCACTAACGCCACACACTGGAGAAGTTGGGCGCCGAGAAAGGCACCATCGGCTTGATTTTTGGCAAGGCGCAAAACAAGTTTCAGGACCCGGCCAAGCTGTGTCGCCTGGTGGTGGACCTGATTGATTGTGAAAACTGGTCGGCCATGGGTGCTGATGTGAAGGGCGACGCCTACGAGGGTCTGCTGGAAAAGAATGCGCAGGACACCAAGAGCGGCGCCGGGCAGTACTTCACGCCGCGCCCGCTGATCCAGGCGATGGTGGACTGCATTGCGCCCAGACCGGGCGAGACGATTTGCGACCCAGCTTGTGGCACCGGCGGCTTTTTGTTTGCGGCGCACAACCATGTGGCTGATCACAACCGGAACCTCACGCGCGAGCAGAAAAAGCATCTGAAAGAGCAAGCTTTGCGCGGCTGGGAACTGGTGCAAAGCACGGCGCGCCTGGCGGCGATGAACATGATGCTGCACGGCATTGGCTCCGACAAGTCGGTGCCCATCGTGGTGGCCAACGCGCTGGCGGCAGATCCCGGCGAGCGCTTTGACGTTGTGCTGGCGAATCCGCCATTTGGCAAGAAGAGCAGCACCATGATCACGGGGGCTGAAGGGCGTGTCAGCACCGAAAAAGATGTGATCGAGCGCGACGACTTCTGGGCCACCACGTCCAACAAGCAACTCACCTTTGTGCAGCACATCAAGACCCTGCTCAAACAGGATGGTCGCGCCGCTGTGGTGCTGCCCGACAACGTGTTGTTTGAAGGCGGCGCTGGTGAGACGATTCGCAAGAAGCTGCTGCACGAGTGCGATGTGCACACGCTGCTGCGGCTGCCCACCGGCCTGTTCTATGCGCAGGGTGTGAAAGCCAATGTGATTTTTATTTGAGCGCAAACCCGCCAGCGAAATACCGTGGACCAGGAAGCTGTGGATTTACGACCTGCGGACCAACCAGCACTTCACGCTCAAGACCAATCCGCTCAAGCGCGAACATCTGGACGAGTTCGTCAAGCTCTACAACCCGGCCAACCGGCATGAGCGCGCAGGAAATTGTGGACGATCTGGAAGCAGCGCTGGAGCAGTTCCGGCTGATTGCCGGTGACCTGAGCCCGAACCCGGATCAGTTGGTCTGAGCTGCCGGCGCCTCAGGCGCGGGGGTTGTCACGCGGCGTGCGCCGTCAAAGCGGCGGTTCCAGTAGGTCGCGGTCATGTTATCCACTCGCACCTGCGCACCGGGCTTGGGAGAGTGGATGAAATTGCCTTCACCAATATAGATGCCGACATGGCTGAATGCGTGGCGCATGGTGTTGAAGAACACGAGATCTCCGGGTTGCAGGTCGGTTCGGTCAATTTTTTGCGTTGCGGCCGCCTGCTGGTCTGCTTTGCGTGGCAGCATCAGGCCGACGGTCTGCTCGTACATGGCCTTGACAAAACCACTGCAGTCAAAACCGCTCTCCAGGGTGTTGCCACCGCGCCGGTAGGGCGCGCCCAGAAAGCCCATGGCCGTGATAACCAGTTCGGAGGCTTTTACGCCAACGGTCTGCCTGACCTGGTCGATTTGCGCCAGCAAGCCTTTGTCGGCCAGGAACTTGTCCAGGTCGTCGGCCGGCGCGTTCGGGTTCGCGTGCACGCTGGCAGCAAACAGCAGGGCGGCAAGGGTGGCGGGAATTCGCATCGGGCGGAGCATAGCGGCAGTATAGGTGCTGTGTCAAATCCGCTGGGCTTACCCGACTGCGGTTTAATAGCGTATTGCCGAAACAGCGCCAACTTTCAGAAAGATTGCCATGTTGCTAGACGCCAGCCAGTCCCAACTTGTTCTGGTCGATTACCAGAGCCGCCTGATGCCCGTCATTTTTGAAAACACACTGGTGCTGGCCAACGCACTGCGCCTGGCGCAGCTGGCGAAGCTGATGGAAGTGCCGGTGTGGGGTACCGAACAAAACCCGTCGCGCCTGGGCGAGAACGCGCCCGAGATCAGGGCGCTGTGTGACCAGACGCTCGCCAAGATGCAGTTCAGCGGCGTTGAGGAAGGGCTGGGTGAATGGCTGCGCCCACCGGCCAAACCGGTTGCCGGCAACGCGCGCAGTCTGCCCAAACATTTACAGAAGCCAGCAGCGCCGGCGGACGAGCGCAACACCGTGATTGTTGCCGGCTGCGAGGCCCATGTCTGTCTGCTGCAGACGGCGCTCGACCTGCTGGAAGACGAGTTTGAAGTCTGGGTCGTGACGGACGCCTGCAGCTCGCGCACCGAGCGCAATCGTGACGCTGCCTTTGACCGCCTGGCCGGCGCCGGTGTGGAACTGGTGACGACCGAGATGGTGGCCTTTGAGTGGCTGCGCAGCGCCGAGCACCCGGCCTTCAAGGCGGCGCAGGCGCTGATCAAATAAGCTGGCCGTCCACGATCCGGATCTGGCGCTGGCAACGCGCTGCGAGCCGCGGGTCGTGCGTGACGATCAGGCAGGCTGACTGACGCTCGCGATTCACACTTTGCAATAGTTCAAAAATCTCGTCGGCACTGTGCGTGTCGAGGTTGCCGGTGGGTTCATCTGCCAGGATCAGGCGTGGCGACAGCGACAGGGCGCGGGCAATGGCCACACGCTGCTGCATGCCGCCCGAGAGTTCCGAGGGGCGCATGTGCGCGGCATCCTTCAGTCCGACCTGCTTCAGCAATTGCATCGCCGTTTTCTC
>CAITQH010000452.1 GCA_903894475.1 uncultured beta proteobacterium
ACCTTCGCTTTGAACTCCGATGTGTGAATTTTGCGTTTCTTGATTTCGGTCATTTTCTGGATTTCCTGGACTTGAGGACATCTTAAATCGTTGTCTTAAATCCGGGGTCCACTTCAATATAACTTGAGCTGATGCAGCGTCAATATTCAAATTGCTTAAGGCGTAGTTGGAAGTCAATGCTGCTGATGAAACTGTGCCAGTCATGCCTTGCACACGGCAAGTGAAATCATCCCCGTATGGCAGAGTGAAATTTCCAGTTAAAGAAAAACCAGATCCGAAAGAAAGAAAAGTGTAGTTGTAGGGATAGCTCGGATTGATAATATTTTTCGCTTGACAACTTAGTAATTGGCTGGTGCTTGCGGAAATGGCCAAGTCGAAGGCCTTATAAATAACAATTGATGGCGTGGGTGGCGGCGTAACTTTAACGAATGACGCAGACGGAGGATCGCCACCGCCACACCCAAAAAGACTTAGCCCAAGTAGGAAGGCACAGACACATTTAGTGATAGATTTGATTGGCATTTTTGTGACTCCCAAGGGTAAATGAAACCGAGTACATCGGCGTGGCGGCTGAAGCTTGTGGGCCTCTGAGATCGTTGGTCACGCTGTTTTTAAAAGAGTTAAATTTAACGTGGTTTTAATCGTACCCCTCCGCCATCCTTTTGGCAATGGAGAAAAAGTTAAAACCGGGGCGACCTCTAGGATCAACGACGTTTGAGCCCGCTGCGGCGCGCGCCTTCGGTTCGGTCGTCCGGCAATGCAGGGTCGAGCTAGGAATATCGCAGGAAGAACTTGGTCATCGCGCTGAGATTGAGCGCTCTCACATGGGCAAGATCGAGCGGGGGCAGCACCTGCCGAACTTGGCGCTGATATTGAAGCTGGCCGGCGCGCTGTCTACCAGTCCGGGCGGCTTGGTTGAGAAGACGGCTGAAATGCTCTTGGATGGTGACTAGAGCCCATAACCGCTAGCAGGCTTGGCTCAAGCACTGGGCTTATCCACGGCCTCACGCAGCGCTTTGCCGGGCTTGAAGCGGACAGACCGCTTCTCCGGGACTGCAACATCCTCTCCTGTGCGCGGGTTGCGGCCAACGCGGGCTGCGCGGCGTGTCACTGAAAAACTGCCAAATCCGCGGATTTCTATGTGATGACCTGCCACCAACGCATCCTGCATGGCATCGATCAGGGTGTTGACGGCGAACTCCGTGTCGTTCTTGGTCAGGTTGACAAAGCGTGCTGCCAGATCGTCGATGAGGTCGGAGCGGTTCATGCGGGCATCGTAGCTGGAACGAGTCTTTGCTTAACTTACGACGCAGCTGTTGGATCAAGCGTTCTCCAACCACAGACTTCCCTCCCGGTTGAGGAGGTTGCCTGTCACTACTGGACATGCGGTCCACATAACGCCCCCCAGCAGCGGGGGGAGGCTGCCTTAAACAGGCGCTGTGGTAACAATTGTGGTAATTCAACGACCAATTAGCCACAAACCCGCATAAAACCTATTGACTTGGCGGAGAGACAGGGATTCGAACCCTGGATACGTTTGACCGTATACTGGATTTCGAGTCCAGCGCATTCGACCACTCTGCCATCTCTCCGTATCGAACGGGCTCGATTATATCCATGGGCTCACTCCACAAATTTGTTCTTTTGTTGCTGGCAATGCTTCCGCTGTGGGCCGCTGCGGAGTCGGCACCCATGCGCTTGCCTGACGGGGTGGCGCCACTGTCGTACCGGCTGACTTTGACCATAGACCCGGAGCAGGACCAGCATAGCGGTGAGGTTTTGATCGCCATAGATATCAAGGCCGCAGGCCGCACGATCCGACTGCATGCCAGCGACATCAAGGTAGGCAGTGCAGTGCTGAAGGCGGCAGAGACGAGCTACATCGCCAGCGTCAGCGCGCTTGACGACAAGACGATCGAACTCACTTTTGCGCAGACCCTACCACCTGGTCATGCAGAACTGAGCATGAGTTTCACCGGCCACATCGACGACAAGGCGAGTCAGGGCCTGTTTCGGCAGAAGGAGGGTGGCGACTGGTATGTCTTCACCCAGTTTGAATCGACCGATGCGCGGCG
>CAITQH010000453.1 GCA_903894475.1 uncultured beta proteobacterium
CCTCAAAACGCAAGTTCTCGAAAATCTTCGCTTCAACAAAACACCATGCCTCCATTGGGAGATGATGGTTCTCGGTCAAGCACTAAGTAATTTCGCGGAGCTTAAGATGTGCTCAGCAATGACAGAATTTGAGCGCTTTTCTTGGTGTTAACCCTTGCTGTTTTGGGGCTCTGTCAGGGTAAGCACTGAGTTTCAATTTTGTGACAGTCACAAGAATTTTGGACCGAAACCATGAGACTTCTAATCGTTGAGGACGATGCACTGCTTGGAGCCGGCTTGCGTGCTGCATTGGGTAAGTGGGGCTTTACGGTGACCTGGGTGCGCCATGGCGGAGCAGCTCTTGACGTACTGGCGTCCGAACAATTTCTGGCGATGGTGCTGGACATCGGATTGCCCGACATGAACGGTCTGGATGTGCTGCGTCGAGTTCGTGCACAGGGCAACAAGTTGCCGATCCTGATCCTGACCGCGCGTGACACAACGCAAGACAAGGTCACGAGTCTGGACAGTGGTGCTGACGATTATCTGGTCAAGACGACCGACATGGAAGAGTTGGTGGCGCGCCTGCGTGCCTTGATTCGGCGCTCCGGTCGTGGCGGCGGATTGCTCACGGTCGGCCCACTGAGCCTGGACCTGGACAGCCGCGTTTTGAACCTTCATGGTGAACCGGTCAACGTCTCCAAGCGTGAATTCGACGTGCTCAGAGTCTTGATGGAAGGCGCCGGTCGGGTTCTGACGCGGGCCCAACTGGAGCAGTCGCTTTACGGCTGGAACCGCAGCGTTGACAGCAATGCGGTGGAGGTGCATATCCACAATCTGCGCAGCAAAATTGGTGCGAACATCCTGAAGACTGTGCGCGGTGTTGGCTACACCATCGCCAGGGAAGAGGCGTGAGGGCGCAGCCACCACACTCGCTGAGTCGGCGCCTGCTGGTCGGCCTGGTCATCGTCAGTTTTGCCTACTGGGCGGTCGTTGCATGGTTCACGGTGCGTGACAGTGTGGACGAAGTCTATGAACTGTTTGACGTTCATCTGGCGCAGACGGCATTGGCTTTGCTGCGCGTGGTTGACCCCGACGAGACCGATCCGGTCATGATTCCTGAGCGTGGTCCGGGGCCCGCTCTGGAGACAATTCTCAACCAGTGGCCGCACCTGCCCGAGCGTCTGGCGCAGACCCGAGCGGGCAAGGCGAGTCAGGGCCAACCGGGGACCGTCGCAGCGCCCGTGGTGACGGGATCGATTCGGTCCATGCAGCAGGAATACGAGAAGAATCTTCGCTACCAGGTATGGAACGGCGAAGGCGTTTTGTTGTTGCGATCCGCCAATGCACCTGCAATACCGATGACGCTGCAGGACGCTTATTCCGAGACCATCGATCTGCACGACCGGACCTGGCGTCACTATGCCGTCTGGGACCAGGACCGGCACTTCCGGATTGTCGTGTCCGAGGCCTACGATTTGCGCAATCACCTGGTGCGCAGCATTGTCTGGCACGTGTCGAGTCCGCTGGCCCTGGGCTTACCGGTCCTGATCGTGCTGCTCTGGTTTTCCATTAACCGTGGTCTGAACCCTTTGGGCGTGTTGACGCGCGAGATATCGAGGCGAAAACCGGATAACCTGGTGCCGCTCGATGCCAGCAACGCACCCGGTGAAGTGCGCCCCATGGTGTTGGCCCTCAATGAGTTGCTGCTCCGGGTCAGTCACACCATCGAGGGCGAGCGAAGATTCACCTCCAACGCAGCGCACGAACTGCGAACGCCACTGGCAGCGATACAGGCTCAGTTGCATGCGGTGCGCCGTGCCGACAGCGCCGAGGAGCGCAAACAGGGCCTGGAGCAGCTACAGCGCGGTGTGGCAAGAAGCACGCGCCTGGTCGGGCAATTGCTGACCTTGGCGCGGCTGGATCCAGACCAACTCTTGCCGGACTCCAGTTTGGTCGATCTTGGCGAGATTGCCGAGGCGGTTTGCGCCGAACTGGCACCCTTGGCATTGCAGCGCGAGCAGACCCTGGAGCTTGCCGTGGAGCCTGGCTTGCCGCAGTTGCCCGGCAATGCCGACATGCTGGCGATGCTGCTTGCCAATCTGGTGGACAACGCGATTCGCTACACGCCGAACGGCGGTCGTATTGATGTGGCGCTGAGCCACTATCTGTTTGGCTTGATGGTCGAGGTCAGTGATGACGGTCCTGGTATCGCCGCGGCGCAGCGGGAACGCGTGTTCGAGCGCTTCTATCGGATTGCCAGCCAGGACCAAGCCGGCACCGGCCTGGGTCTGGCGATTTGCCGGCGCATCGCCGATCTCCACAAAGCGCACATGACCCTGACCGAAGGACCCAATCAACGCGGCCTTACTGCCAGCGTTTTCTTTCCGGGTTAGAAGCTGTAGCCGACAGCAAGCGTGGCCACGGAGGGGTGGAAAGTGATATCCGATGTCCGCTCAATGCCCAGCGTGTTGGTGGTGACGGTGCTCTTGACACGCGCTGTAGACCAGGAACCTGTGACAGACCACGGTCCGCCGAGTTTGACGCTGAGTCCGACTTGCGCTGCCGGACCGACCGAGTCTTTCATCTTGATGGTGGTCGGACCGCCGTTGATGGCATCGTTGACAGCCGTCGACTCGGTCTGGTCAAAGCGCGTGAAATTGATGCCGACGCCGACAAAAGGTCGGAACTGGCTGCCGCTGTCTCCAAACTTGTAGTTGGCAAACAGTGTTGGTGCGACTTGTCGTACCCGGGATATGACCTGACCATCGAGCGCAGCCACGCTGCCCGGAACACTGCTTGGCTTGAGTATCACGAGGGTTCCGTCGTGTTTCGGGGGAATCCCGGCTGCCAGTTCGACCTCCAGGTTGCTGTTGATGTCTTTAGCCACGCTGAAAAACAGGGTGGACTGCGGTTGCACCTTGAGTCCCAGCGTATCGACTGGAGTAAACGGCCCTGCCACCGGTGTGGCCGAAGAACTGGGGTCGATGTTGACCCAACCGAGCTTCAGCGTGATGCCCTGCGCCATCGAGCTTGAAGCGCCCAATGCCAGCGCAGCGATGACGGATGCAGAAAGAAGTGTGTGTTTCATGGGGTTTGCTCCGTCGAATTAGAACTGCGAGAAGAAGCCGCGGGCCGCTGCATTGCAGAAGGGTGGCACCAAAGTGCCATGGTAGGCGGCTGTAACCGCTGCCGCCGCATTGGCACCGGAGGCAGTGATAAGTGCGCCTTTGGTTTGGGCAAACCCGAGCTTCGCGGCCGCGAACGGATCGGTCGCACCCGTCACGGCTGAATCAACGTCCAGCACCGTGATCAGGCCCTTCGGCAGAGCACCCCACAAAGCGCCCATCAAGGCCGTGTTGAGGCTGTAGAAGACAGTCGGGTCCCCATTGCCGGCGCATAGCAGGACCGGTGCCGCTGGCGTCCAGCCGCGCAGGTCGTTCTTGACTCCAGCAATGCGCATCGGGTTCTTTGCCGTAGCCGACGGTGCGCCGGTGGTGAAGGCCGGCACCACTCCGTCAGGATTTGCGAGGGCGTCTGCCAGGTAGCTCAGGCGCGCGCTGTTCTTGATCAGGTTGCTCGGGCCAAAACCCAGGGCGAACAGCGCGTCGGTGGCGCCGGTGCCGGTGGGCGGTGTGATCGCAGCAAAAGCTGGCGCTGGGGGCGTGTTACTAAAGAGCGCGAGTTGAGGCAATTTGCCGCTGGTCACGACCGTCGTGAAATCGTAAATGCCAGGCAGCAGGGTTTCAATGCCTGTGGCATAAGCCGCTTCGTAGATGTCAGACGGTGTCGTGTACAGATTGCCGTAGGCTTTCTGGAAGCTGGTGAAAATCATCGGCGAAAAAATGGTGCCACCGGCGTTCACATTGCCATAGAAAGTTGCATCCGATTGCGCTGCCAATGCGTAAGGGCCGGACATCGGGGCCGAGGCCGTGACCGGTATCCCGGCTGCCTGCATGGCGCGGTGTGCCGCCATCGCGACGAAACCGCCCTGGGAATATCCGGTGATGAACAGCTTGGTGCTCGCTGTCGTTGGCGAAATCAGGCTTGGCAGCGCTTTCTTGGCTGCGGCCAGGACATCGATCATTTCCTTGGACTGCTGATCGGCATTGAGGTAGGGGTGGTAGCTCAGGCTCGAACTGTCGTAGCCGGCGTAGTTGGGGGCCACCAGGATGTAACCTTGTGCGGCGTACATGGCGGCCAGCAAAACCGCTTCTGAAAAGGCTGAATTCGTGTCGTCGCTGAAGTTGGCCAGGTTATAGCTCTTGGTGATGTTGGTGCCGTGGGCATAAACCACGATCGGGCGCGCGCCCGTGCACTTCGCGTTGCTGCCAGTCGGTACCATCAAGACGCCCGATGCATCGGTCTGCTCACCCGCACCACCCACAGTGCCGTATTTGATGTACTGCACGTCGACACCGCAAACTGGTGCGCCGGCCAGTTGCAGCAAGCTGGCCGACTTGGCGGTCAGCAGCGCGGTGAAATCTGCTGCCGTCATCGATGTGGTGCGTGGCGGCGGGCTCTGCATCAGCGCGCCTCGTGCTGGTTTTGCATCCTGAGTACCCAGAGGGCCTCCGTCTCCGCCACCGCAAGCGGCGACCAGCAGTGTCGCGCCCAGGGCGGCCCATGAAGCCTTGAAATAGATCATTCGTGTTCTCCGGTTATGTGAGGCTGAAATGCAAAATAGAACGCTCGTGCGAATTTTTTGATATAAATCATATAACCCAATGAAAGTTGAACAAATCGGGGTAAACCCTCTGGCACTTTGAATCGGCGCAGTTACTGACGATAGCATGATCGCATGGGGCTTGTGCGCTCACAGATAATGGCTGCCATGCATTCCACGCCGTCCCTTCCAGTCAGTGGCTTTTCACCACGCACAGTGGGTCTGGCGGCTGCGCTGGTGACGGTACTGATCTGGACCTCCTTCATCCTGATTGCGCGTGCGTCGGCCGATCCAGCGCGCGGTGGCACGCTGACGCCTTTTGACATCGCCTTTTGTCGCATGCTCGGCGCCAGTCTGATCTTGTTGCCCTGGGGCGCCACACTGGTGCGGCGCGACCGTGCGCGGGGCTTGGGCCAAGCCTGTCTGCTCGGCTTGTCGCCCCTGCCTTGGCGCGTGACCTGCATGATCGGTTTGTTTGGCGGTTTGCTTTACGCCCTGATTGCCTACAACGGCTTTGTTTTTGCGCCGGCGCTGCATGCCTCCGTGCTGATGCCGGGCAGCTTGCCACTGTGGACCACCTTGCTGGCGCTGTGGCTGCTGAAGGATCGCGTGACAGCGGCGCGCGTCCTCGGGCTGATACTGATCGTGCTGGGTGACCTGATGGTTGGTGGCGCCAGCCTGCTGCGCGCCTTTGAGGGTGGCTCGGTCTGGAAGGGTGATTTGCTGTTCATGCTGGCCGCCTCGTGCTGGGCCATGTACAGCGTGCTGGCGCGCCGTCACTCACTCGATGCGGTGCGCGCCACCATTGCAGTAACCGCCTTTGCATTTTTCAGTTTCGTGCCGCTTTACTCCCTGCTGGTGCTCAGTGGCGCGGTGGCGGGCCATGTGTTTGTTGCGCCATGGCGCGAAGTGCTGTTTCAGACTTTGTACCAGGGCTGGGGTTCGGTGGTGATCTCGGGGATCGGGTTTACCAAAATGATCCAGTATTTCGGTCCGGTGCGTTCGACCATGATCACGGCGCTGGTGCCCGGACTGTCTGCCCTGGGCGCAGTGCTCTTGCTGGGTGAACCGCTGCACTGGAATCTGGCCGCCGGCCTGGCCCTGGTCACCATCGGCATTCTGTTTGGCGTGCGCGCCGGGGTCCGGCGGTGAAACTGCTGGCCTTTGATACCAGTACCGAACTCATGACGGTGGCAGTTCAGCGTGGCGTATCGGATGTCGGCCAGATATGGCAGCACAGCGGCGAGGGCGGCCCGAAAACCTCAACCCAGCTTATTCCTGTCATTGAGGATCTGATGTTGCAGGCCGGACTGCAATTTGCCGAACTCGACGCCATCATTTTTGGCAGGGGCCCGGGCTCCTTCACTGGTCTGCGCACGGCCTGTTCGGTGGCGCAGGGCCTGGCGTTTGGCGCGCAGCTCAAGGTGTTGCCGATAGACACCTTGCTGGCCGTAGCCGAAGAAGCGCGTTTTCAATTTGCTCCGCAGCAAGAGCACTACGAAGTTACGGCCTTGCTGGATGCGCGGATGGATGAGATGTACCTGGCCCACTACGCGTTTCACGGTGGGCAATGGACACACAGCGGAAACTACGATCTGCTGCGCCCGCAAGACCTGCAGGGCGAACCGCAGCGCCGCCTGGCGGGCAACGTGTTCGGTAGCTACGCGGCGCGATTGCCGGCAGTATTCACAGAGCGATTTACCGCATTGCCCACGGCAACGGCCCTGTTGCGACTCGCACCCACGCTGCTGGCAGCTGGCGCTGCAGTCGAGCCAGCGCAGGCGCTGCCGCTGTACCTGCGCGACAAGGTGGCACAAACCACGCTGGAACGTGCAGCGCTGAAGGGCGCCCTGTGAGTGCTGTTCTCAACGTGGTTGAAGCGCGTTTTGAGCCGCTTGCCGAGGGGGATCTGGATTCCGTCTTGCGGGTCGAGCAGCAGGCTTACGCCCACCCCTGGTTGCGGGCCAATTTTGTTGACTCCTTGAAGTCGGGCTACCAGGCCCAGTTGCTGCTCGCCGACGAAACCCTGCTGGGCTATTTCGTGGCCATGAAGGGGGTCGATGAAGTGCATCTGCTCAACATCACGGTGGCGCCGCGTTACCAGCGTCAAGGCTGGGCCCGCGTCATGCTGGATGCGCTTGCGATCTGGGCCAAAGGGCAGGGCGCACTGTGGCTCTGGCTCGAAGTACGAGCCGGCAACCGGCGCGCCATGGCAGTGTACGAAGCCAGTGGCTACCGGCGCGTCGCTGAGCGCAAAGCGTATTACCCGGCGCTGCAGGGCCAGCGTGAAGACGCCGTGGTAATGAACCTGCGCCTGTGATTCGGTGAGAATGCAGCCATGAGCCTGGATCTTGATAGCCGCCAACGCGCCATGTTGCAGGAGATGGGTGTGCGCGTCTGGTGGCCTGAGGCATTGCCTGAGCCGGCCGCCACCGTATCGGCGCCAATGCCACGGATTGCAGCGATGACGCCGGCCGCGTCCAGGAATGGCGGGGTCGGCGCATCGAACGCGCTGGCAGACGGCATCGCTGCGATGGACTGGGCCGCATTGAATCAGGCCATCGCCCAGTGCCAGGCCTGCGGCCAGTGCCAGGGTCGTCGGGCAGCTGTGTTTGCTGGCAGCGCTGCGTCGCGCCAACCCGACTGGCTGGTGCTGGGCGAGCCGCCGGACGACAACGAGGAACGGCTGGGCACGCCCTTTGTCGGGCAGGCCGGCCAATTGCTTGACAACATGCTCAAGGCCGTTGGCGTACAGCGCGGCGCTGTTGATGCGCGTGGCGCTTACCTCAGCAATGTGGTCAAGTGCCGCCCGGCAGTTGCGCGCAATCCGCAGCCGCAGGACCTTGCCACCTGCGAGGCCTACTTGCGCCGTGAGGTGGCACTGGTGCAGCCCAAAGTCATTCTGGCGCTGGGTCGCTTCGCCGCACAGGTCTTGCTGCAGGGCAGCGTGCCCGATGTGGGCACGATTCCGCTGGGCAAACTGCGTGGTCAGGTCTACAGCTACCAGAACATCCCGGTGATCGTCAGCTATCCGCCGGCCTATTTGCTGCGCACACCGCAGGACAAGGCGCGCGCCTGGGCTGACTGGTGTCTGGCGCTTTCAGCTCTTTCTTGAATTGCTCTTGTTGCGCTCGTTCAACGCCGCAATCAAGCCATCAACGCCCCTGGCATTGATTTCCTGGGCAAACTGACTGCGGTAGGTTTCCACCAGCCAGACACCCATCACATTGAGGTTGTAGATCTTCCAGCCAGCGCACTCACCTGGTGTCTTTTCCAGCCTGTAGTCGAGTTGAACCGGATCACCCCTACCTTTCATTTCGGTGCGCACGATGACCTCTTTGTCGTCGGCGGAGGCTCGCAGGGGCTTCACCGTCAGAGTGAGCTCATTGGCCTGCGCCAAGGCGCCGGCATAGGTGCGCACCAACAAAATCTTGAACTCTTCCTGTAAACGCTTTTGCTGTTCCGTGCTGACTTGCCGCCAGGTCGGACCGACTGCAGAGGCCGTCATGCGTTTGAAGTTCATATTCGGCATCAGCTTGGCGTCCACCAGTGCGATGATCCGTGTCAGGTCACCGGTTCGCAGCGCTGGGTCGGCCTTGATGCTGTCGAGCACCTCTGCCGAGAGACGTTTGATCAAAGTATCCGGTGCTTCGTCCTGGGCTCGAGCAGGAAAGGCGAACAGGGCCGTGACGGCCATAACGAGCGTGGTAAGCAAGCGAATGAATGATGGATGACTCATGATTTACTCTATCAATACAAGCGTCGAAGTGATCGGTTCAACAACCGGTGCCAGCAGCACAGGTGACAAGTGGCGAGTTCGATGGAACCACCGGCCTGCCTTCTCTGGACCACACATTGATGCCAGAAGTCACGTTGTAGACGGTTTTGTATCCAGCCTGTTGCCACATGAACTGCGCCACCGTCCGTGAGCGATTGCCGCTGCGGCAAATCAGGACGACATCTTGTCCCGGCTTGGTTAGCGACTTCAATTGCTTGAGCCAGTGGGCGGGATCGGATTGGCCTTTCTCATCAAAGAAGGTCAACAATTTGCTTCCGGCAATAACCCCCGTCTCTTTCCATTCAGGGGCGGTCCGGATGTCGATGACCGCAGCGCCACTCGCGCTGAGTCGTGCCAGTTCTGCGTTGTCGATGTTGATCACTTCGGCGTGGGTTGCCACTGCAAAAGCAAGCAGAAAAGCAGCGATGATGGAGGGTCTGAACATTGGAAATCCGATTGATCTTTTATATTAGTATATACTTATATATAAAGCAGATCAAGACCTATGAACTTCTGGGATCAACAATATTCCTCGCCCGACTTCAAGTACGGCACACAGGCCAACTGGTTTCTGCGCAATCAGGCCGCTCACCTGCATCCGGGTAGCGATGTCTTGCTGCCAGGAGACGGCGAAGGCCGCAACAGCGTCTGGTTGGCGCGGCGCGGGCACCGCGTGACCGCGCTGGACAATTCCAGGGTGGGTCTGGACAAGCCCTTGCGTCTGGCCTCGGAAAGCAAGGTCGAAGTTGGCGTCATTCACGCGGACCTTGAACATTGGATTCCTCAGCCTGACAGTTTTGATGCAGTCGTTTTGACCTATGTGCATCTGCCAGCAAGCTGGCGTCGCATGGCGCATCAGCGGCTCATTTCCGGATTGCGCCCGGGTGGCTGGCTGATTCTCGAAGCGTTTCATCCGCAGCAACTGAGGTTCGGCAGCGGTGGCCCGAAAGACGAGACCATGCTCTACACGGCAGAAACCATACGATCAGACCTGGCAGCTGACCCGGCATTGATCATGGATGAAGCCTTCGCCTGGGAAGGCGAGGCTCATCTGGACGAGGGCAGCGGGCATCAAGGCGGAGCCTACGTGACGCGCTATGTTGCACATCGTGTCAACTCAAGTAAAACCTGAACCTGGAGAAACCATGAAGGCCTTTCAAGACTACTACCCGGAAAACGTTTCGCACTGCTACGGCTGCGGCTCCAAGAACATCCACGGGCATCGGATCAAGACCTTTTGGGAGGGCGAAGAAAGCGTGACGCACTTCACCCCCGAGCCCTACCATACGGCAATACCGGGCTTCGCCTACGGTGGCCTGCTTGCGTCACTGATTGATTGCCACAGCACCGGAACCGCTGCTGCCGCCATGTACCGCGCCAGCGGCCGCGAGATGGATACGCTGCCACCGTTTCGCTTTGTCACCGGCTCCCTGCACGTTGACTATTTGAAGCCGACGCCGATCGACGGTGTGCTGGAAATTCGTGGCCGCATCAAGGAGATCAAAGGTCGCAAGGTCGTGGTTGAAAGCACGGTCTTTGCCAACGGCATAGCGACCGCGCGCGGCGAAGTCGTGGCACTGCAGATGCCCGACGGGTTTGGCAGCCAGTGAA
>CAITQH010000454.1 GCA_903894475.1 uncultured beta proteobacterium
CAGGTTCTATCCGTCAGCGGTGCCGATCAGGCCGCCTACAACGGTGAGGTGTGTGTTGTGTCTGCCACCACCACGACCTTCAGCTACGCAGTTACCGGCACGCCGGTCACTCCGGCCACCGGCTCCACCCTCTCTGTCAAGGTGGCGCCGCTCGGGTGGGAAATCGCCTTCACCGGCACTAACAAACGAGCCTATCGCAGTGCCAATATCCTGAGCAACCGGCCCTACCTGCGCGTGGATGATGGTCTTGATCCCGCCTGGACCACGACTTATTCCAAGTACGCCAAGGTAACGATGGCGCAGGGCATGAGTGACATCGATACCTTTGTCGGCGCGCGCGCTCCGTTTGATGCCGCCTTCCCAACCAGGAATGAAGTTGGAACCGGCAGTGGCTCTAACGCCTATGGCGGGTGGCACAAGTGGTATTACGCCAAGGCGGACGGAGGGCCAGTAAATGGTCAAGCGGATTCCTATTCCGCTCCCGGAGACTTCAATCGCGCCTGGGTCATTATTGGAGACGACCGGGGGTTCTATCTGATTAACCAGTGGGGTAGCAGCACTGGAACTCTGGGGGCTCACTGCTTCACAGACTTTGAGAGCTACCGCACTGCTGATGGTTTCAACACGCTGTTGGGAGCAACAGATGCCTGGATTACCGCCACCTCGATTGTTTCAGGGCAGGGGCCAGATTCAAATCAGAACTTCGCACGAACCTGTGATTACGTCGGCAAAGTCCTGATGCGCGACTTCACGCAAGTTGGCTCCAATGTGCGAGCGGGATTTTGTACGCTCAACACCAACAACAATGCGGTATGCACTTCAGGATCCGCCACAGGCATTCTCTGGCCCAATGGCCCCGACTACAGCTTGATTCTGCATCCGGTCTTTCTCAAACAAGAAAACAGTCACTTGCGGGGCAAGATGCCGGGGCTGATGTGGATACACAACAATTCACCGAGTTTCAATCACCTCGATGTCATAAGCGATGTCATGGGCTACCCCGGCTCCAAGTTCTTGCTGGTCAAGGTAGCAAGCGCCAACGGCTACTACCAGGAGCTTGGCATGCTGGCCTTCGATATCACGGGCCCATGGTGGTAAATCATGGCCCTGATTCTCGATGAGAGCTTTGATGCGGGCATACCGAGCGCGATTGCCACGCTGAAATCCCAAAGCGGCAGTCCCACTGTCAACTACAACGCCACAGCCAAGGCCGTGGACCTCGACGTTGCAGCCAACTCCCAGCAAGTCTGGAAGGCAAGAGATTGTCGAATACATCGGTTACTACAATACCGAGCGTCGCCACTCTTCGTTGGGTTACGTCACGCCAGCCGAATTCGAGCAGCGCTGGCGCGCCAGGTTAAAACCAACGCCGCCGACGCCATCGCAATGAGTGACACCGCGTTACCCACCGCCGGCCGGTTCCGGTTCGTCGCAAGCGACCGAACCAGCCGTCCGTGGATAACGCTCTTCGTGCTTCGTGGCGTCCACGTTACGGGGTCCGGTTCAACCATTGAGCCGCTTAGCAATGGCCGCCATAGTCAGATCCTCTTCAATCAGCCACGCAAAGATCTGATTCACCGTGGCCACTTCGCCGTCTGTGCCCGGTACCAGGATGACCCGGTCGGTTTGCAGGCTTTTGTGC
>CAITQH010000455.1 GCA_903894475.1 uncultured beta proteobacterium
CTTGAATATTGCTCAACATCTTTTCATCCAGAGCATTTTCATGACCGGCAGGTAAAATTGCAATCATGGCCTTCATCAGTACCATCCTGGCACGCTGTATCGAAATTGGATATATCGGGCCGTGCCATTCGTGGATGTTCGTGGCTGCCCACAACGGCATGGCGGAATGAGCACGCCGAACTCAATTCTCCAGTTCGCGAAGAAGCCACCAGCCGGTGACGCAGCGCAAGCTGTAACCATACCGAGTGATCAAGTCGCTGAATACGTCGGCAGCTTCTTCTATCGCTATCTGCCGATCCTAGTGAATTCGAGCTCTGCGATCAAATTGGATGTAGACGAATTCTTGTCGCGGCTCAAGTTAGATGCTGATTGCCGGGAGCTTTGTATGTTCGCATAATCCACCACGGACTGTAATCCAGTCGCTGGCGGAACGATTGCCGCAGCCAGTTCACTCGAGGAACAGTGCCAATTGGTCGCGCGACGGAAAATGGCCAACATGAACAACTGGGGAAATCGAAAAATGAAAACTGGTTCTGATCGCTTTTGGGAAACAGTTGGTGCCATCATCGTTATTGGTGCCCTCGGTTATTGGGCGTATAACTCGTGGGTAGTTGAACCCGCAGAGAACAAGAAAAAAATGGCTAAGCAGAAAACCGAGTCGTCGCAGCGATTCAAGGACTGGGCCTACGTCGCAAAGGAAAAGGTCATTGCGCCGGGAGAGACAATTAAACTGGTCGTCATCCCGGATTCGACAGGACTTTTCAGCACGAAGTGCTTTGTCTATACCCATAGCGAGTTCAAAACGAGTTCGATGATTTGCCCGGACGCCAAGCAAGACTACATTGGAGACGAATTGGAATGAATACAGCACCGCATATAAGCCGACTCAACGGATGGCAGCGGATTGGGGTGGTTCTATCCATCTTGTGGTGCTTTGCAGTGGGTGGCATTGCAGCAAACGACCATTACCAAGCCTATTCTCATTATTCTGGCGAGGCGAAAACAAGGGCAGACCTCGTCGCATGCGGACAGCGGCGCGCGTCGTCTGCTGGTCAAAGCACTGAGGATTGCGGTTTGACCCTAGACATGATAAGGGGCGTCCCAAACAGAAAGCCAGAGCTACCACCAGTACTGCCTCTACTGGCGCGCCTTTTTCTTCCTGTTGCGCTTGGCTGGATTCTGGTGCTTTCAACTTTAAAGACAGCCAAGTGGGTCCGCGAAGGTTTCAAAGCAAAATGAGTTCAGTCAACAAACTCTCGCTGCCGACACTATCGCATAACCTATCGGGTGCGGTGCCGTTTTCTATGCTTTGCTGCAACTGTTTCTGTCTCGGTTCTCAGTCTGTCATCGTTCCGAATGCAGAGATCATAGGTGTGGAATTAAAGCGGTTGCAGCCTCGTCCCGTCTACCATCTCAAATTGTCCGATCAAGCTCTAAGCAAACGACCTTCTGTACAGATGCCTTGTTGAATGATCTCGGGGATGCAAGTGTGTTCGACGGCGAACGCGTCGTTGTCTGTGTAGCCCACTTCCTTCGTCATGTAGTCCAACCAACCGAAACTGTTCGTTAGCGGCTCTACGCGGACTTCGTCGTGGCCAAAATCGCAGTCATGCCAAGCCTGTGCAATGAGTGTGTCTATGCTGGCCAGTTTCTCTACAGGGACATTGCCGACGGCAATGTGAAAGTGGGGGCGTTTGTGTGTGTTGCGGCCTTCGATGGCAACAAGTAGCAAAGGCTTGGCCCAGTGCTTCTTGTTCTTGTGCTTCGATTGATTGCCGTAGAGGTAATGTGTAAGTCGTGCTTCGAATCGGAGTGCAGTGCTGCGAATGGTCTGATCGGTCAAATGCTGGTCAAACTCGTAAATGTCGCTGCTGTCGTTTTCAAAGCGGCGCACCCGAATGCGTGCGTGCTTCTTGAGCGTCAATGTGGCGGCGGTCGTCAGA
>CAITQH010000456.1 GCA_903894475.1 uncultured beta proteobacterium
CACCATGGCCCGATCTGGCACGCCCAGGTCAGTCAGGAAGGCGGCCATGGCGCGAGCTTCGGAATAGGCATGACGCTCTGGATCGTAGCCGCCGCTGAGTATCAGCATCGGTGCCTTGCCGGCATGAAACAGCCGTGCGGCATACCAAACCCTGTCTGCCGCCGAGTCCAGGTCAATTTCTGATCCGCCAAGTGGCGGCGGCGACACGGCTCCCCCCAGTACCACGATGGCCTGCGCTTTTGCAAGTGCAGCAATGGGCATTTGCGGGTATTGCTGTTCGATGCTGTTGCCAAGCCAATGACTGATCATCGGCATGGACCACGCCCATAGCCAGACGAAGGCCAGTGCCGCAATTGCCATGCTGCTGCGAAAACGTCGGCGCCATGCGAGCGCCAATGCCAGGCCCGCCAGGCAAAAGCTCATCCCCAGAGGAGACAAGAACCAGATGACGAATTTTGCCCCCAACTAATCCACCAATTTCAAAAACTCCAGCGGACTCAAAACGGGGATGCCCTGCCAAGGGTGCAGTGAGCGCAAATCTGCATCGCTGCTGACCAACACATCAGCACCACAAGCTAACGTCAGCGCCAGAAATTGGTTGTCCTTTGGGTCGCGGCAGACCGGGACCGCTTTGGCTTCGTCGGCAACAGACACCGAGATCAACGTCGCATGCTTGCGCACCATTGCCACAAATGCGCGCCGCACGTCCGGTGGCTGGTAAGCATCAAACTTGGGCCGCATCAGCACCGCGTCCAACTCGGCCAAGGTGGACATTGAGACGCACACCTCGCCCATGGACAACGCCAATGCCAATGCCTGGTGGGGCGTGGAGCCCACGCGCAGCGCAGCGCTGACCAGGGTGCTGGTGTCCAGCACCACCCGCCTGAATCCATTCACCGGGAGGCTTTCACCATGCCCACGACGTCTTCATCCGTCAGCTTGGCCGCGCCAGGCAGTGCACTGGCCGCCGCTTGCTGGCTCCAGGCTTCAAACGCATCAATTGCCGCACTACGTTTGCGCCGGGCGTCCTGCAAGTCTTGCATATCGCGCGGAGAAATAATGAAGGCCGCCGTGCGCCCATGCCGCGTGATCGTGACCGGCTCGCGCAGCACAGTATCAAGCAACTGCCCAAAGCGGTTTTGGGCATCCATCGAAGTAACACTAATCATGGGGACTCCTTTAACTAGCCAACATGTACAGTATAGCTATTTTGTTATTACGGACACAACCAGGAAAAGGAGTCGCGACCCATCTCTAGAACTTGAACAAACCCGCAAAACCCACCGGAAAGTGAACATCCCCGCTGGCACTCACAGACTCAGCTCCCGGTTTTCGCTCAATGAACCTGCCCCTACACTGCGCACCATGCAAATTTGGCACACCGCGACGGCAGTTTTCTTCATCTTCATCTTCATGCTTGCGGCGCTGTCCTATATTGGCGGGTCCCAAAATCGACAAAGGCGCCAAGGTTTTGCTTGTCGGCCCAATCAAGATGTGGCGCTCCCTGCTCTGAGCACCACTTTCTCCCGTAAGAAGCCAGAATGGGTGATGCTCGAAGTGCTGCGCATCAAAGCCCTGATGGGTAAAAACGCCGGTTGCCGCAAAGTGGCAGACACTTTCAATCGGCTGCATACGCCCATGAGCGTCGGAAAGTCATTTGTCAGCGACGCCATCAAGAAGCATCAATATCTATTGCTCAATATCTCTCGCGAGCTGCGCGACAAAAGACCAAGACCTACCCAGATCAACGCTGTCTGGGGGCTTGACTTGACATTTGTACGTGAGAGTCTTGGCACTCAACGCACTGTTTTTGGCGCTATCGACCACCGATCGCGCGTTTGCACGAGACTTGTGATGGTTTTGAACAAACGCAGCTGGACTCTGATCGGGCATTTATGTCTTGCCATTGGAGAGTTCGGCAAACCGGACGCCATCCGAAGCGACAACGAAGCCGTTTTCAATAGCACAGTGTTTCGAACCTTTCTGAAACTGGCTGGAATTC
>CAITQH010000457.1 GCA_903894475.1 uncultured beta proteobacterium
CCGAGCAGTTTGCCGCCGACATTCAGGCCAAAGCGCACGACACAGCAGCGGGCCATCTGGTCGCCGCCTACACCCAGGCGATAGCGCCAGCCATCGACGCGCTGCAAGCGCGCCATGGCGTCGAGTTTGTTTTGCTTGATGGTTTTCTCTACCCTGGCCACAGCACACAACGAATGCATGCCGTGCCGGAAAAAACCGGTGTCGGCCTGATGACGCGGCTGCAGCAGGCGGCGGCCAACGCCGGCATACCGGTGATCGGCAGCGCCCTGGTACGCGAGATCTGGCTTGACGGCTCAGCCAACGCGCCTAAGGTGCAGGGCCTGGGCTATCTGCGCCCCGATGGCACGGTGGAACATCTGCGCTGCGACCTGCTGATCCTGGCCTGCAACGGCTTTGGTGGCAACGCCGACATGGTGCTTGAGATGCTGCCGGAAATGCGCGACGCCACCTTCGCCGGGCACGCTGGCAACGACGGCAGCGCCATTACCTGGGGCAAGGCTCTGGGCGCGCAGCTGGCCGATCTGGGCGGCTACCAGGGACACGGCTCCTGGGCGGTACCGCAGGGCGCGCTGATTTCCTGGGCCTTGATGATGGAGGGCGCTGTCCAGCTCAACGCGAACGGGCTGCGCTTTCATGACGAAACGCAAGGCTATTCGGAAGCCTCGGTCAAGGTGCTGGCGCAGCCCGGCGGCGTCGCCTGGAATGTGTTCGACTCCCCGCTGCTGGCCCTGGCACGCAGCTTTCCGGACTTCTGCGAGGCCGAGGCCGCCGGCGCCCTCAAGACCTGCGCCGATGCCGCAGCACTTGCAGCGCTGCTAGGCTGCGAACTCGCCACGTTGAAGCAAACGCTGGCATCGATCAGCGCCGGCACCATCCACACTGACGGACGCGCTTTCAAACGCGTGCTGCAAGCACCGTATTACGCCGTCAAGGTCACCGGCGCCCTGTTTCATACCCAGGGCGGCCTCGCCATCGATGCGCGCTGCCGTGTCTTGCGTGATGATGGATCACCCTTTCCCAATCTGTTGGCGGCAGGTGGCGCGGCGCGCGGTGTCTCCGGCAATGCGGTCTGGGGTTATCTGTCAGGCAACGGGCTGCTGAGCGCTGTGGCGGGCGGCTTTATTGCCGCACAAACGGCGGTCCAAATCGTTCAGAACCATTCGACACCATGAGCCAAACCATGAACCTCAGAAGCCGACTGGCCCAGAGCGAAATCCTGCTTGCGCCCGGTGTTTACGACGCCTTGAGCGCACTGCTGGCCGAGCAGGCGGGCTTTGAAGCGCTGTACCTGTCGGGGGCGTCGGTGGCCTACACCAAGCTCGGCCGCTCCGACCTCGGCCTGACCACCTTTACCGAAGTCGCCGACACGCTGTCCCACATCACGGAGCGCGTGCGCGTACCGGTGATCGTCGACGCCGACACCGGCTTTGGCAATGCGCTCAACGTGATGCGCACCGTCAAAGGCTTTGAGCGCGCCGGCGCCGCCATGATCCAGCTAGAGGACCAGACCTTTCCCAAGCGCTGCGGTCA
>CAITQH010000458.1 GCA_903894475.1 uncultured beta proteobacterium
AACGGGTTCGTTAGTGGATTCATATTTAGTGAAGTTACTACAGTTTATCTATTTCAACGATAACAATGATAAACCTAGAAAACTTCGATAGCAATGAATGGCATGCCCTGACACCTGCTCAGTTCAGTTCCGTCGTGGCAATCAGCTGTGGCGCTACACCCACGGGCACTTGCACCTGACGGAAGTGCTAGGGCAATCTGGCAGCGTCTTGGCGTCTCGGGTTCACAGTGAACGAATGCGTCAATGGCAGCCACGTCTTCCTGCCCCTTGCCGCGCCGGGCTCGCAATAACAAATTCATAAGGGCGTCCTACACAACGCCAGCCCCGCGCAATGCCGCAATGGCGCCATCGTCCAGACCCAACTCAGCCAGCACTTCGTCGGTATGTTCGCCCAGCACCGGCGGCGCGCGGCGCAGCACCGGCGGGTTTTCCATCAGGCGCAGAGGACTGGCGACCGTGGCAATGGATGGCACAGTCGTCTTGGCCCTGGCTGTTGGCGTCAAGGGCTGATGCACCACCAGAGAGCGCGCTATCACCTGGGCGTCGGCGAAGCCCTGCCCGATATCGTTGATCGGCCCACAGGGAACGGCCTTGTCCTCCAGCGCCGCGATCCACTCCAAGGTGCTGCGGGTGCAGGTCACTGCCTGCATCAGGGTGATCAGCGCCTCGCGGTTTTTCACACGCAGGGTATTGCTGGCAAAGCGAGGGTCGGCAGACCAATCTGAATGAGCCGCTACCTGGCAAAAGCGCGCGAATTGCCCATCATTGCCAATAGCGAGCAGCATGGATCCATCTGAAGTCTGAAAGTCCTGATAGGGCGCCAGGCTGGGGTGGCTGTTGCCCTGGCGCTGTGGCACCTGCCCGGTGTTCAAAAAGCCGGCCGCCTGATTGCCCAGAATAGCCATGCCTACATCGAGCAGCGCCATATCGATATGCTGACCCCGACCGGTCCGATGCCGCACTTCCAGCGCTGCCAGAATCGCACTGCAGGCATAGACACCGGCGAAAATATCCGTCAAGGCAACGCCAACGCGCTGCGGCCCGCCACCGGGAACGTCGTCGGAGCGCCCTGTGATACTCATCATGCCGCTCATGGCCTGGATCATCAGATCGTAGCCAGCCCGCTCTGCATAGGGGCCGTCCTGACCAAATCCGGTAACCGAGCAGTAGATCAGGCGCGGATTGAGCACGTTCAAGCTCGCGTAGTCCAGACCATACTGCTGCAATCCACCAACCTTGAAGTTCTCCACCAGAATGTCGCTTTGCACGGCCATCTGGCGGATCAGTTTCTGTCCCTCAGCCTGCGCCATGTCGATGGTGATGGAGCGCTTGTTGCGGTTGCAAGCGGTGAAATAACTGGCCTGATCGGTGTCCTGGCCCTGATCGTTTTTCAAGAAGGGCGGCCCCCAGTGGCGCGTATCGTCGCCGACACCCGGGCGTTCCACCTTGACCACGTCCGCACCCAGGTCAGCCAGCATCTGGGTACACCAGGGGCCTGCCAGAACGCGTGAGAGGTCCAGAACTTTGATGTGGCCTAGTGCTGACTGTTTTGCGCTCATTGGTTTCTCTTGTCTGTACTGAATTTCACTGCCAGGCCAGGGCAATACAGCCTTGTCATTGTCACCGTCGTTGTCATTGCGGCCTTGAGCCGCAATCCAGTGGATGGGCGGCACTGGATCCCGGATCAAGTCCGGGATGACAACTGCCGCGTCCGGGATGACTGCAGCACCCGTCCCGTGCCATCAATTGCGAAAGCCTCACTAATTCGCAAAAGCCGCAATACCCGTCTGAGCCCGACCCAGAATCAGGGCATGGATGTCGTGCGTGCCTTCGTAGGTGTTCACGACTTCCAGATTCACCAGATGCCGCGCCACGCCAAACTCATCGGAAATGCCGTTGCCACCCATCATGTCGCGCGCCAGACGGGCTACGTCGAGCGCCTTGCCGCAGGAGTTGCGTTTCAGGATGGAAGTGATCTCGACCGAGGCGGTACCCTCATCTTTCATGCGCCCCAGCCGCAGACAGCCTTGCAGGCCCAGCGCAATCTCGGTCTGCATGTCGGCCAGCTTCTTCTGGATCAGCTGATTGGCTGCCAAGGGGCGGCCAAACTGCTTGCGGTCCAGTACATACTGGCGAGCGCGAAACCAGCAGTCTTCGGCCGCGCCCAGAGCACCCCAGGCGATGCCGTAGCGTGCTGAGTTCAGGCAGGTGAAGGGGCCCTTCAGACCCTGTACTTCGGGGAAAGCGTCTTCTTCCGGGCAAAAGACCCCGTCCATCACGATTTCACCTGTGATGCTGGCACGCAAACCAACCTTGCCGTGAATCGTTGGCGCGCTCAAGCCCGCAGCGCCCTTGTCCAGCACAAAGCCGCGGATCGGACCGACCTTGCCCGATTCCGAGACTTCTTTGGCCCAGACCACAAAAACGTCGGCGATCGGGCTGTTCGATATCCACATCTTGGAGCCTGAGAGCTTGTAGCCGCCAGCCACCTTGTGGGCACGCGTTGCCATGGACCCTGGATCAGATCCGTGATCCGGTTCGGTCAGGCCAAAGCAGCCAATCCATTCGCCGGTAGCCAGTTTGGGCAGGTATTTCTGCCGCTGCGTTTCGGTGCCGAACTCGAAAATGGGCAACATGACGAGCGAGCTCTGCACACTCATCATGGAGCGGTAACCCGAGTCAACGCGTTCCACCTCGCGAGCAATCAGGCCGTAAGCCACGTAGCTCAGGCCGGGGCCACCATAGTTCTCGGGAATCGTGGGCCCGAGCAGGCCGAGCGCGCCCATTTCGCGAAAGATCGCTGCGTCGGTCGTTCCGTCGCGAAACGCTTGCGTGACGCGCGGTTGTAGCTTGTCCTGACAATAGGCAGCGGCGGCGTCACGCACCATGCGTTCATCGTCGCTGAGTTGTGAGTCAAGCAAAAAAGGATCTTGCCAATTGAAGGATGCGTGGGCCATGCGATATCTCCGTTCATAAATTGAAAATTCAAAGCGGCAGCGCTTGGCGCATGGTAGTCTGCTCTGATGGACAAAAGCAAGTGACTTATCGTCACCAAGATATGCCTTTATGGAATATATTGAGGACTCTTTCATTCTCCTGAATGGGCACATTTCCTCGCATTCACCACCGATTATTCCTTGATGCAAAACGGATTAACGTTGTTCGATCCAACATGTTGTGTATATTTCGCACATCATGCGCAGAAAGATTCCATCCCTCCAGGCCCTGGCCTGCTTTGACGCTGCGGCCCGTCACGAGAGTTACACACGCGCCTCACAAGAGTTGGCGCTAACCCAAAGCGCGGTGTCTCGACAGATCACGGCTTTGGAGGAATTCCTCGGCGTAGCCCTGTTTCGGCGCACTCGCCACGGCGTAACGCTAAGTGAGCGGGGGGCCGAGTATGCGGCGCAAGTGGCGGCACGTCTGCAAGCGCTGGAACAAGACACGCTCGACGTGATGTCGACTCAAGGCCGGGGTGGCAGTATCCATCTGGCAGCAGTGCCGACATTTGCAACGCGCTGGCTGCTCCCGCGCCTTCCCGAACTGGCCGCACTACAACCCGAAATCACCGTTCACATCGAAACCCGCACGCGCCCCTTCCTGTTTGCTGATACACCGTTTGATGCCGCGCTGTACGCCGGGTCTGCTGATCAGATGGTTAATTGGGCCGGCACTCGGGCGATTCGTTTGCTCGCCGAAGACATGGTGCCGGTTTGCAAGCCAGCGCTACTGGGCTCGCATACGACGCTGCCGGCTCAAGCGCTGGCTGCTTTTCCGCTACTGCAGCAAAGTACACGACCAACGGCCTGGCGCCAATGGTTTGAGGCTCTGGGTGTAGCGGCACCCTTGGCCCTGTCGGGGCCGCGCTACGAATTGTTCTCCATGACCGCGGCAGCTGCAGTTCATGGTCTGGGCCTGGCGCTGGTTCCGCGCCTGTTGATTGAAGCCGAGTTGCAGCGCGGTGAATTGGTAGTGGCTTGCCAGCAGGTAGCTCCAAGCAACCGCGCCTACTATCTGGTTTTGCCAGAGCGTGCCGACGAGCGACCCGTGATGAAGACCTTTCTGGCCTGGCTGCAGCACAGCGCCACCGAAACGGCTTAGCAGCGGGTCCAGGACTGGCAGGGTCTACAATTTCCACCCTGTACCAGAGCTGACAGGCTGACTTTTCAGCCATACGGATCACCGCAGGAGACAAGCATGCCCCAGACCCCCGTCACCGCCGAAGAAAAGCGCGCCATCCTGCGCCGTGCCGCTCTCGAATACCACGAGTTTCCAACCCCCGGGAAAATCCGCATCGCCGCCACCAAGCAGTTGGTCAACCAGCATGACCTCGGACTGGCTTATTCACCCGGCGTGGCAGCGCCCTGCGAAGAAATCGTCAAGGACCCGAACAACGCTTTCAAGTACACCAGCCGCGGCAATCTGGTGGCGGTCATCACCAATGGCACGGCCGTGCTCGGCCTGGGAGACATTGGTCCGCTGGCGGCCAAGCCGGTAATGGAAGGCAAGGGCGTGCTGTTCAAGAAGTTCGCCGGCATTGATGTGTTTGACATTGAAATCAATGAAAAACACGACCTCGACAAACTGGTTGACATCATCGCTTCACTGGAGCCCACCTTTGGTGGCATCAACCTGGAGGACATCAAGGCGCCAGACTGCTTCTATGTTGAACGCAAGCTGCGCGAGCGCATGAAGATTCCGGTCTTCCACGATGACCAACATGGCACCGCGATCTGCGTTGGAGCAGCAATCTTGAATGGTCTGAAAGTCGTCGGCAAGGACCCCAAGACCATCAAGCTGGTCACCTCGGGTGCTGGCGCAGCGGCACTGGCATGCCTGGGCCTGCTGGTCAAGCTGGGCATCCCGCGCAACAACATTTATGTGACCGATCTGGCGGGTGTGGTCTATGAGGGTCGCACCGAGTTGATGGACGAAGACAAGATTGTTTTTTCCCAGAAGACTTCGGCCCGCACGCTGGGTGAAATCATTGAGGGCGCCGACGTCTTTCTGGGTTTGTCGGCCGGCGGCGTGCTGAAAGCCGACATGGTTCGCAAGATGGCGCCCAAACCGTTGATTTTTGCATTGGCCAATCCGACGCCAGAAATCCTGCCTGAAGAGGTCAAGGCGGTACGCGACGATGCGATCATCGCCACCGGTCGCTCCGACTACCCCAACCAGGTCAACAACGTTCTGTGCTTTCCCTACATCTTTCGGGGGGCGCTGGATGCCGGCGCATCGACGATCACGATGGAGATGGAAATCGCCGCGGTGCACGCCATTGCCGAGTTGGCGCAGGCCGAGCAAAGCGAGGTAGTGGCGGCAGCCTACGCTGGCGAGCAGCTTGCGTTTGGTCCAGAGTACCTGATCCCCAAGCCCTTCGATCCGCGCCTGATGATGAAGATTGCGCCGGCAGTAGCCCAGGCGGCGGCTGACAGCGGTGTGGCGCAGCGCCCGGTCAAGGACATGAACGCCTACCGCGAGAAGCTGCAAAGCTTCGTCTACGCCTCCGGCACGGTGATGAAGCCCATCTTCACCGCCGCAAAGATGGGCCTCAAGAAACGTGTCGCTTACGCCGAGGGTGAGGAAGAGCGCGTCTTGCGTGCCGCCCAGATTGTGGTGGACGAAGGTCTGGCACGGCCAACGCTGATCGGACGCCCGCATGTGATCGCCGAGCGGATCGAGAAATTCGGCCTGCGCCTGCAACAGGACGCGGACTATGACGTCGTCAATGTCGAAAAAGATGATCGTTACCGCGATTTTTGGCAAACTTACCACCGCATGACGGAGCGCAAGGGCATGACGGCCCAGGTCGCGAAGATCGAAATGCGCCGCCGCCTGACGCTGATCGGCGCCATGCTGCTGCACAAGGGCGACGTCGACGGCATGATTTGCGGTACCTGGGGTACGACTTCGATGCACCTGCAGTACATCGATCAGGTGATCGGCATGCGCGCCCATGTCGGCACCTACGCCTGCATGAACTGCGTTTTGTTGCCGGAGCGTCAGCTGTTCATTGTCGACACGCACGTCAATTACGACCCCAGCGCCGAACAGCTGGCTGAAATTACGACCATGGCAGCCGAGGAAATGATGCGTTTTGGCATTCGTCCCAAAGCGGCTCTGCTGTCACACTCGAATTTTGGCAGCAGCAGCCAGCCCAGCGCACTCAAGATGCGCCACGCGCTGGGACTGCTGCGCACCCAGGCGCCCTGGCTTGAAGTAGATGGTGAAATGCACGGCGACGTCGCGCTCGACGGCCACGCACGCGCCGCGCTGATGCCCAACAGCACCCTCAACGGCGACGCCAACCTGCTGGTGCTACCCAATATCGATGCCGCCAATATTGCCTACAACCTGCTCAAGACCGCTGCCGGCGGCAACATTGCCATTGGCCCGGTGCTGCTAGGCGCTGCCAAACCGGTCCACATCTTGACTGCCAGCGCAACGGTCCGGCGAATCGTTAACATGACAGCGCTCACTGTCGCCGATGCAAATGCGACCCGCTAGCATGTTCAAGATAAGTTAGCGCATACTCCTTGTAATTTCCTGTCAATTTCTCTGCCTACTTATTAGGCAGTGACTTGCTTTTTTCGGCCAAATGCGCGACACTACGAGCATGAATTTCCTGGGTTAACCGGGAGCGTTGCGAGAAGTGTAATTCCCATGTACGGATCAAAAAGCTTCAAGTTAGTGTTTACTGGCTTCTTGCTTTTGGCCTGCCTTGTCGGTGCTGGGGTGCGGGCTGAGGAGTCTGGCGTCGCAAGATTTGCAGCCACGGTTTCGGACTCCGCTTTGCCGGAGCCGGCGTTGCAAACTTACAGGCTGATCCATCAGGGCGGCCCGTTTGCACATGAGAAGGACGGTATGGTATTTGGAAACCGCGAGCGTCTGCTGCCCATGCAGAAGCGCGGCTACTACCGTGAGTACACCGTCGCAACGCCGGGTTCACGCGACCGGGGTGCCCGGCGCATTGTGTGCGGGGGAGCAGCCAGCAGGCCCGAGGTCTGTTATTACACGAACGATCACTATGCAAGCTTCCGCAGGATCGCTCCATAGGTTTTTTATTTTGCAGAGTGAAGCAGGAATGAATATGTCACTTACCTTAGAAACACCGACGGCACAGGGTGCATTAGCAGATGTGCCACTGCGCGGCATTCGGCCCAATATCGTCCAATCAATCCGCGCCTTCAGGGTGCAGGAATTGCAGGATGCGGCGCAGGCCCTGAATCAGCATTTCCTGTATGCCAACCTGGCCAACGCCCAGACCAAACAGGACGTGCTGGACTTGATCGGCCAGCAATTCATGCTTTCAGTCCACGTTGGAAAGAATTTTGACGCGCTTTACGACAGCATGACCGACCCGGTACACAAATCGGGTCCTCAGCCTGGCTTTATCGTGGTTCTGGAACACATTCCGGCCAACGCCAAGTTCGACAAAGAGGCCCGTGAACAGCTGCTTGATATCTTCCGGGACGCCGCAGATTATTGGAGCGACCGAAAGATCCCGTTCCGATGTTTCTATTCTTTTCTGTAGCCCGTTCTGCACACACCAGCCAAGCAGAACGGGCGAACGAGGCAAAAGAAGTGAACGTGGGCGGCCACGCCGTCCCGGGCATTGAGCTCACAACCGATTCGGGCGAAAAAATGCCCACCGACAAACTGTTGGACATCTCGCCCCTGGCGCTGCGCATGAGCAGCCCCTTTAATGCGGGTTATTGGCTGACTGCAGCCTGAGATAGCCCCCACGCTTGTCGCTTCGCGTACTGCGCTGCCCCCCGAGGGGGCTAATTTTCCTAGGGGCGGCCCGTCGGAAAATTGCTCTTTCTGCTACAGGCTCGCGGCCAAGGCCAGATACTCTGCCACCGGCACTTCTTCGGCGCGGCGTTGTACGTCAAACTCGCCGCCGTAGGCCTTCTCCTGCAGCCACTTGCCCAGGGTATGGCGCAACAGCTTGCGGCGCTGGCTGAAGGCAACCCGCACCATTTCACTCAAGAGCTTGCCATCGATGGACGCAGGATGCTTGTGCGGCACCATCCGCACCACCGCACTGTCTACCCGGGGCGCTGGGTTGAAGCTTTCAGGCGGTACAAAAAGTACCATTTCCATGGCGTAACGCCACTGCAGCATCACGCTCAAGCGACCAAAGTCAGCGCTCGCCGGGCGCGCCACCATGCGGTCAACCACTTCTTTTTGCAGCATGAAGTGCTGGTCTTCGATAACATCAACGAAGTCGAGCAAGTGAAACAGAATCGGCGTGGAAATGTTGTACGGCAGGTTGCCTACCACTCTAAGTTTTGATGCCCCCGCGCTGGTCGCTTCGCGTACTGCGCTGCCCCCGCAGGGGGCTGTTGCCAACGAGCTTGCCAGTTCCGCAAAATTGACTTTCAACACATCCGATTCAATGACGGTCAACTTGGGGTTTGAACGCAATCGCACGGCCAGATCGCGGTCCAGTTCGATCACCGTGAGATGCGACAGACGCTGTACCAGGGGTTGGGTCAGGGCCGCCAGACCGGGCCCGATTTCGACCATCACCTGTTCGGGCCGCGGATCGATCACGTCAACGATCAAATCGACAATACCTGCATCAGCCAAAAAGTGCTGACCAAAGCGCTTGCGCGGAATATGCTTCATTCGCTAAGGGAGTCGGAAATTGCAAAAGTACCTTTTTCGTCATTGCGATGAGCGTCAGCGACGCGGCAATCCAGGAAGTCATGGATCGCCACGTCGGTCCTCCTCTCGGTGACGAGTGGGTGTATTTGCATTTGCTGGCTCCCTAAACGTGGGGGTCACTATTGCGGTGGCTCGCGCATTTCCACGTAGGCGCGACCGCGCAGGTCTTGCGCCCAGTTGACATAACTTTCATCCAGCTTCTTTTCACGCAAGACGGTTCGCACAGCCTCGCGTTGCTCTCGAAGGCTCAGCGCCGTATTGCGGCGCTCCATCAACTGGATCAAGTGCACACCAAAGCGCGATACCAGCGGGTCGCTGATCTGCCCCGGCGCCAGGCGACCCATGACATCCTCAAACTCGGGCACATACATGCCCGGATTGGCCCAGCCAAGATCACCGCCCTGCGCCGCGCTGCCGTCCTTTGAATTGTCACGCGCCAGCGCCGCAAAATCAGCCTGGCCGGCTTCAAGTCGCTTCTTGAATTCGGCCAGCTTGTCCCGCGCAGCCGCCTCGCTGAGTTGCGGGCTGACACGCAACAATATATGGCGCGCCCGACTTTGCGTGACCGTCATCGGCGGCAAGCCGGCATTCCTTCTTTCAAGCAACTTGAGAATATGAAAACCGGCCCCTGAACGCAGCACAGCGGAAATGGCACCTACCTCCAGGTTTTGTATTGCCTCCAGAAACAGTGGCGGGTAACGGTCGGCCGTGCGCAAGCCAAGCTGACCACCGTTGGCACGATCTGCCGCATCAGAAAACTCGCGCGCCAGAGCCGCAAAATCATCGCCGGCACGCGCACGATCCAGCGCCTTTTGCGCTTTGCCCTGCAGATCAGCCATCTGCTGCGCAGTGGCGTTATCTGGAACCGAAACCAGAATCTGAGCCAGGTTGATCTCTGTGCTTGCCGGGTCGGTATTGCTTTGCTGATCGCGCAGGTATTGATCGACTTCAAGGTCGGAAACCCGCACGCGCGGCTCGACTTCCCGCTCACGCAGACGCGTCAGTATGAGTTGCTCGCGCAATTGAGCGCGAAACTGACTGAACACCAGGCCATCCTGTTCAATGCGGCGCTGCAACTCAGCCACGTCCATCTGGTTCTGGCGGGCAATGTTTTGCGCCGCCTGGTCAACCGCCGCATCATCAACTCGAATGCCGGTTTCGCTGGCCGATTGCAACTGGACTTTTTGATTGATCAGGTTCTCAAGGACCTGGCGTGCCATCTCCTTGCGTTCAGGCAAGGGCCTGCGCTGTTGCGTCATTTGCTGCACCAGTCGCTGCAATTCACGCTGCACTTCGCTGTTGGTGAGAGGCTCCGAATTGACCACCGCCACAATGTAGTCGGCGGCCTGCTGGACCTCGGCTTGCGTCCGGGTCGCAGACGGAACCGAACTCAGCCCAAGCGACGGCCGCAACCCCTGCGCGGGCGATGGCAAACTTGCAATGAGAGAAAAACTGGCCACAATCAGGGCGACAAGGCGATGGGTCATGATGGGTTATTCGTAGTTGCTGAAACGACTGGGAGAGCCACCCTGCTCGCGCAGGTACTGATAATTTGGAATATTCTCTTTCAAGGTTTTCAAAGGGCTCGCACCCAAACGGGCCAAGCCAACAAACTCGAGCTGAAACATGACACGCTGACTGGCCGTTGAAGTGCTTGTCTGCAGCTTTTCCAGCACCGCTCGGCCAAGCCAGCACCCCGCATCGTACTCAAAACCGATAACAGCGTTAACCAGTTTGCCCTCATCGAGGCTGTAGTTGAGGCGTCCCACGCTATACCAGCGTCCTTCGCCCTGGCCACGCCCGGATCCCAGATCCTGTCCCCGGTCACCCCACAAATCGTTCAGCGGCCACTGCCAGCCAAGGTCAATTTGCTCGCTGACTTCCCTCTGATAGCGGTAGGTTCCGGTCACCACCCGATAATGGCCAGGACTGTAGCGAGCACCGATCGTTGCCAGCGTCGACTGTTCTGTCTTAGGGTTGAACTGTACTGTCGAATCAAACGACCACTTCGGATCCCAATTGATGGACGCACCCAGCAAGACGTCACTGATCCGGTCCACCACTGGCGGATCGGTCGGCACAAGCGTAACGTTCTGGTCCTTGAAGCGCAGGCGCTGTGCAATGCCAAAGCGTGCAGCCTCAGCGCCGCTTTCGGGATGCAGCAGGCGGGTTGAAACACCGAGCGTCAGCAGGTTGCTGTCGGAAATACGGTCGTTGCCGACAAAGGCATTGTCTGTGTAGATGGTCGCGAAATTGAAATCCTTGGCGCCCGAATCGTAATTGGGCAGCAGGCTCTGATCGCGGTAAGGCGTATTCACATAAAAGGCACGCGGCTCCAGGGTCTGACGAAAACGGGTGCCGAAATAGCTGATGTCGCGCTCGAACACCAGGCCACTGTCCAGACTGAAGGTCGGCACCACCACACTGGCAGAGGTCGCAGTGTTCGACAGCGGGGCGTCAAAAAGATAGTTGGCCGTATGCAATTGCAGCTTGGGCGTGATAAAACCGGCCCCACCGATCCAGGGCCGACTGATCTGCAGCAAGGAAAAAATCCGCTGGGCATTGGGCTGCAGTGTGGAAGCGCTGTCGGACTGAAAGCGGGTGTAATCGGCGTCGAGCGAATAGTCGAAGCCAGCCACATCGCTTCTTGCAAAACGCGTTGCCAGTTGCGGCAGGCGGTCATAAGGCGGCGTGATGGGCGCCGTCGGGTCCTGCAGCGTCTGCCACTTGAGCATTCGAAAGCTGTTGGAAAAATAGCCATTGCTCCACGAGAAGGAAGCATCGTTGGCCAGCAGGCGTTGTGTCAAAGAAGCCGAAGTGCCTGCAAAATCGCGCCAGTAATTGTCGTCACTGACCCGGTTCAGACCCAGATTAAAGAACAGGCCGCCGTCCGTCATGAGTCTGGTCAGGCCATTCCTTACGGTGCCCTGATGCCCGAGTGCCAGACCCCAGCGATTGCTGTCGCGCAGCAGGTCAGAGGGCATCAGATCGAGCCGCACCTGACCCGAATAATCAGGCTGCAAGTAACGAAACTCACTGGCCAGATTGACGCCGCGCTTGCTCATCACAGTCGGTGTCAACGTGGCATCCAGGTTTGGCGCAATGTTCCAGTAGTACGGTACCGCGATCACCGCGCCATTGACATTGTCCAGGCCCAGCGTCGGCGGCATCAAACCCGATTTACGTTTGTCGCTCAAGGGAAAGCTGAGGTACGGGACCGGCAGCAGGGGCAAGCCCTTGAAAGTCAGCAAGGCGTCCTCTGCCGTGCCAACGTCCGATTCATTGTCGATGTGGATCGTTGCCGCACGCAAAATCCAGGCTGGCAGCCAGTCCGGTCCCGGCACGCGCCGACAGCTTGTCAGGCTGGCGTTGTGGATGATCGATCTCTGCTCATCGATGAAATCGACACGATCGGCCTGGCCGTTGGCGTCATTCTTGGGAAAGTAGTAACTTGGTTGACTAAAAAACCCCTTGAAAGCGTCGAGTTCGAGTTCCAGCAAAGGGCCTTCATAGACATTGCCAGCGCGATTGATTCGAACTGCGCCTCTGGCTCGGGCCAGATCGCTGGGTTGGTCATACTCCAGCCGATCAGCCTTGATCATCAGGTCGCCTCGGCGCAACATGGCTTGGCCTTCCACCACCGTTTCCAGATCGGGGTGACCAAACAGGCGCTCACCGGAAACAAATGTCGGCAGGGCGCTGCGCGGCGCAGTGATCTCCTCCTGCAGCAATGGGCTGGCGCTGAGTGTCAATGGTGCCTGGTCCGTCTGTCCTTGGGCGCATAGCGATGTCGCCTGCAGCAGGGCGCAAGCAAACAGGGCCGTCGGGCTGCATTTCAGGTTGAGCAGCAAAATGGGCATGGACTCAGGGGTAGTGGCTATCTGGCAGCGGGTTGAAAACGAACCGGAAGCGTTCGGGTTTGTAGAATGGATTATCCATGAGCCATGCCCCATCCACCGAACCCATACCAAGCAACGCAGTGGACTGGCCTGACTTGCAGCGCAAGGCGGACTTCACAGCCTGGCTGACGGCACTGGCACCGAGTCACGGCTTG
>CAITQH010000459.1 GCA_903894475.1 uncultured beta proteobacterium
GGTACAACTTGACATGCTGAAGATTCAGGCCGACAAAGCAAGCAGCAACACCGCGGCGCTTGCCACCGATAAGGCCGCTCTGACGGCAGATCGGACCAGTCTGGTAACAGCAGCCAACAACCTGAATGCCGCGCTCACACAGCTAAAGACCGACGCAAAACCAGTGTTGGCAGCCGACCAAGCCGCTTTGCAATCCGCGCAAGCCCAGTGGAAGGCAGATATAAAGGCTGGAAATGCAGCGGCCCTTGCCGCCGATCAACTTGCAATGAAGAACGCTGCAACCCAGCTCAGCGTTGATCGAAAGGCCGTCTTTGTGTCGGTGCTTCCCAATCCCGCAGTCGGCGGTCTCAAAGGAATGCGTGGTCGCTAGTCGGCGATCATGATTTGAAGTGCCAGACGCCACTTCCCTGTCCACCCTTTGTCGGCGTCTCGGATAGGGCATCTGGCTTGGGGTATGCCTGTCTCTCGAATGGCCGGTCTGGAGCAGGCAGATCGCAAATCTCTACTTCGGCTCGGTGTCTTCTGATGTCAACCATTCTTCTCCGACGCCCGCCAGATAAGTCGTCGGAAGGATCTACCCGCTTAAGAGCCCGGAAAGTATGTGCCGCAAACAATCAATATCACAGTCAGAATGAAGACAACGATGATTGCAAGGCGCACAAATTTCAAGACAGTAACCTCTCCGGAGTCGGTTTTGCCGGGATTCTAGGCGACATGTAGCACCGCCTTAGACATTCAGTGGAAATCACCACAGTCGATGGCGGCTTTGTATCGAGTAGTTCAAAGCTTTGTGCAGCCGCTTCTTTCCGAAGCTGACCGTCAAAATCGAACGTCAGGAATGGAGACAAATGTAATTCAGTAGCGCAGCGTCGAATTGGGCAATGACTACTTTGGTCTTCGGTCAAACGCCAGCGAGCATCGAGATGGTTTCGTTCTTTGCCAGTACTTCACAAAGGCGGTACCTGCCAGCAACGTCACTTGACCACACTGACCACTTCGACATAGGCATTGCCTTTGACAGTCAGACGCCCATCTTCTTGGGCGGTCCTCTCAACCAGGAGATCGCGATTATCAATTCCAATTCCAATTCCAATTCCAATGCCACGCCCTTTGTTCTTACGCAGACTTCGCGAGATCTTTCGGCGAAAGAAGTCCCCGTTGATCAGTTGGTGTGCCAGGCGTATGAGTCCGCGCCGCCAGAGGTGCAAGATCGAATGCTTGCGCAAATGGTCGGCAAGGTCTATGAAACAGCTCCTGTGACCTTGCAGAGCAGCTTGCTGGAACACCTTATGAGGCCATTGGGCGTGCTCGCGCTTGTCTCCATCGCCAACGGCACTTTTGCAAAGATTCGATTTCGCAGCAGTTGGCCAGACCTGCGTGTGCAGATGGCAGACGCTCAGAATGTGCAGGTGAGCGATGTGATCGCGCTCGTTGACCGTGTTCAGCAGGTCAGCGTCGAAGCTCTCGATGGCGTTGCCCAGATCCTCGCGGCGTCTCCATTGATGGCGAGTTCGGCTGCGGCTGCGGTACTTGTTGCCGTCCTCGTCAACCGTGCGAGAACGCGCATAGTCAGTGATACATACCCTACCTAACAGATCATGAATTACAAGAAATACCGACCCCTGTCACGCCTGGCATTCCCGACGATTCTGCTAATCACGGGTATCGCCAGCGCAGGACTTCCCCAAGTCAGTAGTGCTCAGCCTGTGCGGATGGCAACCGCGATCGTGCCTAATCCGGCTGCACTTCCAGACATGACCAGCATTGCAGCTCAATTCGCCCCGACGGTGGTGAATATCAGTGTTCGTGGGACGCGAAAAGTATCGACATCGGGCGACGCTTCCGGGGACAGCAGCAACGATGCACAGAAGTCTCAAGAAGAAGATGCCATGAGCGACTTTCTGCGCGGCTTCCAGCAGCGGTTTGGCGGCTTGCCGCCACAAATCCAAATGCCGACGCGCGGCGAAGGATCTGGTTTCATCGTCAGTTCTGACGGCTTGATCCTCACCAACGCCCATGTGGTCAGCGATGCAGAGGAAGTGGTGGTCAAATTGACAGATCGTCGCGAGTTCGTCGCCAAACTATTGGGCAGCGACAAATTGACCGATATTGCTGTACTCAAGATTGATGCCAGCAAGCTCCAGGCCGTATCACTCACGCCACCCACGCCGCTGCGCGTGGGCGAATGGGTGATGGCCATAGGATCACCCTTTGGTTTTGAGAGTACGGTAACAGCCGGGGTCATCAGTGCCACCCGACGCTCACTGCCTGGTGACAGCTCCGTCCCCTTCATTCAGACCGACGCTGCGATTAACCCAGGCAATTCCGGCGGCCCACTGATCAACATGCGGGGTGAGGTTGTCGGGATCAACTCACAGATTTATTCGCGCTCGGGGGGCTATCAGGGCCTGTCGTTTGCCATTCCGATTGGCGTAGCACAACGTATAGAACAGCAAATTCTGAGCACTGGCAAGGTCAGCCATGCCAGGCTTGGTGTCTCAGTGCAGGATGTCAATCAAACGCTGGCGGAGGCCTTCAAACTGGACAAGCCGTCGGGTGCATTGGTCAACGACGTGCAGAAAGACAGTGCTGCCGAGCGAGCTGGTCTGGAGAGTGGTGACGTGGTTTTGGCAGTGAACGGCAAACCGATCGACCTTGCCGGCGACCTGTCGGCCAACGTGAGTCTGGCTCAACCGGGCGAGCAGATCGAACTTGACATCTGGCGCCATGGGGCGCCGCGTAGCCTGCACGCCACGCTGAGCGACGCGAAAATTGATCCGGTAAAACCACCAAAACTCGTCGCGACTCAACCCAATCCAGTGGCACGTTTGGGTCTGCTGTTGAGTCTGCCAAAGTCAAAGGACGAACAGGCTGAGGGCAAGACGGCTGGTTTAATTGTTGAAGGCGTCAATGGCGCCGCCGAGCATGCAGGTGTGCAGCCTGGTGACGTGCTCCTGGCAATTGACGGAAAGCAGGTAAGCACGATCACTGAGGCCGGCGTTGCCGCAGTCCAGTCGGGGAAGTCCGCTGCGCTGCTGCTGCAGCGTGACGGCATGAAGATATACATCCCCCTGCGATTGGGGTAGTTCATGCGTTCCGAAACCACTCAAATGAAGCAGATAGCTTGGTCAATACTCTTGATGGCACCCTTGGTGGGCTTGGCACAATCGGATGGCAAAGGTTCCCCGGCGACTGAACTGAGACCACCTGAGGCGACCAAGGCCACTGCGATGATGCATCCGCCTGGGCTGCGTGAACTCAGCTTGACAGAGGTCTTTGATCGCCTTGGGCTGAACCCTCAGCAACGGGATTTGTGGGATGTGTTCAACAACAAGGTGGACGCCTATAC
>CAITQH010000460.1 GCA_903894475.1 uncultured beta proteobacterium
ATGCGGTATTTGACACCTGCGAGCGCATTGCGCGCGAGAAATTTGCGCCCTTCAACCGGACCGTCGATGTGGAAGAGCCGCGCTTTGACGGCGACAAGGTGATCCTGCCGCAAGCCACACAGGTAGCGCAGCGAGCCTACGCCGAATCAGGCATGCTCAGCGCGGCGCAGGACTACGACGTTGGCGGCATGCAGTTGCCTTACACGATTGAGGCAGCAGCCAATTCGTTCTTTGCGTGCGCATCGATCAGCATCAACATCGGCATGCTGACCACCGGCAACGCCAACCTGCTGATGGTGCATGGCACGGCGCTGCAAAAAGAGGTCTTTTCGAAGAACGAGTTCAACGGGCGCTGGTCCGGCACCATGTGCCTGAGTGAACCGCAGGCCGGCTCCAGCCTGTCGGATGTAGCGACACGTGCGGTACCTGACGGCGATGGCTTTGAGGCCGATCCTCTGGGAGCACGTTACCGCCTGACGGGCAACAAGATGTGGATCTCAGCGGGCGAGCACGAGCTGAACGAGAACATCATTCACCTGGTGCTGGCCAAGATACCGGGGCAGGACGGCAAGCTGGTGGCCGGCACGCGCGGCATCTCGCTTTTCATCGTGCCCAAGAAGATGGTGAGCGTAGCCGGTGAACTGACTGGCGAGCGCAATGACGTGGCGCTGGCCGGACTGAATCACAAACTGGGCTGGCGCGGAACCGTCAACACGTTGCTTAATTTTGGTGAAGGCAAGTATCCGGTGGGCGGTCGCTCCGGTGCCGTGGGCTATCTGGTGGGCAAACCCGGAGAGGGCCTGCGCTGCATGTTCCACATGATGAACGAGGCGCGCATCGGCGTTGGCATTGCTGCCACCATGCTGGGGCTGGCCGGCTATTACGCCTCACTGGAATACGCAAAGAACCGGCCGCAGGGCAGGGCACTGGCGGCCGGCGGCAAGGACGCATCCCAGCCGCAGGTTCGCATCATCGAACACGCCGACATCAAGCGCATGCTGTTGGCGCAGAAGTCCTATGGCGAAGGGGCGCTGGCACTGGAGTTGTACTGCGCACGCCTGGTCGATGAACAGCATACGGCTGCTGCAGAAGCCGCCGACGAGGCACGGCTGCTGCTGGAGGTGCTGACGCCGATTGCCAAGAGCTGGCCCAGCGAGTGGTGCCTGGAGGCCAACTCGCTGGCCATCCAGATTCACGGCGGCTACGGTTACACGCGCGATTTCCCGGTGGAACAGTACTGGCGTGACAACCGCTTGAACATGATTCACGAGGGTACGCATGGCATCCAGGCGATGGACTTGCTAGGGCGCAAGGTGCTGATGGAAAACGGTCGCGGCCTGCAACTGCTGGGCGCGCGCATGATGGCAACGGTGCAGCGGGCAAAGCAGGTCTCTGAACTGACGCAGCACGCGCAGGCACTGGCAAAGGCACTGCAGGATGTCGGCGTGGCAACTCAAGCTGCCTGGTCCACCGGCAATCCGTCGGACGCGCTGGCCAACGCCGTGCCCTATATGCAGGCTTTTGGACACACCGTGCTGGCCTGGATATGGCTCGAAGTCGCGCTCGCAGCAAGCGCGGCCAATACCGCGGACCCACTGCCAGAGAATGTCGGCAGGCTGCGCGCAGCGCGCTATTTTTACCACTATGAACTGCCCAAGATCGGGGCCTGGCTGCAGGTGGTTGCCCAACGCGACCCGACCTGCGCCAGCATGCCCGAAGATGCCTTTTAACCGGAGAGACCATGACTCGCACCATCCAACAGCTTTTTGATCTGACAGGCAAAACCGCCCTGGTTACCGGGGGCTCACGTGGCCTGGGATTGCAACTGGCGCACGCTCTGGGCGAAGCCGGCGCCAGAATCATGCTCAGTTCGCGCAAAGCGGAAGATCTGGAACAGGCAGCAGCCGAGTTGCAGGCCGCCGGCATCGATGCGCGCTGGATTGCCGCTGACTGCGCCAAGGAGTCCGAGATCGTGCGCCTGGCTGATGAGACGTTGCAGCGCATGGGGGATGTTGATATTCTGGTCAACAATGCCGGTGCCTCCTGGGGCGCGCCCGCCGAGGATCATCCGCTGGAGGCCTGGGACAAGGTGATGAACCTCAATGTCCGGGGCTACTTCATCCTGAGCCAGCAGATTGCCAAGAAGAGCATGATCGCGCGCCGCAGCGGTCGCATCATCAACGTGGCTTCGATTGCCGGCCTGAACGGCAACCCGCCCGGTCTGTCCACGCTGGCCTACAACACTTCCAAGGGAGCAGTCATCAACTTCACACGCGCCCTGGCCGCGGAATGGGGCAGGTACAACATCACGGTCAATTCGATCTGTCCCGGTTTCTTTCCGAGCAAGATGACCATGGGCACGCTCAAGGCACTGGGCGAGGAGCGCCTGGCTGCCGGTGCGCCGCTGAAGCGTCTGGGCGACGATGAAGACCTGAAGGGACTTTGTGTGCTGTACGCCTCGGACGCCGGCAAGCACATCACCGGGCAGTGGCTAGCCGTGGACGGGGGGGTGAGCGTTGTCCAAGGCGGCTGAAGACAATTTTGGCTTTGGGTTTGGCGTTGCGATTCCCTTTGTCAATCACCTCGGGTTCGAGCTCAAATTGTTCGAGGGTGGTCTGTCCGAAATTGCTTATGCGCCCAAGCCGGAGCATCTGAATTCGTTTTCGGTAACACACGGTGGCGCCTTGATGACACTGCTTGACGTCACCATGGCGGTTGCTTCGCGCAGCGTGCAAAGCGACATGGGCGTGGTCACGATCGAGATGAAGACCACGTTCATGCAACCGGCGCGTGGCACGCTCAGCGGCAAAGGCCGCCTGATGCACCGCACTGCCACCATGGCTTTTGCAGAGGCAACCGTTTTCGACGAAGATGGACGAGCCTGTGCCCACAGCACCGGCACCTTCAAGTACGTCAAGCGTTTGCCCACCGGACCCCGAAGCAGCAATGCGCTTAACGTCATTTCAACCGATTGACAACTTTTTTGAGGATTTTCCATGCCACAGAACAAACAGATTCACCTCGACCAGCGACCCCAGGGTGAAGCACTTGCCAGCAACTTCAAACTTGTGGTGGGCGAGACGCCGCCGCTCAAGGAGGGTGAAGTGCTGGTGCAGCACCATTTTCTGAGTCTGGACCCCTATATGCGCGGTCGCATGAACGACGCCAAGAGTTACGCTCAGCCACAGGCACTGGGTCAAACCATGGGCGGCGGCACCGTCGGCGAAGTGATTGAGTCGCGCAATGCCAAATTCAACGTGGGTGACAAGGTCGTAGGCATGGGTGGCTGGCAGCAGTACAGCGTTGTCGATGCCGATCAAATGGGTGCATTGCGCAAAGTCGATACGCGCCATGTGCCACTGAGCGCCTACCTTGGTGCCGTCGGTATGCCGGGCGTGACAGCCTGGTACGGACTGGTCAAGATCATCGAGCCCAAGGTCGGGCAAACGATGGTGGTGAGCGCCGCCACTGGCGCAGTGGGTAGTGCCTTTGCGGCGCTTAGCAAGGCACGTGGTTGTCGCACCGTCGGCATTGCTGGCGGCCCCGACAAGTGCCGCTACGCTGTCGAGGAACTGGGTTTTGACGCTTGCATCGACTACAAGCTGTACCAGGATGCAAATTCACTGTCCAGGGCCTTGAAAGAAGCTTGTCCGGCTGGTGTCGATGGCTATTTTGAGAACGTGGGCGGTATGGTGCTCGATGCCGTGCTGTCGCGCATGAATGCCTTTGGCCGGATTGCAGTATGCGGCATGATCGCGGGCTACAACGGCGCGCCGCTGCCTATGACTTACCCGGCACTGATTCTGATGAATCGCCTGAAGGTGCAGGGCTTCATCGTGAGCGAACACATGGAGTTCTGGCCGGAGGCCTTGAAAGAGCTCGGCACACTGGTGGCCAGTGGCACACTGCGCGCGCGCGAGTCGATTGCGCAGGGTCTGGAAGCAGCGCCCGAAGCCTTTCTGGGCTTGCTCAAAGGCAAGAACTTTGGCAAGCAGTTGGTAAAGTTATGCTGACGAAACGGGCTGTCGGATGTCCATCTTGCGCGACAGACCGCAGTTACGCGAAGCGAACCAGTTCCGTCCTCAACTGATCAGGATCGATATGTCTGACGTCATCCTTCACCATTACCCGACCTCGCCGTTTTCCGAAAAAATACGGCTCGTGCTGGGATATAAAAAGCTGGCCTGGAAATCGGTCATCATCCCGGCCATCATGCCCAAGCCGGATGTTGTGGCACTCACAGGCGGTTACCGCAAGACACCTTTCCTGCAAATCGGCTCCGACGTGTACTGCGACAGCGCCTTGATCTGCAACGTACTGGAAGACCTGCAGCCCACGCCCACGCTGTACCCGGCGCAGCACCGGGGTTTGGCACGGATACTTGCGCAATGGGCTGACAGTACGCTGTTCTGGGCGGCCATGGCTTACAGCCTGCAAGCCAAGGGTGCTGCGGCCATGTTCGAGGGGGCGCCGCCCGAGGCGGCCAAGGCTTTTGCTGCCGACCGGGCAGCCATGAGCGCCGGCATGACACGCTTGCGCCCGGCGGACGCGACAGCCGCCTACAAGTCCTACCTCAGGCGCATCGCCAACCTGCTCGAAGGACAGAACTTCCTGTTGGGCAGCAC
>CAITQH010000461.1 GCA_903894475.1 uncultured beta proteobacterium
AGGCTTCAAAATGCCAGCCTGCCCATCGCCGCCTTCCATTACCTGCGAGGCCACTTGGCGAAGGCGAATACGCGCCGTTTGTATATGGACCACGGCACCACCGGGCTGGATGCCATCTATGGAATTCACCAGGCGGTGGTCGACGAAATCGGACGGGACATGGGCTATGACCCAGCCCATTGGCAAAGCCGTATTTTTGCCGGTGCCGGACACTCCGAAGCCGATTGGTCGGCCCGTGTGGAGATTCCGCTGAGCTTCTTGCTGGCAAAGCCCTAAGCCGCAGCCACGACCCACTGTGCCAGCCCCGGCGACACCGTGGCGGGCGTTGCGTGCGATGCAGCACACAATTTCCCCACAATTGATTTCTATGCTGCGGGTATGTTCAATTCAACAACACCTCGCATGCGATCACGTTCCAATCTCCCATCCCGATTACTCCTGACCAGTCTGCTCATGAGCAGTTGGAGTGCCATCGCCCAGGTGTCAGTGACGGCTACGGCTACGCTTCGTGGCACCCTCATTGACTTCAAGTCCAGGGAGCCACTGGCGCGCGTCAAGGTCGAACTGCCAGGTCAAAGTCGCGAAGCGATGACCGATGACCACGGCCGCTTTGAATTGACGCAGTTGGAGCCGGGTGAAGTAGAAATCTCTGTCAGCACCGTTGGCTACAGCAAACTCGGTCAAAAGCTCAAGATTCCCGCCGGACAGACCCTGGACCTGGAATTTCCGCTGGGACCCGAGGCGGTAAAGCCGACAGCAGCGGGTGCCTTGAATGTGGTCACTGTTACGGGCAAATCAGGCCTGTCCGCCATGCCTGCAACCCCATCGCTCTATGCGATGAACAACACCGACTTGCAAAACCTGTCGACCGTACTTGCCAATGACCCCATGCGTGCCATGCAAACGCTGCCGGGCGTGAGCGCCAACCAGGACTTCTATGGGCAGTTCGCTGTGCGCGGTGCAGGGCCGGGTCATGTGGGTGTGGTGATCGATGGCGTGCTGCTGGACAACGCCTTCCACGGCTTTACCGATAAGGGTGACCTGGGCTCGGTGTCCATTGTCAACGGCTCCCTGGTGGACTCCTCGTCACTGTTTAGCGGTGTGGCCCCCGCCCGGTTTGGTGGGCGCACGGGTGCCACGGTGCAGGTCGATACGCGCGAAGGCAGCCGGGACGACTCCTTCACCCGGCTCGATGTTGATTTCTTGAGCGCATCGCTGACGCAAGAAGGGCCGCTGGGAACCGAGCAGCGCGGCTCCTACATTGTCTCGGCGCGCAAAAGCTACCTGGACTACTTGACCTCCAGTTTGAAAGTCAAATCCAGCACCCTGGGCTACAGCGATTTGGACGTGAAGCTGGACTATGACCTCAACCCCAGCAACCACCTGAGCTTGACCACCGTGCTGGGCACTTCGCAGTTCGCCCGAGAGGCCAACCTGGAGGGCAATCAGAGTCTCGGCGCTCTGACCGATGGCTCCGGTCAGCAGGAGTTCTCCACCCTGCGCTGGACCTCCAAGGTGAGCCCACGCACGACATCGCGGGCCCAGGTCTTTTGGGCCAAGGACAGCCAGACGCAGCGTAACAGTGCCGGTGGTTTGCTGATGGACACCGATGCCACGCAGTACGGACTGAACGAGGAATTGACGCACAGCCTCTCCGATCAGCAGACGCTGGAGGGCGGGCTGAACGTCCGTCAGCGGCAGACCTCACTCAAGGAACAATCGCTTTGGAACTACCAGGTTGGAACCCTGTCAACGGCATTGGTCCCAGTGGCAGACTTTTCGAAGTCCTCGGTCGAATCCGGCGCTTATCTGCAAGACACCGCGAAGCTGCTGAACGATCAACTCACGCTGAAGTTGGCTGCCCGTTGGGACTATTCGAGCGCGACGGGTCAGTCGGTATTTCTGCCACGCCTGGATGCCAGCTATGCACTGCGTCCTGGCACCCAGGTCGCCGCAGCCCTTGGCCAGACCGCGCAATTTCCTTCGATGGACAACCTCTATGGCAAGTTTGGAACTCCCGGGCTCAATGCAGAGCGTGCGACCACTGCAGCGCTGTCCCTGGATCAGGATCTGGGTGACCGTTGGCGTTTGCACACCGAACTGTATGAGCGCAATGAGAGCCAACTCATTTACTCGCCATTGACCCAGTTTCGGCTCACCAGCAGCGGCAGCTATGCCATCCCGACGACCGGCCCGGTTCTCACGAACGGTTTGAGCGGCTATGCACGCGGTGTCGAAATCATGCTGCAGCGCCAAAGCGCTAACGGATTTTCTGGTTGGTTGGCATTCAGCCGCAGCCAAAACCGCTATACCTCGGACACCGGCATGGAATTCTCGGGCGATCACGATCAGCGCACCAGCATCACGGCCTACGGCAGCTACCGCTGGAACAACACACTCAGCTTCAGTGCTGTTGCACGCTACGGCAGTGGCACACCGATACCCGGCTACCTGGGTGCCTCTTCGGGTGCCAGCAGCCGCGGGGATGGGCCGGTTGTCATGTACGCCATGTCGCCTTCGCTCAATACCCAGCAGGCGACGGACTACCAGCGCCTGGACCTGCGGGTGAACAAGGTCATCTATGGTCCCAAGTACAAGCTGACGCTCAAAGCAGAGATTGCCAATGTGCTCAACCACAGCAACTGGCGCTACTACGACTACAGCTACCCGGCACCTGGTACAGCACAGACGGTCGCCATCTCGCGCAACACCACGATGCCACGCCTGCCTACCCTTGGCTTGAGTCTGGAGTTCTGATCAGGTGGCCTGCGCTTAAGGCCATGCAGGCGCAGGGTCGATTTTTACGAGCCGCAGGGTGGCGCCGTCATGGAGCAGTTCAGCGTCCGCTGGGATCACCGGCAGCCCGTGGGGATGATGGGGCGGTTCCCCTTGGTCGCGCATCGGCCCAGGTCCTCCACGGCCAGGCAGGCTGACCGCACCAGACTTTACTTTCAGCAACAGGACGGATTGATAGCGCTGCCAGGTATCGGGTGTAAGCGCCTGGGGCTGGGCGATAGGGGTGTGCAGAAACCAGGCGCTCCACCACTCGACGCCGTGACCGGCCACAACCAGGGTATGCGCCGGATCCTGGATATGCCCAGACAAAGTCTTTAGTTCCGCCATGGTGGTCTCTTCCAGAACCGGCTTGCCTCCCGGAACCAGGATCCAGGCTGAGCTTGCCAGGCCGATGAGCAAGATCAGGCTGAGCACCGCCTGCCGCCATCCCTTGCGTTCAATGTGAGTCAGCGCAAAGGACACAAGCCATATCGTGGGGAGCAAAGCGATCAAGTAGAAGCGCATTAACTTATCCGGGCTGAACCACGGGCCGGTCATCATGAGAACGGTCAGTGCGCAAGCGATCACCACGGCGAAATCGGCGGCTTCGAGCTCATGGCGTCTGCGCCAGGCGATGATCGGTGCTGGAACGACAGCCAGCGCAAATCCGAGAAACGGGAGCCAGCCGTCCAGACTGAGCCTGGTGTGTGGCTGGCCAGGCGGATGCCGTCCATCCCAAGAGAATTGAAAAGGGTCGGTGAACGCCAATCCAAAGCGCGCGATGCGGGACGCATCGAATTTCCAGGCAACCAACGCAGATGTCGCCAGCAGAATCAAAACACCTGCGCCCAGCAAAGGCAGGATCAGTTTCCAGCGTCCACCCGGCGGTTGACGGAGTAAAAATGCCAGCGAGGTTGCGGCCGTTACAAGCACGCCAGCACCCAGCACGCCGATATGGGTCAGTCCAAGCAGGAGCAGTACGGCCATTAACGCCAATCCGCGTTTTCGATTCGGTTGCATCAGCCAGCCGTGCAAGTTGGCCACGAGCAGCGCGAACCACACCATCGCCAGCGAGTTTTTCTGCAGTTCACCCACCACCATGAACCATGGCAGCGACAGACAGGCCAGCGCCGCGGCGGCAAGCGGCACCATCTCACCCTG
>CAITQH010000462.1 GCA_903894475.1 uncultured beta proteobacterium
CCGGAACCCGGGATGTAGGGAAAGAAAAGGTACTTGGAGTAAACCGAACTGCCGGTGACGTAGGCAAAGATGCCCAGACAGGCACCCACCATCACCACCGGCATGATGGCCAGCCCGTCCAGCCCGTCGGTCAGGTTCACCGCATTGCTGGAACCCACGATCACCAGGTAAGTCAGAATGACAAAACCAAGCACACCCAGCGGATAGCTGATTTCCTTGAAGAAGGGCAGCAGCAGCCCGGCCTTGGGCGGCAGGTTCAGGTCAAAGCCCGACTGCACCCATTTGAAAAAGAGCTCGAGCACGCGCCAGTTGGAGTTCTCCGAGATGCTGAACACCAGATACAGCGCCGCCAACAGACCGATCACGGATTGCCAGAAATATTTTTCTCTGGAACTCATGCCCTCCGGGTTATTGTCCACCACCTTGCGCCAGTCGTCAGTCCAGCCAATGGCACCAAAACCCAGTGTGACAAGCAGGACGATCCAGACAAAGCGGTTGCTCAAATCAGCCCACAGCAGCGTGGAGAAGGCGATGCAAAGCAGGATCAGCGCACCGCCCATGGTCGGCGTGCCACTCTTGACCAGGTGCGAGGCCATGCCATAGCCGCGAATTGGCTGCCCGATCTTGAGTTCGGTCAGGCGGCGAATGACAAACGGGCCGGCCACCAGACCGATCAACAGCGCCGTCAATGCCGCCATCACGGCGCGAAAAGTCAGGTACTGAAAGACCCGGAAGTGCCCGAATTCCGGCGACAGCGACTGCAACCATTGAGCGAGGCTAAGCAGCATTTATTTCTTCCTTGTCCTTGACTGCCTGGTCCATCAGTGCCGTCACCACGCGTTCCATCTTCATAAAGCGCGAACCCTTGACCAGCACACTGCCAACCTGCTCCAACTGCGCCAGCACGGCCTGCTGCAGCGAAGCCATGTCGCCAAAGTGGCGCCCGCCACCAAAACTGCTGGCGGCGGCCTGCGAGAGCTCACCCAGGGTGAACAAGGCGTCCACACCCAGGCTGCGCGCGAGTGCGCCGGCTTCGGCATGAAACGCCGGACCCTGGTCACCCACTTCACCCATATCACCCAGCACCAGCAAACGCGGCCCCGCCAGGGTGGCCAGTACTTCGATGGCGGCGCGGACTGAATCCGGGTTCGCGTTGTAGCTGTCATCCACCAGCGTGACCGCTCGGCCTCCGCACTTGAGCAGTTGTGCGCGAGAGCGCCCTTTCACCGGCTCGAATGCCTCCAGACCCCGGGCGATGGCCGGCAAGCTGACGCCAGCAGCCAGCGTGCAAGCTACTGCCGCCAGGGAGTTCTTCACGTTATGCAGACCGGCAATGTGCAGGGCATACCGCAGCGTACCCAGCGGCGTGGCCAGCGTCACTTGCCAGGCTTCGCCCGACCAGGTCGCAGCAGTGCAGCGAACATCTGCAAGAGCCCCGTCGGCAGCACTGAATTGCGACACTGCGCGTGCGCCAGCCCTGGCCAGCCAGAGAGCGCTGTAGGCGTCGTCCGACGGAAACACCGCAGTACCGTTGTCCGCCAGCGCGTCGATGACCGAGCCATTCTCCTGTGCCACCGCTGCTACCGTGGCCATGAATTCCAGATGTTCGCGCTGTGCGTTGTTGACCAGGGCGATCGTCGGCTGCACGACCACCGCCAAAGCAGCAATCTCGCCCGGATGATTCATGCCAAGCTCAAACACCGCCAGTCCGTGATGAGCGCGCAGGCGCAGCACGCTCAGCGGCACACCGATGGCATTATTCAGATTGCCCTGGGTGGCCAGCCAGGCTTCGGGCTTGAAGGCACACAGGATGGCGGCAATCATCTGCGTCACGGTTGTCTTGCCATTGCTGCCCGTCACGGCGATCACCGGCAGCGTGAATTGCGCCCGCCACTTGACTGCCAACAGGCAGAGGGCCTGCTGCGCATCAGCCACCACCAGTCCTGGCAGACCGGCGGCAAGCAGTCGCTCATCAGCGTCGCCCTGGCAGAGTGCGGCCACTGCTCCCCTGGCCTTGGCCTCGAGCAGGAAATCGTTGGCATCAAAGCGCTCACCACGCAGCGCCACAAAGAGGTCGCCCGGCTCCAGGGTGCGGCTGTCGCTGTGAACGCGCGAGAAGCCCACGGCAGCGGCGCTGGTGCCGGCACCGACCAGGCGCGCTGTGCCAAGCAACTGACACGTCTGCAGGAGCGTGAGCATTTCAGCCATGAACCACCGCCGTCACAGTCGGCTGCAGCAGGGGCTTGCCCTGAAGGCGGCGCACCTGCTCCAGATCAGAAAATGGCAAACGCCGGCCCGCCACTTCCTGGTAAACCTCATGCCCCTTGCCGGCTAACAGCACGACATCCTCTGGCGCGGCCTGAGCCAGGGTCTGCGCGATGGCGAGCGCACGATCAGGCTCGACGATCAGCGGCCGCTGGCCACTCAAGCCGAGCAGAATCTGGCTGATGATGTTTTCAGGTTTTTCGCTGCGCGGGTTGTCGCTGGTCAGCACCACTTGATCGGCATAGCTGGCGGCCATGGCGCCCATCAGAGGGCGCTTGGTGGCATCGCGGTCGCCACCACAGCCAAAGACACACCAGAGCTTCCCACCGCGCTGACGGCTCACCGGCCGCAGGGCAAGCAGTGCTTGCGCCAAGGCATCGGGGGTGTGCGCGTAGTCGACCGCCACCAGCGTCTGGCCAGTCTGGCCAACAAACTCCATGCGCCCCGGCACCGGGGCCAATGCAGCGCAGGCATCCACCGCGGCCGCCAACGGCACACCGATGGAGCGCATCGCCGCCAGGACACCGAGCAGGTTGGAGACGTTGTACATGCCGATCAAGCCGGTTTGCAGTCGGTGGACTTGCCCTGCGTCCTCAGCACCAGACTCACGCACGGTGAAGCGCAGACCCTGCGGCTCGTGGCTGATGTCGCTGGCCTGCAGCCTGGCTCGGCCGACACAGGAGACACTCCAGACATCGAGCGCACTCGCGTCCAGCGTGGCGAGCAATTCCAATCCCTTGGGATCATCGATATTGAGCACCGCGGAGCGCAAACCAGGCCAGGCAAACAACTCGCGCTTGGCCTGCCAGTAGGCCTGCATGCTGCCGTGGTAGTCGAGATGGTCTTGCGTGAAATTGGTAAACAGGGCGCTGTGAATCTGGCAACCCTGCAGGCGCGACTCGGCCAGGCCGATGGAGGACGCCTCGATGGCACAGGCCAAGACACCCGCATCGACAAAGTCACGCAGCGTTTTCTGCAACAGGACGGGATCCGGTGTCGTCAAACCCGTGCTCTGCACGGTGGGTGGACGGCCCACGCCCAGCGTGCCGACCATGGCGCAAGGCACGGGTGCCACCTGCTTCAGATTGGACAAAGCCTGGGCCAGCCACCAGACACTGGAAGTCTTGCCATTGGTACCGGTCACCGCGAGCAATTTGAGCTGTTGCGATGGCTGCTTGAAATAGGCCGCTGCAATCGGGCCGCTGGCGGCCTTGAGCTCTCTGTAGGTGGCCACGCGCGGGTCGCTGAAGCCATAGGTCTCAACGCCCGCCTTTTCCACCAGGCACGCCGCTGCACCCTGCGCCAATGCCGCTGCCACATAACGGCGCGCATCGCTGGCCGAGCCCGGCCAGGCGATGAACCCATCACCTGCTCGCAGTTGGCGACTGTCACTTTGCAGTGTGCCGCTGACCTGCTCTTGCAGCCAGCGGGCGGCATCGGATGGCGTGGAGAAGTCAAGCATCAAAAGCTCTCTTCTTCCGACTTGGCCATGATTTGAGGCATGACTGCCACGTCGGGTGCAACACCCATCATGCGCAGGGTCTGCTGCACTACTTCGCTGAACACCGGAGCAGCCACTGCACCGCCATAGTACTGCCCGGCGCTGGGCTCGTCGATCATCACGGCGACAATGACACGCGGCTTTTCCACCGGCGCCAGACCGACAAACCAGCCCCGATATTTGCGATTTCCGGCGCTGCCGTAACCCTTGCCGATCTGCTTGTAAGCGGTACCTGATTTGCCGCCAACCGAATAGCCAATGGTTTGCGCCCGCTGTCCGGTGCCGCCAGGGCCGGCAGCCATCTGCAGCATCTTGCGAACCTGCCCCGCGGTACGCGCCGACAGCACCGGCACGCCCAGCGCCGGCTCGGCGCTCTTTTGCATGGTCACCGGGATGATCAGGCCGTCGTTCGTAAAGACCGTGTAGGAACGCGCCATCTGAAACAGGGAAGCCGACAAGCCATAGCCATAGGACATGGTGGCCTGCTCGATAGGCCGCCAGGTCTTGTAGGGACGCAATTTGCCCGACACCGCGCCAGGAAAGCTGATCTGTGGTTTCTGGCCGAAACCGGCACTGGAAAAGATCTCCCACATTTCGCGCGGCTGCATCTGCATCGCAATCTTGGTGGTGCCGATGTTGCTTGATTTTTGAATTACGCCCTCCACCGTGAGCACGCCATTCGGATGAGAGTCGGAAATCGTTGATCCGGTGATGGTCAGCTTGCCATTGCCCGTATCAATCAGGGTCTGTGGCGTGACCCGCCCGGTTTCCAGACCCAGCCCGATCGTGAAAGGCTTCATCACCGAGCCCGGCTCAAAGGTGTCCGTCAGCGCCCGGTTGCGCAGCTGCTCGCCGCTCAAATTCTGCCGTTTTCCTGGCACATAGCTGGGGTAATTTGCCAGCGCCAGCACTTCACCGGTAATGACATCGAGCACCACCACGCTGCCAGCCCTGGCTTTGTTGAGCAACACGGCGTCACGCAGTTTTTGATAGGCAAAAAACTGCACCTTGCTGTCCACGCTGAGTTGCAGATCGGGACCATCGACCGGTGCAATCTGTTCACCCACATCCTCCACCACGCGCCCCAGGCGGTCCTTGATGACACGCCGTGAACCGTTGCGACCGGACAGCTCCTTGTTGAAGGCGAGCTCAATACCCTCCTGCCCGATATCCTCGACATTGGTAAACCCGACCACATGCGCCGTGGCTTCGCCTTCCGGATACTGACGTTTGTATTCCTTGCGCTGATAAACACCCTTGAGCTTCAGGGCCATGATCTCCTGCGCTACCGACTCATCGACCTGGCGCTTGAGCCAGACAAAGGTCTTGTCTTCATTTTCAAGACGCCTGTCCAGTTCTGCCACCGGCATCGCCAGCAAACTGGCCAGCTTGCGCAGCTGAGCCGGGTCACGGTCAAGGTCTTCCGGAATCGCCCAGATGCTGGGAGCCGGCACGCTGGAAGCCAGAATCACGCCATTGCGGTCCAGAATACGGCCACGATTGGCCGGTAACTCCAGTGTTCGCGCAAAACGCACTTCACCCTGGTGCTGAAAGAAGTCGTTGGCGTAGACCTGGATATAGGCGGCACGCGCTGCCAGAGCGACAAAGCCCAGAGCGATTGCAGCCACAATAAATTTGCTGCGCCAGACCGGCGTCTTGCTTGCCAACAGAGGGCTTGATGTGTAGACAACGCTGCGACTCATTGGGTTCGCCCCAGAACAGCCGCGGCGCCTTGCGACGAAGCCGAAGCCCCAGCGCGCTGCGGCGCGGACGCGGCATCGGCATAACTCGCATAGTGCGTAATAGCCGGCGTGACCGTGCGCATCTGCAACTGCTCCTTGGCCAGTTTCTCGACCCGCAAGGGCGCTGCCTGGGCGCGCTTTTCCACTTGCAGGCGTTCGTAGTCGGTCTCGATGTTGCGGGCCTGCGAGCGAGCCCGGTCAAGCTCGGAATAAAGCTGGCGCGACTCGTACTGCACGTTCACCAGGTAAAGCGCACTTGCCAGTACCGCCAGCAGCAGGAAAAACGCGCGCCGGCTCATGCTGGCGTCCTCTGTGCGACGCGCATGATGGCACTGCGAGCACGCGGATTGGCAGCCAGTTCGGCAGCGCCGGGCTTGATGCGGTGCAATGCCTTCAAACGCATCACTTTGGCCGGCGCAAAAGGCGTGCGCCGGTCATATTCGTCGCGCGAATGCCGCGCAATGAACTGTTTGACGATTCGGTCTTCGAGTGAATGAAAGCTGATGACGACCAGCCGTCCGCCGGTCTGCAGAACATCCAGACTGGCGGCTAGGACCTGTTGCAACTCTTCAAGCTCGGCGTTGATGAAAATCCGAAAAGCCTGAAATGTGCGCGTTGCAGGGTTCTGGCCCGGCTCGCGGGTTTTGACCGTGTCAGCCACGAGTTGGGCCAACTCGGTAGTGCTTGAAATTGCACCCCGCTCCTGTCGGCGAGCAACAATCGCCTTTGCAATCGAGCCAGCAAACCGTTCTTCGCCGTAGTCACGTATCACCTCCGCAATTTTTTCAAGTTCTGCAGTCTGAAGCCACTGCGCCACACTGATTCCCCGCGTACTGTCCATGCGCATGTCCAGCGGACCTTCAAACCTGAAACTGAAGCCCCGCAACGGGTTGTCAATCTGGGGTGAACTGATACCCAGATCGAGCAGCACGCCGGCGACGCTCGCCCTTGGAAGTTCGGCCAGCTGCGAAAATCCCTGATGCCGGATCGAAAATCGGGAATCATGAATGCTGGAGGCCTCAAGCAGGGCCTCTGGATCTTTGTCAAACGCAATCAATCGCCCTTGCGTTTGCAGCCTGGAAAGAATAAGGCGACTGTGACCTCCGCGCCCAAATGTGGCGTCTACATAGGTCTGGCTGGCGTTGCTTGAATTGTCGGGCGCGTCCGGGTTGGTGAACAGAGCGTCAACAGCTTCGTTCAACAATACGGTGGTATGTTGCCATGCGGTATCCACCGTCGACCTTCAGAAGGAAAACTCTTTAAAGACGTCAGGCATGTCACCCTGCATGGCCTTGGCTTCCTGGGCGTCATAAGTCGCCTTGTCCCAAAGCTCGAAATGGTTGCCCATGCCAAGCAGCATGGTGTCCTTGGCAATGCCTGCCGCCTGGCGCAATTCGGGTGACACCAGTACGCGGCCTGTAGCATCCATTTGTACATCCATCGCATTGCCGAGAAAAATCCGCTTCCACCATTGCGCCGACATCGGCAGAGCGGCAATGCGTTCGCGGAATTTTTCCCACTCGGGGCGCGGAAACACCATCAAGCAACCATGCGGATGTTTTGTGATCGTCAACTGGCCCGCCGCCGTCGCGCTCAGGACGTCACGGTGCCGGGTCGGCACAGACAGCCGGCCCTTGCCATCCAGACTCAATGACGAAGCACCTTGAAACACCGCGGCACACCCTTTCGTTGCGGAAACAAAAAACCAGTGACGTGAACACACATTTCACCACTTAATTGCACTTTTTTGCACTGTATCAGCAAATGCTTACCGCACAAGCGTGCTGGCAATAATTTTTTTCAATAAAATCAAGGACTTAGAATTGATTTTGAAGCATTTCTTGCAGAGAAAATCTTTCAAAATTAAGGACTTAGCGCACCTAGTGAAAGTGAAGCCTCAAGGGCGCGCTGGTGCGACAGCCCGGTATCGGTTGGGGACAGAGCTGAAGATCTGTCCCGCAAGGCGAACAGCCGAC
>CAITQH010000463.1 GCA_903894475.1 uncultured beta proteobacterium
ATCGCCCGAAGACCTGACACTGCCTTGTTTTTACCGCTGGGAGCGTCAGCGTGCCGCACAGCTTTTCCTGACGCAGCCGATGGGCGGTGGCGCGGTGCAGGACATCAGCTGGGGCGAAGCCGGCGATCAGGTCCGGCGCATGGCCAACTGGTTGCAAGCGCAGGGCTGGCCAGCGGGCAGCCGGGTCGCCATCATTGGCAAGAACAGCGCACACTGGGTGCTGGCGGATCTGGCCATCCTGATGGCAGGCCATGTTTCGGTTCCGGTCTACCCAACGTTCAACGGTGAAGCGCTCTCCTACATCCTGTCGCACAGCGAAGCGCGTGCCTGTTTCGTCGGCAAGATGGACGAGGTTGGCAACTTGCAGACCGGACTGCCCAGCGATTTACCAGTGATCGCCCTGCCGCTGGCACCTTCCATCAATGCCATGCTCTGGACCGATCTGCTAGCCAGCAGCGAACCCCTCAAGTCTTCGCCAACGCCAGACGGCGAAGCGGTTTGCACGATCATCTACACCTCAGGCACCACTGGCAAGCCCAAGGGTGTGGTGCATACCTTCAACACCGTGGCATGGGGTATCTCCAGCGCCACGCGGCGCGTGCCCATGAACACGGAGGAACGCTATCTCTCCTACCTGCCACTGGCCCACGTGGCCGAGCGCATGCTGATCGAACAGGGCTGCCTGCGCTACGGTGGCCACATCTTCTTTGCCGAAGCGCTCGACACTTTTGTGCAGGACCTGCAACGCGCGCGTCCGACCATCTTCTTCTCGGTGCCGCGTCTGTGGGTCAAGTTTCAGCAGGGCGTGCACAGCAAGATGCCGGCCGAAAAACTCAAAAAACTGCTCGGCTTGCCACTGGTGGGCTGGCTGGTCCGGCGCAAGATTCTCAAAGGCCTGGGGCTCGATCAATGTCGCATCGCCGCCGGGGGTGCCGCGCCCATGCCGGCGGAGGTTCTGCACTGGTATCGCAGGCTCGGCCTTGACCTGGTTGAGGTCTATGGCATGACCGAGAACTGCGCCATCTCGCACGCCACCTTGCCCGGCAACACCAAGATAGGCACCGTCGGTTTGCCCTACGACGGGGTGGAGCAGCGCATCGACCAGGACACTGGCGAAATCCAGATGCGCAGCCCGGCGCTCATGAAGGCCTACTACCGTGAGCCCGAGCAAACGGCTGCGGCCATGACCGCCGATGGCTGGCTGCGTACCGGTGACAAGGGCAGCATCGATGCTGCCGGCTATCTCAGCATCACGGGTCGGGTCAAGGACATCTTCAAGACCAGCAAGGGCAAGTACGTGGCACCAGCCCCGATCGAAGACCGCTTGGTCATGCACCCCGATATCGAAGCCTGTGTCGTGACCGGCGCGACGCTGACGCAGCCATTGGGCCTGGTCATGCTGTCGCAGGAGGCCGTGACCCGCTGCTCCAACAGTGAGGCCAGGAACGCGCTCACCGAGTCCCTCAAGCTGCACCTCAAGGCGATCAATGACGAGCTCGAGCCGCACGAAAAACTCGGTTGTCTGGCCGTCGTCACCAAACCCTGGACCCCCGAGAACGGCTTTGTCACGCCAACGCTCAAGGTCAAGCGCAATCGCATTGAAGACGCCTTTGCGCAGCGCTATGAGGAGTGGCAGCGTGAAGGCAAGCAGGTGGTATGGATCGAGGACTAGGGCCGGGCGGAAGAGAGGAGCTAACAGCCCTATTTGGCCGCGTGCGAAAGCACTGCAGTGCATGTCGTTTGACAATGCGAGGACTCGGGGTTTTGCCAAATTGGTGATTGACGGCAATAACGTTTATGCCGCTGAATGGCTGTCATTGCGGACTCGATCCGCAATCCAGTGGTTGCGTAGCACTGGATCCCGGATCAGGTCCGGGATGACAATAGCCAGGTCCGGGATGACAAGAGCCAGGTCCGGGATGACAGCGGACACCAACACTCGTCGCCCTCGACCCACGCACGCAGGAGAACCGGACTCTCGAATGACAGAATTTTCAATACGCAACTCAGCCGATAATCAGGTCTTCGCTGGATTCCGCCAGCCCAGAACTTATTCAGGACCACCGCAATGCATCGTGTAGCCATCAGCAGTACCGGAATCTACATTCCACCCGAAGTCATCACCAATGAAGAATTGGTGGCTTCTTTCAATCGTTTCGCGGATCAGGAAAATGCCATGCATGCCGCTGAGATCGAAGCGGGCACGCGCACGCCCATTGCGCAGTCCAGCGTCGAGTTCATCGAGAAGGCCTCCGGTATCAAGCGCCGCTACGTGATGGAGAAATCCGGTGTGCTTGATCCGCTGCGCATGCGCCCGAAATTTCGTGCCCGACCCGACAGTGAGATCTCCATGATGGCGGAGATCGGTGTGGCGGCGGCGCGTGATGCACTGGCGCGTGCTGGCAAGAAGCCCGAGGATGTTGACGGCCTGATTTGCGCTGCCGCCAATATGCAGCGCGCCTATCCGGCCATGGCGGTGGAAATCCAGACCGCGCTCGGCGTCAAGGGCTTCGGCTTTGACATGAACGTGGCCTGCTCCTCTGCCACCTTTGCCATCGAGTTGGCGGTCAATGCCGTCAAGTGCGGCTCGGCACGCGCCGTGCTGGTGGTGGACCCCGAGATCACCTCGCCGCATCTGGCCTGGAAAGACCGCGATTGCCATTTCATCTTTGGTGATGTCTGCACTGCCATTCTGATCGAACGACTGGACGACGCACCTGCGGGCGCGTTCGAAGTGCTGGGCACGCGGCTGCTCACCACCTTCTCCAACAACATCCGCAATAACGCCGGCTTCATGTCGCGCAGCGAAGACCGCAATCCGGACGACCGCGATCAGCTGTTCTACCAGGAAGGGCGCAAGGTCTTCAAGGAAGTCTGTCCGATGGCCGCCGAGCACATGACGCGGCATCTGGCCGAGCACGATCTGCTACCGGCTGGCGTGCGACGCTTCTGGCTGCATCAGGCCAATCTGTCCATGAACCAGTTGATCGGTCGCAAGTTGCTGGGGCACGATGCAACGGCTGACGATGCGCCGGTGATTCTGGACGAGTTTGGCAACACCGCATCGGCCGGTTCCATCATTTCCTTTCACAGGCACCACGAGGACTTCAAGGCCGGCGACGTTGGCATGATCTGTTCGTTTGGTGCTGGCTACTCGATTGGCAGCGTGGTGGTGCGCCGCACCTGATTGCCTTTCCTGTCATTGCGTGTCCTTCGATGTCATTGCCTGCCCTTCGTTGTCATCGAGTGTCCTTCGTTGTCATTGCGGACCTGATCCGCAATCCAGGGCACACAAGGCATGGATCCCGGGTCGAGCCCGGGATGACAACTGAAGCGTCCGGGATGACAGTTGAAGCGCGCAGGATGACAGTTGGAGCGCCCGGGATGACGGCTGAGGAGTCCGGGATGACAGCAATGGCTAGGTCAACGCCCGTTTGAGCCGGATCTCCTCGATTCGCGTGACGCCCCGCGGCACCGTCTTGATGCTGTTCATCTCGCGCTTGAAGCCGGCGAGTTCATGAAAACGCAGCGCGCGTTCGTTGCCCAGCGGCAGCCAGAGTGTGACGGTGCTGCAGCCTTCTTCCAGCAAGCCTTCTCTAGCGGCATCCCACAGCGCCAGACCAATGCCCTTGCCCTGATGCGAGGGGCTGACCTTGATATTCCAGATTTCTCCGGTGGTCGGCGGTGTGCCCTTGTCGCGCGAGCGGTCAAACCCTACAAAACCGACGATCTGGGCGCCGTCGAGCGCTACATAAATCTGTGGTTCACAGTATTCAATCGCTTCGCGCCAGTGCGCCGCGCTGGCGTTGACATCAATTTCGGCAATTGCCTTGGCGTCACGCGGCGTTGCGCTGCGGACTTCGTAGTTGGTCGTGCTGGGCATGAAAAAACGGGTCGAGAAAAACAAAAACGGAACTGGATTGTCGCCGAATCTCGCTCATTGCATGAAAGCTGCGCCGCAGTCAGTTCAGCGTTCGCAGTATGGAGCTTTCCTGCGCGCAAGCGCCGCGATAATTTACTCAAACCCACAGAATAGAAACGCAAAGCCCATGAACCTGATCGAATCGCTGCTATTGGCACTCAAGGCGCACGGCGCGCGCCAGATTTTTGGTATCCCGGGCGACTTCGCCCTGCCTTACTTCCGCATCATCGAGCAGTCCAACATCCTGCCGCTCTATACCCTCTCGCACGAGCCGGCTGTGGGCTTTGCGGCCGACGCCTCGGCCCGCATCAACTGTGCCCTGGGCGTGGCGGCAGTGACTTACGGTGCCGGCGCGCTCAATATGGTCAACGCCGTGGCCGCCGCCTTTGCCGAGAAGTCGCCGCTGGTGGTGCTCTCGGGTGGCCCTGGAAAAGGCGAGGCTCGCTCCGGGCTGCTGCTGCACCACCAGGCCAAGACACTGGATTCGCAGTTTCAGATCTTCAAGGAAATCACCTGCGATCAGGTGCGGCTTGACGACGCAGAGCGCGCACCGGCCGACATTGCGCGCGTGCTGGCGAGCTGTCTGCAGCGCTCGGAGCCGGTCTACATCGAGATTCCGCGCGACATGGTGTCGCTGCCCTGTGCACCGGTGATCGCCGCAGTGGCAGCAGCGCCGGATCAGGATGCGCTGAACGCCTGCGTTGACGAGATTCTGGAGCACCTGCGTGCGGCAAATTCACCCGTTCTGATGGCGGGCGTTGAAGTGCGTCGTTACGATCTGGAGGAACAAGTCGCCGAACTCTCGCGCCGCCTTGGCATGCCGGTGGTGACGAGTTTCATGGGGCGCGGTTTGCTGGCGCACGAGGACGCACCGCTGGTCGGCACCTACATGGGCGTCGCCGGCTTTCCGGAAGTGACGCAACTGGTGGAACGTTCCGACGGCCTGTTCCTGCTCGGCGAGATCATTTGTGACACCAATTTTGCCGTATCGGAAACCAAGATCGACATGCGCAAGACGATTCAGGCGCTTGATGGCCGCGTCACGATCGGGTACCACACCTATTCGCAGTTGCCGCTGAGCGCGCTGGTGCAGCGCATGCTGGAGCGCCTGGAGCCTGGTGAAAAAGCTTTTTCCGTGACGCCGCAGGCCTTCCCCACAGGGCTGCTGGCTGACGACGCATCGATCCGGCCCACCGACATTGCAACCGCCGTCAACGATCTCATGGCTGCGCACGGCAAGATGCCGATTGCCTCCGATATGGGCGACTGCCTGTTCACGGCCATGGAGATCGAGCACACCGCGCTGGTAGCGCCGGGCTATTACGCCACCATGGGCTTCGGCGTTCCGGCTGGTCTGGGTCTGCAGGCCGCCACCGGGGAGCGGCCGCTGGTTCTGGTTGGCGACGGCGCTTTTCAGATGACCGGCTGGGAACTGGGCAACTGCCAGCGCTACGGCTGGGATCCGATCGTGCTGCTCTTCAACAACGCAAGCTGGGAGATGCTGCGCACTTTTCAACCCGAGTCCGGCTTCAACGATCTGGGGCACTGGGGTTTTGCTGAAATGGCTGCCGGTATGGGGGGCGACGGCGTGCGCGTTAACACCCGCGCCGAACTCAAGGCAGCGCTGGACAAGGCCGTGGCCACGCGAGGACGCTTCCAACTGATCGACATCACGATCCCTCGAGGGGTGCTGTCCGAGACGCTGGCGCGCTTTGTTGCCGGTGTGAAAAGGCTCAGTAGTCCGAAGTAGGACGCTTGCGATGAACCCTCGTTATCGCGAGGCCCTGAGCAAAACGTCACTGCGAGCGAAGCGCGGCAGTCCATGCCTCGGGACTGCCTGGATCGTGGGTGGATCAGGCCGACGGGGCACTCAGCTCCGCGGCTGTCCTCCGTCCTGCGGACTCCCCCTTTATGCCGCTGCGCTGAGTACCCCATCGGCCAGATCCTCGCACGCGGTTGTCATTGCGGGCTTGACCCGCAATCCAGTGGTGGTGTGGTACTGGATCCCGGATCGAGTCCGGGATGACAAGACCAGAGGCCGGGGGACAGTCGCGGAGTCACCCATTGCGTCGCCCTCGGCTCACAAGCGCCTTAGACTTGCAGTTGCGAAAGTAATCTGCATCGGACACGTGTGGCTGCAACGGTCTCGTGAATTTCGGAGCCCTCAAGAACTCAGACTTCGCATCAGCGCATAAAGCTCGTTCTGTCCTTCAAAACCGATGCCGGGCCGCTCTGACAAGGTGATCATGCCGTTCTCGATTCTGGCGTCGTCGTGGAAGCCGGCAAAGGGGCCAAAGACACCGGGGTAGGCTTCACAGCCACCCAGACCAAAGCCTGCCACCACGGCCAGGGTCATCAGGTTGCCACCATGCGGATAAACCGCGCTGGGTTGCCAGCCCAATCCCTTGAGCATCTCCAGCGTGCGCGAAAACTGCACGATGCCGTAGGACTGCGCCACATCCATCTGCAGCAGATCGCGATCGGGGCGCAGACGCCCGAAGCGCACGAGGTTGGCGATGTCCTGCGTTGAAAACAGATTTTCGCCCGTCGCCAGTGGCGGCGCGTAACGCAGCGTCAGTTCGGCCAGCAGAGAAAAATCAAGCGGATCGGTGGGTTCCTCAAGCCAGCGCAGCGCGTAAGGTGCCAGCGCATCGGCGTAGCTGTGCGCGCGTTGCCGATCAAAGGTGGCATTGGCATCCACCGCCAGATGCGCGCCGCCGTCAACCAGATGCAGCGCCGCCTCGACGCGCTCCAGATCCTCGGCCAGGCTGGCACCACCGACCTTGATCTTCATCGTGGTGTAGCCCTCGGCCAGGCGCGAGCGAATTTCATCTTGCAGGTCTGCAATCCCCTTGCCAGGCGCGTACCAGCCGCCACCGACGTAGCAGGAAACCTCGCCCACACTGACGCCGTGATTGAAGCGTTCGGCCAGCACAGTGTGCAATGGCTTGTCTTCTATCTTGGCCACCGCATCCCAGAGCGCGACTTCTATCGTGCCGACGGCAACCGAGCGCTCGGTGTGGCCACCGGGCTTCTCGCGCTGCATCATGCAGGCGAGAAACTTCTCCGGCGCGAAGTTGGCGCCGCTGGCGTCCATCAGTGACTCTGGTGCCGCCTTCATGATGCGCGGAATCAGTCGGTCGCGCATCTGCGCCCCGCAGGCGTAGCGACCGGTGGAGTTGAAGGCGTAACCCACCACCGGCTGCCCGTCGCGGATCACGTCGGTCACCACGGCCACCACCGATGTCGTCATCTCGCTGAAGTCGAAGGCTGAATTGCGCAGCGACGACCCGATAGGGACGCTGATTTCCCGGATGGCGGTGACCTTCAAGACTCAATCGACCTTGGCGCCAGTGTCCCTGACCACCTGACCCCAGCGTTTCACCTCGGCTGCGATGTAGGTCGACGTCTCCTGCAGGGAGCCACCCACCGGAATCAGGCCGCCCTTGTCGAGTCTGTCCTTCAGGTCGGGGATGGCAAGCAACTGATTCACGGCCGCGTTGAGCTTTTGCACGATGGCTGCGGGCGTGCCCGCGGGTGCAAAAAGCGTGGTCCAGGTGTAGTCCTTGATGTCTGGGTAGCCGAGCTCGATGAAGGTCGGAACATCCGGTAGATTGGGCAGGCGTTTTTCGCTGGAGATGCCCAGGATCCTGACCTTGCCCTGCTTGTGGAACTGGAAGACGCCGTAGGCTGCAGTGCAAGCGATCGGTGTATCGCCTGCGACAACTGCCATGGAGGCCGGTCCGGCGCCCTTGTACGGGATGTGCACGATGTCCAGATTCCACTTCACATGAAAAATGTTCTCGCAAGTCAGGTGCGGTGTCGTGCCACTGCCAGGTGAGGAGAAAGACAACTTGCCGTTCTTGGCCAGCGTCTTGAGCTCGGCCAGTGTCGTGGCCGGTACCTTCTCGTTCACTGAAATCACGTTGGGCTGCGTTGAGACAACAACGATAGGAATGAAGTCCTTGATCGGGTCGTAACCAGCGCGACCGGCGTACATGGTCGGATTGACGGCGTAGGCCGCCGAGTTGGCGAGCAGAGTGTAGCCATCAGGCTCAGCATGGGCGACGAACTGGGTGCCAATATTGCCACCGGCGCCACCCTTGTTCTCGACAACAATCGGTTGCTTCATCAGTTCGCCAAGCTTCTCGGCAATGATCCGGATGCTGCTGTCGGTCGGTCCGCCCGGTGGAAAGGCGATCACGATCTTGATCGGCTTGTCCGGGTAGTCGGCAGCGCCGGCCTGGGCCATGCTCAGCAGCAGTGCCAGCAGGGGAAGCATTTGGTGTTTGAGTTTCATGAGCTTGTCTCCAGTCGTAGTTGTTAGATGAATCAAAGACTTCTGCCGCCGTCGATCACGAAGCGGGCACCTGTCGCAAAGCGCAATGTCGTCGCGCAAGCCTCGATGGCCGAGGCAATGTCCTGTACATGCCCGATGCGTGCCAGGGGGATGGTGGCGGCGGCCTTGGCGTTGAAGTCGGCGCCGCGTCCCGGTACAAAAGTTGAGTCGACCACGCCGGGCGACACCGCCAGCACACGTACCTCGGGTGCGAGCGCCTTGGCCAGAGACTTGGTCATTACATCAAGCCCGGCCTTGGCCGCAACATAGGCCAGGTTGCTGCCGGCACCGGTAAACCCCGCGATCGATGAGACGTTAACCACCAGACCATCGCCGGATTCCTTCAGCAAGTGCGCGAAGGCACGAATCGTTGCAAAGACGCCGCGCAGATTGGTCGCCAGAATGCTGTCGAATAATTCATCGGTCAAAGCGTCGAGATCCTTGGCCGCGATGGCTTTGGTGAAGCCGGCGCTGTTGATCAGGATGTCGCAGCGCCCGGCACGACGCGAAACTTCCTGCGCTGCCGCCTGAAGCGATGCCGACTCGGTGATCGATGCAGTCAGAGCAAAGTGAGCAGCATCTGGCGCGCCGGGCAGGGTGTCCAGTCGTGCCTGAACCGCTGCTTGATCGTGACGATCAATCGAGACAATGCGCGCTCCCAGCGTTGCAAGGCGCTCTGCCGTGGCAAAGCCGATAGCGCCCTTGCCACCGGTAATCACCACGACCTTGCCGTCTAGCCGGCTCTGTGCATTGAAACTCATGACCATCCTTTCATGCCGGCGTGTTGTCGAGCACATGACGCGCCATCTGCGCGCGGGTGCAGATCCAGACGTCGCTCGCTTGCTTTACGATGTCCATGATGCTGTCGTAAACCCAGGCGCCGCCGGCGCGGCCCATCACGTGGGAGTGTGCTGTGACGTCGAGCATCAGCGGCACACTCTCGCGCTCCCGCATGGCGGCAAAGGTGTCCTGGAACACCTCCAGCATGTGGCGCGGTGCGTGGCCGTAGCGGATGCAGATTGGCAGATCATTGACTTCCATCGTCAGCGGAATCCCAACAATGCGCGCCGAGTCGAACGCCATCACATAAGGCAGTTCGTCGTCGTTGACGTCGCCATGGTGTGTGTAGCCCGCCTGCGCCAACAACCGTGAAGTGATCGCGCTGCCGGTGCCGCGCGGGCTGATCCAACCGGTCGGAGCAACACCGGTGGTGCGTGCCATCAGTTCGTGATTCTTCTGCAGGTTGGCGCGTTCTGCGGCCTCGTCCAGATAGACCGGAATCACGTCCATGCCCCAGGAATGGGTGACCACTTCATGGCCGAGTTGCACCAGACGTTTGACGGATTGTGGATCGCGCTCGCATAGCACGCCATTGACCATCACGCTGGTCTTGATCTGGTGTTTTTCTGCAATCTTCAGCAGCCGTGCAATCCCACGCACCTTTCCGAACGCGGCCCAGGAAGCGGCGTTGGTATCGAAGAAGCCGGGTTTCAGCACGTTGCCCATGGGGCCGATACCGGGCGCCTGCCCGTCAGACCAGGCCTCGTAGGCGATGTTGAAAATCACCGCCACACGGCGACCGCCCGGCCAGCGAAAGTCCTCAGACAGGCGCGTGATTTTCATGGCTTCAGCGAACCGCGCGCTTCTTCAAACCCAGAATGTCGCGCGCCTCGGCCGGCGTGGCGATCTTCACGTCAAGCTCGGTCAGCAGCGTCACTGCTTTGCTGACCAGGGCGGTGTTGTCGGGTGCCAGAACGCCTTTGCGGATGTAGATGTTGTCTTCCAGACCCACGCGCACATGACCACCGAGCAGCCAGGATTGCACGAGCATCGGGTACTCCCAACGCCCGGTGCCGAAGGCGGCCCAGTTGGAGCCCGCTGGCAGCAGGGAACGCAGATAGGACAGCGTCGCCGGTGTGGCATTGGCGCCGTACTTGACACCCAGCACGATCTGGAACAGGGACGGATTGGGCAGAGTGCCATCGGCAATCAGGTCGTTGGCGAGATGAATGTCGCCGCTGTCAAACACTTCCAGCTCGGGCAGGGTGCCGGCTTCGCGCGCCAGCTGCGCCATGATGCGCACGTTGCGCGGCGTGTTGATCACCACCGAGGAGCCGGAAAACATGGTGTTCAGATCAAGACTGCAGATCTCGGGTTGCAAGGCCACCACGTGCTCCATGCGCCGCTCGGGGGTCGTCAGCGTGGTGCCGGGTGCTGCCACCTTGGGGTCGTCCTCGCTCGGAACAAAACGCTGACCCGGGCCGGTGGTCAGGTTGATGATGACGTCGGTATCACTGGCGCGTATGCGTTGCACCACCTCGCGGTAGTGCTCCAGTTCCATGCTCGGGCGCCCATCCGGGTAGCGCACATGGATGTGCGCAATGGCGGCACCGGCCTTAGCTGCGTTGATGCAGGCGTTGGCGATCTGTTCCGGTGTGCAGGGCAGGTTCGGGTACTGCTTGATGTTCGTGATGTTGCCGGTGACGGCGCAGCTGATGATGGTGGGGTGGCTCATGATGTTTTCTCTTGGTGAGGGGCTTTACTTGATGGCCAGAGGATTGGCAGGGGAACCGACGGCGCCGGTCACAGGCAGGGCCGGCGCGACGAACAGGAACTCATAGACCTTGTCCGCGTCGCAGTCCTTGGCCAGTTCGGCCAGGAAGAAGATCTCGCCCATGGTCAGGCCCAGAATCGGGATGCACAACCAGTGCCAGGGCTGGTTGATGCCGGCGCCCTCCGACTGGTTGGGCCGCACTTCCACACCCCAGGTGTCGGTTGCCACGGCGGCCACCTGCTTGGCGTGCAGCCACTCCAGCGTGTCAAAAGCCAGACCTGGCGCGTCGCCGCCCGAGTAGTAATCCCAGTTGCCCTCGGCCAGCTTGGCTTCCATCTGACCGGTGCGAATCAGCAGGTAATCACCCCGACCGACCTTCACGCCCTGCGCCTTTTCTGTCTCGTCGAGCAGCGCCGCCGTGATGCCAAAGCCGTCGGGCAAGGCATCGACCTTGAGGTGGCGTGCAATGTCGAGCAAGACACCACGGCCCACCATTTTCTCGCGTGTTTTCTCAATGCCGCATTTGGCTGCGCCAAAGGAACTCACCAGGCGGCAGTCGTAGCCGTTCCACATGTGGTTGTCAAAGAAGATGTGGCCCAGACCGTCCCACTGCGTGCCGCACTGCATCGGCATGATGACGATGTCGTCAGCCGAGCGGATGCCGCGCTTGTCGAGCACGCCCGAGTAGGCGTCGGTGCCGGTGCGCAGCATCAGGTGAATCGGGTTGAAGCGGCCGACCGGTGGAAACTTGGTTTTGCCGCCTTGCGGTCCGGTGTTGTCGAAGGCCAGGGCCAGCGACATGACGCGGCCCTTCTTGACGAGGCTGGCGGCTTTCACGATGTCTTCGGCGGTGGTGTAGTTGAGTGTTCCGATCTCGTCATCGGGCCCCCATTTGCCCCAGTTCTTGAGTCGCTCTGCTGTGGCGTCAACGTCTTGTCGGGTGAGGGGGGGGAGCTTGCTGGTGAGCGTCATGTCGGTCTTTCATCCAATGCGGAAAATCACATCGGCCAACTCTAATTCAAACAAGTGCTTAAATCAAGCGTTTGAATTAAATAGTTTTCCGGGCTATGATCTGGCGCAAATGAGCCCATCGAAGATACCCGAGCTAACCCTGAGCACGCGCGACCGGATCCTGCAAGCCGCCGAGTGTCTGTTCGCTGAAAATGGCATAGACCGTGTCAGCCTGCGCGAGATCACAGCGGCTGCGGGTGTGAACATCGCGGCTGTGCATTACCACTTCGGCTCAAAAAAGGTACTGCTGGAAGAGCTGTTTGCGCAGCGCAGTGAGCCGATTGCCAAACGCCGCTTGGAGTTGCTCGCTCAGGTCCGGCGCGACAAGAAGGGCAAGCCGGTGCTCGAAGATGTGCTGCATGCTTTTTTGCAGCCGGCGCTGCAGGCCCGGGAAGAGCCGGGCGGCGCCTCCTTCGTGCTGTTGCGGGCACGCATTGCCTTCGAGAACGCCGAGGTAAGGAAGGCTGTGCTCGGCAAGGCCTTCGACGCATCAAGTCGTGAATTCCTGCGCATTCTGGCGCAGGCACTGCCCGCTCTGGACCGCGACGAGATGTACTGGCGCTTTCATTTTGTCCTGGGCGCCATGGTTTACACCATGGCCGCTCCGGGGCGCATCGAGGCCATCACCGACGGCGCAGTGGACAGCACCGACAGCGCCGCTGCCCTGAGCAGACTGGTCGCCTTCGCCGCCGCGGGCTTTCGGGCCTGAGCCTGGCTTCGCTTTGGCTCGGTGCTCCATCGTGATGATCTGAATCGCGCAGACTAGCGCGCATTTGGCGCAGCCGTTGCAGCGATCAGCGTCCTGCAACACAGAAATCTTTCGCCATCCCTGCAACTCGAAGGCAAACAGCCCGGGCTGACAGGCGGCGATGCAGCGGCCACAGCCCGAGCATCGCGCGGCGTTAATGAGGGGAATTCGCGCAGCCATTTTTCGGTGTTCACTGGATTGCTGTTTCATCATAAGGCAATGCGGCAGTTGTTGCAGCGCGCTGGGTTATGCTGTCATCCGGGATCCAGTGCTGCGCCGCTACTGGATTGCGGGTCAAGCCCGCAATGACAAAACAGCGGAAACGCCGGACCCCGGATCGAGCCCGGGGCAAGCTCTGATCCGGGGACGCGAAGACAAAGTCTGTACCATGAATCTTGCAAACATCGATATGAAAAACCAGCGATGACCACTGATACCGGTGCCCAACTGCGCTCCCTCTACCAGCCTGAGGGCGGTGTGACGCAGATTTTTTCGTCAAAAGTGGCTGACTATGTTGCCTCGCGCCCAGACTATCCGGCAGCACTCTTTGAAGCGCTGCGTGTTCAGTGCAACTTGCAGCCGGGCTCGGCCGTGGTCGATGTTGGCGCCGGCACGGGTCTGCTCACGCAGGGCCTGCTCTCGCGTGGCTATCAGGTGTGGGCCGTGGAGCCGAACGACGCCATGCGCGCGGTCGCCGATCACAAGCTGGCGCGCTACGCCAGCTATCGAAGCGCCGCCGGCAGTGCGGAGTCGCTGCCTCTGGCCGATTCGTCGACGGACCTGATCACGGTAGCACAGGCCTTTCACTGGTTCGATGTGGCGCAGGCACGGATCGAATTCCTGCGCGTTCTGCGACCGCAGGGGCAAGTGGCTCTGATCTGGAATGATCGCCTCGCCCGCGACCCACTGCACCTGGCACTGGATGAATTTCTCGATCACTACGGTGGCGCCAAGCGCGGTGCTTTGCTCAGGCACGAGGAACGCGGTGACCTGCCCCGGTTTTTTGGCGCCCTG
>CAITQH010000464.1 GCA_903894475.1 uncultured beta proteobacterium
CTGGGTGTCAGCCAGTTGGTCCGGTTTGGTGGTCAGCCGGCGTTGGTTGATTCCAAACTGATCGAACTTCTTCGCGCGCGGGAGCAAGTGGGCCAGCCTGAGCGGCTTTTCAAATCCGGGGAAAGGGTTGTTGTGGCCGATGGACCGTTTGCCGGTATCGAGGCCATTTTTAAGACGGCTGATGCCGAAAGCCGTTCCATGATTCTGCTGGACATGCTGAGTAAGCCGGTGGCCATGCGTATTGAGACGGCCAGTTTGCGAAAGACTGGTTAAAAACCACCCATAGCTTCAGGTACCCACCTTGGCCGTGCTCGGTTTTCTGCCCTCAGCTTTAATGGCTTCAATATTCAGCGGTGCCACGCGGCCTGCACGCTTGTCGGCTTGACCCTGTTCAACAGCGCCCCTCACCCCAGCCACCGCACGGTGGGCCTCTATTTGCTGTGCCATGCCCTTGACTGGCTTGAGCACCTCAGCTTCCCATGCCTTCAATATCTCTAACTCTTCGTCGTCGTGCTCGGTATTGATCATGATGGTTTACTCATCGTTGTCACAGGAGCCGTGCTTCTTTCCCTTGTGCACTGAGCAGCGCCACGGCCTTCTTGTCGAATGAAACAAAAGTTTCCCCGCCAAGCCAATTGCCCTCAAAGGCGATCACACCATCCGCAAAATCCCCGCCTGCACTGAGCACCTCCAACCCCGCCTCGACTGCTGGCCGGTTCATTTCTACGTTTTCGCTGGCCATCAGTGCGCGGATCGCGCTAATGACGTCATCACTTTCAATGTTGTAGACGCTGCGCAGCACCCAAACAAACTCACACAAGCACGGCAGCGCAATGGCAATCAACGCGGCATCGGTCAAAACCTTGGCGGCGATGCTGGCTTGCGCCGGGTCATCGCGCACGCAAGAGCGAACCAGCACGTTGGTGTCAACGGTGATTTTCATGCCTTGCCAGCCCAAGCTCGCGCTGTTGCCTCGTTGATCTCTTCAATGGTCGCAATCTTCTTTGTCCGCTGCGCCAGCAGTCCGATGAAGCTGTTTATCGTACCGGTCGTCTGGGCTGCCTTGAGCATGCCTCGACCATCTGGCAGTAAATCGAGTTCGATCTTTTGCCCTGGTTGAATACCGAGGTGCCGCAGTACGTCTTTTCTGAAAGTCACTTGTCCCCGGGCGGTCACTGTCAATGTTGTCATCGCTTGATTCCCTTGAAGTTTTGCAATAGCGACAGTGTAAGGCGAAATTGCATTATTTGCTCAATTCCTTGCAGCACACCAAGATTGAGCTGAGCCTGTTTCAGCCGTTCCTGCACCCAGTCACCACCCAGCAACTTTATCTTCCCATTCTCAAAAATTTGACTTGATAGCTCCTCGCCTGTAGAGCCAACATGCCTCAACCGCAAAAGGAATGAGGCTCGAAAGGCCATTAAATCAGCGTCGAGAAACCTATTTGACCCAACGCCGTGCGTCTTTGAGCAGCAGCAAGAGTTGTCGCTCTCTCAGCGGCGACGCAGAGAAACCAAATCGGGTGTA
>CAITQH010000465.1 GCA_903894475.1 uncultured beta proteobacterium
CAGTTTGACTGAAGACGCCAGCAGCGGCGCTGGCTGGCTGACCAACAACTGGCGCATGAACCGGCTTGTCGGTTCGGCCAGCGAGTTTGCAATGGGCACAGGCAGGGGCTGGCGTGGCAGGAGTGGCAGGAGTTGGGTCGCTTGCCATAAGGACAGCAGTTGCTCGGAGCCTTGAAGCTCGTTGCCCAGCAAGGGCAAGCCCCAGAAAGCGTATTTCGGAAATGTCGGCATCAACTCAGCCAGTGCCTGAAGCTGTCGCGCCTGCGTATCCGAGCACACCGGGCAGTCGTCCGGCGCCACCAGCAGACGATTGACAAGGAGTTCGCGCAGCGGCAGGCCGAGTCGCTCGAGTTCACCGAGCATCACCCGTGTCACGTGCACGCTCATGGCTTCGGCCAGCAGCACCGGCACAAAGCGGCAGCGTTTGGAAGAACGCAGCAAGGCCCACAAGCGCTTCAGGTCGGCCAGCGTCTGCCCCAGGTAGGCATCGGCTTCATCGGGATGGTAAGTGCCCTGATAAAGCCGGGTCATATAGCGGTACTTGGCCAGCATCGCGTCAAGCGCGGCGATCCACTTGCGCATCGTGGCCGGCAAAGCCAGCAGTCGCAAGGTGTGTCCGGCGGGTGCCGTGTCAACGATGATGCAGGCGTAGCGAGCCTCTTTCACCCAGAGCTCGATCTCGAGCAGGGCCATCATTTCATCCAGACCTGGAATCGAGAGATCGACCAGTTGACTCACATCCGCCTGATCCAGAAAAGTACCGCGCAGGGCAATCGTGCGCAAGTGCTCTTCATGACGCAGCTTGAAGCGCATCAGGCTTTGCTGCGGATCGATTTCGCGCAGCAGCAGATTGTCTGGCACCGTGGCACCGGCAAAGCAATCCTTCAGGGAGTGCGCCGGGTCGGTTGAAACCAGCAGGAAGGTCTCGCCTGGCCGGTGTTTGGCCAGATGCAGCGCGGTAGCCGAGGCACAGGTGGTTTTGCCGACGCCGCCTTTGCCGCCAAAAAGCAGCAGACGCAGGCCATCATCCTGCAAAAAACCCGGAAGTGCTCTTGCTTGCACGATCACGCCTTGCCCGCATCTGAGGGCAAGGGCGCAGCGAACTCTTCGTCCTCTTCTTCTTCGTCATCGTCTTCTTCTTCGTCCTCGTCGTCGTCTTCTTCCTCGTCTTCCTCGGCATCCTCATCCTCTTCGGCAGACTCCTGGTCCCGTTCCTGGATGGCGTCCAGGCGGTCCAGCAGCACGGCTTCCTCGGCGTCAAATTGCTCTTCCGTGATGGCGCCGGTGTCGAGTTTCATGTAGAGCTCGCTCAGCGAGCGCGTCACTGTCTCGGCCTCGCCGGCCTGTTCTTTCTGCACCGATTCGTTGATTTCCCTGAAAATCCACAGCAAAGGTGAGAGCAGCAGATTGTCCAGAATCAGCACGGTGCCTCCTCAAGCCTGCAGGGCCATGCTGACAAAATGGTGCGGTGCCCACGGACCGTTGAAGTCAAACGAAAAGTTGTTGTCGAAGCGGTTGGCCGCTTCAAAGACGCCGTCCTCAAACGCCTTCTGCGCGCCGCGCTCGACCAGGCAGGCCAGATGCATCACTTCTTTTTCTTCGCGGGTCGGGTTCTGTCTGATCTCGACGCAGCGTGGTCCCAGCACCTCCATGACTGTCTCGGTATGCAACTCGCGGTCCTGCGTCAACAGGTGATCAAACAGCCGCCCCATTTCGATCTTGTCGTTTTGCGTTGGTCCGTGCTGCTTGCCAACCATGTCATCACGCAATTCGGCCAGGTCCGGGTGACGTCCGACCATGTATTCAAAAATATTTGGCACATCAAGCACCACACGCAGTCCCAACTCGACTTTGCCGCGCACCCGGTCAAGTTGCTCGCTGAAGGTGCTGCTGTTTTGCTTGAGAATGTGCATCAGTGCCTGGTTGCTGGCGGCAATCGTTCCAAAAGCCACCGGCAGCACTGTGGCGTTTTCCATCAAACGCTTGATGACAACGTTGTGTGCCGCCAGGTTCTTGCGCTCGGGGCGAATTTTCTTTTCGGAAATGTTGCTCACCACGGCGGCCATGGAGCCCTGGGAAATCTGATACACCGGCGCGCCATTGATGCCGATGTTGCCGAAATAAACCGGTGGCAGTTCTACCGTGTCGGCAATGGCGTAAAGGTAGTGGCCGGGTTCTAGCAGGGACGCAATATTCATGTTCGCACCTTGGCGTGATTCGGTTTGGGTCATAGGGCTTTGAGCTGGCGCAGCGTTGCGATGCGACCGCGCGGGACCAGGCCGGCGCCTGCCGCCAACGGGTCTTGCCGCAACAGCCGCCAGGTCATGATTTCGCGCCGCCGCTGGTACACCAGGCCACGCTGATCCTGCCCGTCAACAAGGCGGAAGGCAGCCGTGCGCAAGGATGAGGGCAGGCACGAGGATGTTCGAATTTTCATGGCATCAGACTCCTGAATTGGCGGGCGGTGGAAGCTTGCGGGCGCAGCGCTCTCTCAATACGACAAAGCCCTGCGCTTGAGGCGATCGGTGGGCGCAGTATGAATCGGCAAGGGCGACGCAGCAGCCAGCGCCTGGCCAGTTTGATAGGCCGCTATCGGGCGCTCCACGAAGCGTTGCAGGCGCAACTGCTTGGTGTCGATTTCATGCACCCGTGCGCGAATTTCGGCGCTGCGATTGTCGGCACGTTTCATCTCGCCGGTGAGTCGCTGCTTTTCCATCTCCAGCATGGACAACTCCAGCAGGGCGCCGGCAGAGGTCCGCACACGCCTGCCATCGACGATGCCGCCCATCGTCTTGATTTGTTGCACACCGCGCTTGTCAGTTGCCATTGCGCTCTCCTTACACAGTCGCGGTGGAGAGATGGGCCGCGCTCGCGTCCGGATGAACATCGGCGAGCGGCTTTTTGTCACGCGGCACCGGAACCAGCGCCGGCAGCGGTGGGCAGCAACGCGCGATGATGTCATCCAGGCGCTCAAGCCCGGCCACTTGACCGTCGTGCGTCACCTTCAGGCAGTCGGCGTTCAGCACGTCATGGCACAGTTGCCGGAACGTTGCGTCGCTGGCCGCCACAACCCCTTTGCGGTTGGCCACGATGCGCCCGAGCATGATGCAGGCGCGAATCGTCGGGCGACCGTTGTTGACACCGAGTTTGCGGAACTCGCGCACGATGTCGACAATCGATTTGGAGGCACGCCACGACAGACCCGACTTGGCTTGCGTGATGGCAACTTCAGTCTCGTAGTCGTGATGCCCGACCTTGATGGTGATCATGCGATCCATCAAGGCATCCTGTGTCTTGTGGACACCGGCGTACTCTTCGGGATTGCTGGTGAAGATGGCGCTGAAGTTGGGATGCACCTGAAGATAGCCGTCGCCGCTGCGCGCATCGGGCAACTCCAGCAGACGCTCCTCCAGAATGGACAGCAACACGTTGTTGGCCTCGGGGCGAGAGCGTGTGAATTCATCATAGATCAGAGTGAAGCCGTATTTGCAAGCGGTGGTCAGGCGGTTGTCGCCCCATTGCTTGGAAACGGTCTCTTCCTGCTTCAACACCGAGTGGATGTAGTTGTCGACCACCTTGGTCGAGCGGTAGCCGGTCTGGCCGCCAATCAGGTCAGAGCTGCCAAACTCGTCATCGCCATGGATCAGGATCACCTGGCGCCCAAGCTGGGCTGCCACGTGCATCGCCAAGGCCGTCTTGCCGGTACCGGCCGGCCCGCTGAAATGGATCGGATAACCAGCTCCGATGTAGTCCAACGCACGTCCGGCGACACCCTGGATATAGGGCGTCTCAACAAAATTTGCCTTTTTTTCCAAGGTCAGCACTGTCAGCTCTTCAGCTTCGTTCATCACAACCACTCCTTGTTTCAAATAATTCAGAAAATCTGCACGCTACTTTTTCTTGGCCTTGACCGGTGCCGCCTTGACCGCTGCCTTCTTGACCACTGCCTTCTTGACGACCGGCGGTGCGACCACGCCACGCGGTGGCGCAATCGGCCAGGGCTTGCTCGTTACTGGTGCCGCTTTCGCAGCGGGCTTCACCGTTGCAGCGCGTGGCGCTGCAACCGGGGCTGCCACGGGGGCCGGCTTGACTGGTGCGGCAGGCGCCAGGACGACCGGTTTGACCGGCGCAGGAGCTATCACACTGGCGCTGGGCGGCGGCGCCACGGTCACCGGCGCCAAGGCTGCCGGCATGGCTTTGGCCATGCCTTTGACGAGCTGGCGCAAGGCGTGCCCCTGGTGGCCGCGAAAACTCTGCATCATTTCAGCCAGCAGATGCGACCGATCACGCCGAGCTTTGGCCAGACCGGCTGCTTGCAGCTTGGCCATCTGATGATGCGCCCTGGTAAAGGAACGTATCAACTGGGTTACTGCATGCGAACGGTCGCGCCGGTCTCTGGCCAGTTCCGTGCCTTGCGCTTTGGCCATGCGGCGAAGCGATTTGGCAAAGTCGGCGCGATCTTTGGAAAATTCCCTGAAGAGCGAGGCCACCGAGGCCTCAACTGCTTCCTTTGACTCGGCCAGGCTCTCGCGCAAGGCCTGGCTCATGTCGCTATGTTCTAGACGAAAACCTTCGCTCATCGCGTCGGCGTTCTGGAGCAACTCATGCACCTCAGCCGAACGATTCACGCGATCAGCAGCCAGGCCCGACTTGAGGGCCTGCACCATCCGTGCATGGTTCTGGCGCATCTCAATGCTCATCAATGCTGCTTCGTCGCGAATTTCAAGCACTTCGGCGGATCGACTCAGGCGATCAGCGGACAAATCGGATTGAAGCGTCTTGGCCATTTGCTGACGCTCTGCGGCGAAGCTGCGCAGTGAGCTGGCAGTTTGTGCCTTGATTTCAGCGACAGTCTGCAGGCGCTCGCGCGCTGCCAACGCCATACCGGGCGCCAAGGATGCCATGTGTTTGCGGATGTTGTTCATTTGAGGTTGCTCCTGGTCGACTGGGTAGCTTGCTGATGACTTGTTGATGGGTTTTGATTCGTGGTCCAGGCGTTGGAGCGCCTGGCAAGACTGCTTTCTTTGCCGGGAAAAAAATCCCCGGCAAAGAAAACAATCCGCACTGACCTTTAGGCCGGTGCTGCTGCGCTGGCTGTGAGGCCAATCGCTTCTGCATACTTGAGATAAGTCTCAACGGATGCGATCACAACGCGTGCTTCAATCGACAGCAGTTCAATGCCAACCAGCGACACTTTGACCCAAGCATCAATCACGATACCCTTGTCCAAGATGCGGTCAACAACTTCAGCCAAACTCGAAGAGTCCGTCGATTTTTGTACCTTTGCCATTTTCAATCTCCTAACGTATTGCACCCCTGTTAAACGCTTTCCAGACACGAAGTACGGGGCTAAACCCTTCGTTACATGCTGTATTGCAACGACCATGCCAAGTGCGCTTGATCGGTGCCAGCGAGTGCGTTTTGCCGCTTTATGTCAAAGCAGCGTCAGGATCGGGGTTGAAGACCGCAGTCTGCCGACGAATTGCCCATGCATCGTCGCGGCAATCACCTTGTTTGCCGGTGCAAGAGATTCGGTACTATGGCGCCGACGCCATAGTTATGGTCTGGGCTACTAGGAATTGGCCGGCAGCAAGGGCAGGCGTATCACCATCGTGCTGCCATGGCCCTCGACACTGTTTTCTACCGCGATGATGCCGCCATGCTGCTTGACGATGGTGTGACAGATCGACAGGCCAAGACCCACGCCTTTGTCGAGCGCTCGGATGGTAAAAAAGGGGTCGAAGATCTGGCTCAGATGCGTCGAATCCATTCCGCTGCCGTTATCGCGTACGTAAACCGCGGCCTGGTCGACCTCACGGCAGGTAAGGACACTGACTTCACCGCCGTCCGGCAAGGCCTGGTAGGCATTCATGACCAGATTGGTGATCAGTTGGTACAGCAGATCGGCATTGCCTGTAATCGCAAGCTGGGTTTGCGTGTACTGCTCGCTCAAGACTATTTTCTTCGACCGGGCCTGGGAGCGCAAAAGGTCCAGCGCGTCACGCACCACTGTCACCAGGTTCAGTGTTTCGAATTGATCGCCCGAGCTTGGGCTGGAGAAGCGCAGCAGGTTGTCGATAATGGTGGAAGCGCGCTCGATGCCTTGCACGATCTTGCCCACACATTCCTTGCCAAAGACCGGGTCCTGAGTAGGATCGAGCAGAAACTGGGCCGCCGAAAAACTCACCGCCAACGGGTTGCGCAACTCGTGTGCAACGCCGTTCGCCATGACACCCAAGGCGGCCATTTTCTCGCGCTGTCTGAGTTGGCGCTCCAAGGCCTGGCGCTGCGACAAATCGCGAACCACCGCCACAATGCCGCTGACTTGTCCCGAATCGTCACGGATGCGCGCAAAAGACCAACTCACCGGCAAGGACGCACCGTCCTGCTTGATCAAATCAAGCTCTTCGACGAAGTCGACCACACCGCCAGTTGCCAGTTGGTCGATGATCACTTCCATATCCGAGCGCCTTGTGATTTCGCACAGCTCGACCAGGCGCCGCCCCATGATGGCGGCACCGCGGTAACCCGACAGGCGCTCGGCTGCCAGGTTCCAGCTGGTAACGAGGCCCTGGGTGTCGGTCGAGATCACCATGTCATTGACGCTCTCAAGCACGCTGCCCAGGTGCCGCTCGGCCATCCGGACTTTGGCACTGAGTTCCAGTTGCTCGCTGATGTCGTCCAGCACCAGCATGGCTTGCTCCACGACAGAGCCGGTCTTGATCGGAACCACGGTGTAAAAATAGGTGCGCGTCGGCACTCCGGGCGCACGGTAGATCATCTGGGCGCCTGGCGGTTCGAGGCCGGTCTTGAAGACGCTGCGAATCTTCGCTTCCAGCTGGGTGAACTCCAGAATCGCATCCGGAAACACCTCGCCAATGCGCTTGCCGACGGTGTTTTCCTCGGTCCGTTTGGCCTTTTCGATGAAATTGCGATTTGCCAGGACCACGCGCAAGGCAGGATTGATCAGGAGCAGCGAGAACGGGATGTTCCCGAGCAGCATGTGGTAAAGCTTTTCATACTGTCCTTCGCTGGCGGCTGGCGAGAGCATCTTCTTCATGACGCTTCTTCAGACAGGCTTGGACAAAAGTTGTAAGGCGGCCAGGGGCCACGCAATTCGAGTGTCAAACCGATCACCTGGTAGGCATCCTGCTGCTCTGACAAGGCAGCACTGAAATCTGCCAGGATCTCGTCCGTCAGCAAGAAGCTGGCGTTGAAGACCATGCGTTCAGCGCGACCCGTGACAGCGCTGGCATGCAGGCGCATGGCGGTCGACTCCAGTGCAACACGGCTCAGTGCCTGCTGCAAGTCCTGGCCGATTCGCAGCAGACCTCGCTCCAGTGCGGCGTCGATCGCGGCGTCGAGCTGCTTTTGCTGCATGTAGCGCAGGCCCGGAGAAGGCGACAGCGAGGCACGGCGCGACAGAACTTCACTGTCCTCGGCGGCGATGATGTTGCGTGCCTCCTGCTCCACCAGGTAGCCCTTGACGCTCCACTCGCTCTTGCCACGCAGCTTGGTCAGGCCCAGCTCAATGGCGGGACGATAACGCTGCAGAAAATCCTTCAAGCTGGCGCGGCCATGGTAGAGCGTGCCAAACTTGACCGGCAACACGGGTGACAGCTTCATGGTCTGTGCCACCACCGCCTCATGCCGGCTCGCGCGCTCACCGATCCACTCCAGAGTCTGCAGGTTCTGCTCGGAGAAATCGGCAATCACGACCTCGCTGATCAGCGCCACAGCATCACCGTCGCAAAGCGCGGTCACGGGGTAGCGTTCATCGACGCCCGGCAACTGCGGACCAGGCAGGCTGCGGTCCGCACCAAGGCATTGCGGTCGTGCCAGACAGTAGAGGTAAATGCCGGTCACCGGCGCTGGCTGCGCCGACGTATCGCTCATGGTCGAAATTCCTTGCGGGCGGCTGCAAAATGGCGCACCTGAATCTGCAGGGCTTGCGACTTTGCGGTCTTTGCGCTGCCGTCCTGGCTCTGAGCAATGCGCTCGCGGATCGCGTTCAGTGCGGCGCGGTTGCAGATAGCCCCGAGATCGGCTCCGCTGAGCCCGTCCGTGCCGAGTGCCAAAGCCTTCAGATCGACATCCTTGGCGACGGGTTTGCCACGCACCTGCACCTGCAAAATGGCCAGGCGCTGGGACTCGTCGGGCAAGCCAATCTCTACCGTCACATCAAAGCGCCCCGGGCGCAGCAAAGCCGGGTCAACCATGTCGGGCCGATTGGTTGCGGCAAGAATCAACACGCCGGTGAGCTTTTCAACACCGTCGAGTTCGGCCAGGAACTGGCCCACCACGCGCTCGCTGACGCCGGCGTCCGAGCCGCCGCTGCCGCGACGCGGCGCCAGGGCATCAATCTCATCGAAAAACACCAGACAGGGCGCCGCCTGCTTGGCTTTTTGAAAGACTTCTCGCACGGCACGTTCCGACTCTCCGACGTACTTGGACATCAGCGCCGGACCCTTGACCGAAATGAAATTGACCTGGGTCGCGCTGGCCGCAGCCTGCGCCAGCAGCGTCTTGCCGCAGCCTGGTGGCCCGCACAGCAAGACACCCTTGAGCGGCTTGACGCCAGCGGCCTCAAACAAATCGCCATACAGCAGGGGCCACTCCAGCAGTTCGCGCAGCAGCCGCTTGGGCTCTTCAAGGCCGCCGACATCGTCCCAGCCCGTGCTGGGCACTTCGACAAAAACCTCGCGCAGCGCGGAGGGCTCCACGTCACGCAGCGCGGCGACAAAGTCGTCCTTGCCGAGTTCGAGCTTTTGCAGGGCTTCGTAGGGAATCGTGGCCTGGGCAAAGTCGATCTCGGGCAGAATGCGGCGCACGCAGATCATGGCCGCCTCGCGACACAGCGCCTCCAGGTCAGCGCCGACAAAACCGTGCGTGATATCTGCCAGATGGGGCAGATTGACGTCCTGGGCCACCGGCATGCCGCGGGTGTAGATCTCCAGGATGGCCAGGCGACCGTGGCGGTCCGGAATCGGGATCGCGATTTCGCGATCAAAGCGCCCGGGGCGGCGCAGGGCCGGATCGATTGCATTCGGAATGTTGGTGGCGGCGATCACGATCACCTGCCCGCGCGCCTTCAGACCATCCATCAGACTCAGCAACTGCGCCACCACACGGCGCTCCACCTGGTGCTCGCCGCCCAGACCTTCGCGTTTCGGAGCGATCGAGTCGATTTCGTCGATGAAGATGATG
>CAITQH010000466.1 GCA_903894475.1 uncultured beta proteobacterium
CTGGCGCTCGGGTGGGGTCTTCGGCTTGATCTTCAGTGCTGCACTGGTCTGAACGGCCAGATCATTCAGAGCCGTCACTGCTTCTGCGATATCCGGGATGATGCGCACGCCCCTGGGCTGCTTTCTGACGCCCGCCAGGCCGGCACCGCCTGCCCAAATCTGCATCCGCAGCGGCAGCAAGCGCCGCAAATGAAGCAAGGTCGGCACCACATCGCGCGCCGGATAAGCAAAACTGAAGGACAGCGCGACCACATCTGCCTGGCATGAAATGGCGGCCAGCTTCAGATTGTTCAAAGGGATATCCGATCCAATGTTGATCGTTCGGGCTCCTTGCTCCGCCAGTGCGGCCTCGACCATCAGCAGGCCAAGCAAATGGTGCTCTCCCGGCGCAAGGGCGAACAAGATACTCGGCAAACCATTCCTGGGTTTGAATTTGAGGATCTCTGCGTGCAAATAGCGTTCGATGCAACAGCTGCAAAGGTGCTCGTGGTGAATGTCGATTTCATCGCGACTCCAGGCCTCGCCAATACCGATCATCAGCGGAGCGACAGTATCGCAGACGAAGTCAAGCAGTGTTCGCTTGGCTCGCTCCTGTGCCAGCAAGGCACTGAGTCCGGTGAGGTCAGTGAGCTTGAGTTGCTCGATGAGGGCCTGAGTTGACTTATCGCGACGTACTGCCGGAACCGACAGGCCAAGGGCAAGTTTGAGCTTTTCAAGCTCGTGGGCGGTCTTGCCCACGACTTGACTGGGCCGAAAGCCCGCTTCGAGCAGGCGCTTGATCAAGAGCAACTGATCGACGGTCTTGCGCGAATAAGCGGGCTTGCCATCGGCCGAAGCTTGCGCCGGCGGAAAGCCAAAGCGCTGGCGCCACTTGCGAAGTTGATCTTTCCCAAATCCCGTTTCGCGCTCGATCTCCGACGGTGAAACAAAGGGTCTGGAGCGCATGGTCGCTCAGGGTAGCACCAAACAAGCATTTGTCCGCACTGTTTTGTCACAGCTAGGGTCGTTATCCCTGGGGCGAATCAACATTCAGTCGGTTGCCAATCAATGGTAGTCGTCTTCGCGTTGGTGGCGAATCGCACCGATGATGACTGTGCTGCCATCGACTATCTCGAATAGCGCCACGTAGCCAGAGCTTCCGAACGTGATGATGAGTTCGCGGACGAACGGGTTGTCCCCAACCTTGCGGCAGGCAAATGGAGACACACTCAAAAACCCTAAGCCGTCTTTGATGGCCTGCAGCGCTCTCTCGGCAATGTCAAGGTCACCTGTTTCGCTGTCGAGTTCGCGCTGAAGAACAAAATCAAAAAGCTGCTCCAGGTCTTCATCCGCGGCAGCGCTGAATTGAACCGTGTAAATCATTAACCGCGTTGTTATTGGGTTCTGCGTGCAGACGCCAACTTGGCTTCCAGTTTCGCAACAACTACTTCGGCCGCAATGCCGGCGCCAGCACGTCTTGTTTCCTCTATTGCGGCGACGCCTCGACGCAAAAATTCAGCTTGATATTTTCGCTTTAAAACGGTCTGACGCACCGCGTTCTCAACAAATTCTGAAAGTGTTTCACCCTGTTCAAGAACACCTTCAACTTCAGCCCTGAACTCAGGTGCGACGCGAATGGGGGGAATGGTTGCAGTCTTCATATTGCCATTGTATTGCAATTGCAATCCATCGCAAGGAGCCAAGCACCAGCGCTTAAAAATAAACATTTGTCCGCGCTGTTTTGTCACGCTGATTGCCCTTATCTTGTTCTTGCGGGCTGGCAGCGAAAACTCAAGATCGGCAGTGACCCGCGATGGGTTCCAGATGATCTTAAAGAAACTTAATATATTCATGCTTCGATTCGGGTATACGTTGTCTAGGCACACCATCCTGGTGTCGAGGATCTGCATGACACCCCTGAAAATGACGAACAGCGCCCATCGGGAAGGCCTGTGAGCAGCGCGTTTGCCCCGGTCGGGGGGGGGGGCTGCACGACCTCAGGTCGTGAGCAGCACGTCGGCAGGCGCAGCTTGTTAGCGATGGGGTTTTCCAACTTGCCGGCTGTCGCGCTGGCCTGTCTGCGTGCGCTTGTGCTGCTGCTGGCCATTGGCCTGCCTATTGCTGCACAGGCCCAGCCGATTGCGGTGCGCGATCTGGCGGTGCTGGTTGATACCGACGGCAGCGAAACCATCACCAGCGTCAGTGCGCCGGGTGCAGTGCAGCGCTTCATGCCGCTGGACGGCTCGCTCAATGCCGGTCACACCCGCAAGGTGCACTGGCTGCGCTTTAGCGTGCAGGCACCAGCAGCCGGACCCTTGTGGCTGGAGGTGATGCCGCCGTTCCTGGACGACTTGCGCCTGTTCGAGCCCAGCGGCTCCGGCTTTGCCGAGCGCCGCAGTGGCGACCGGCTGCCCTTTGCCAGCCGAGAGGAAAATTACCGTGGCTTCATCTTCAAGCTCGCCCTAGCCGACAACGCGCCACACACGTTCTACCTGCGTTTGCAGACCGCCATCTCCTCGCAGCTCCAGCTTCAGCTCTGGCAGCCCGCGCAATTTCATGATGCACAGTTTGTGAATTACGCGGTGCTCGGTTTTTACAACGGATTGTTGGTCCTGCTGTTGCTCGTGAACCTGATCTATTGGCGCTGGCAGCGCGAACCGCTGCACGGCTGGTTCAGCCTGGCCGTGCTGGCCAATCTTTACCTTTTCCTGGGTGCAAACGGCCTGGCAGCCCAGTACGTGCTGCCCGGAGCTGAAATCGCGACCGACTTCTGGGGAAACTCGGGTATCCTGCTGTTCATAGCCGGAGTGGCGCCCTTTTTCCGGCGAATATTGGGCATCGGGCGCGAGCAAAAGTTCTATTTCGCAGCGTTTCGCGTCCAAGTGCTGTTGCCCTGCGTGCTGCTGCTGTCGCTCCTCACCGATCACTATACCGAGGCGGTGCGTATTGCGGTGGCCTATTCCGGGCTCGCCGCGCTGCTGGTCTTTTACCTTGCAGGAAGGATCTGGCGACAAGGTCGGCGTGAAGCGCTTTTTGTGCTGCTTGGCAGCGCCATGAATCTGATGGCTGGCGCCGGGTCCGTGCTGCTGCTCACGGGCCTGGCCAAAGGCGGCGTGTCTGCGATCAGTTGCCAGCAGTTGATGCTGCTGGGCAGCCTGATGGCAATGCAGGCGGCGCTGGCGGTGCGCGTGCAGGAAGCAAGCAGAGTGAGGCGCAAAGCAACGCAGCGTGCCGAACTGGCAGAGAGAGACGCGCTGCATGAACTGCATGTACACCAGATCGAGTTGGAGGCACAGAACGAGGAGTTGCGTCAAACACGGGACGAACTCGACACGTCAAAGGCTCGCCATTTCGACTTCTACGACGTGGCGCCGGTAGGCTATTTGACAGTAACCGACAAGGGCCTGATCAAGGAGGTCAACCTGACCACCAGCACCCTGTTCAATGTGCCGCGCAGCCAATTGATCAAGCAGCCCATCGGAAACTTCATCTTCAACTACGACCAGGGCATCTACTACCAACTTCGGCGCGAGCTGAGGGATACTGATAAGCCACTGTCCTGCGAACTGCGCCTGCTCAAGCAGGGCGGCACACCCTTCTGGGCGCATCTGGACGCCATCGCCGCCAAGGATGAAGAAGGCGCGCCCGTGCTGCGCCTTGTGCTGACGAATGTCAGCGCCCACAAGCAACTCGAACTGGAGCGCGAAGAGGCCCAGGCTTTGCTGAAAAAGATTGCCAACCTCGTCCCCGGCATGGTCTACCAGTACCACTTGCGCCTTGATGGCAGCTCCTGGTTCCCCTATGCCAGTGAGGCGATCCGCCACATCTACCGCGTCAGTCCGCAGCAGGCATTCGAGAATGCAGCCGCGGTCTTTGCCGTGTTGCATCCGGACGATCACGACGCTGTGGTGATCGCCATTCAGCAGTCCGCTGCCGACCAGACACCCTGGCAGCAGGAGTACCGGGTCAGGTTTGACGACGGCACGGTGCGCTGGCTGCTGGGCAGCGCATTGCCGCAGCGCCAACCCGATGGCGGCACGCTCTGGCATGGCTTCGTGACCGACATCACCGAGCGCAGGAAGACGGAGGCCGCGCTGGCAGAGAAGGCGCAGTTGCTGGTCACCGTGCTGGCCAACTCCAGTGTCGGCATCATCTTCATACGCGAGCGTAAGCAGGTCTGGTCGAACGCGCGACTGTGCGCGATGTTTGGCTATACCCCTGCTGAATTTGAAAACCAGGCTCCGGGCCTGGTCTATCCGTCGCTGCAGTCGGAAGAGAAATTCGTCGCTGCCGCCTACCCGGCCCTGGCGCGTGACGGGCACTTCAGCACATCCGTGGAGATGCAACGCAAGAACGGCTCCTTGATCTGGATGAGTCTGTCTGGCACCGCCATCGATCGAAACAACCCCCACGCTGGCAGCATCTGGGTTCTTCAAGATATTTCAAAGCAACGGCAAACCGACGCTGACCTGGTCACCGCCAACCACGAGTTGAAGTTCCAGAACGAAGAGAGGGGCAAGCGCGCAGCCGAACTGGCGGTCGCCAACGACGAGCTCACGTTCCAGAGCGAAGAAAAAGGCAAGCGTGCCGCCGAACTGGTCATCGCCAACGATGAGTTGACGTTCCAGAACGAGGAGAAAGGCAAGCGTGCCGTAGAACTGACGGCTGCCAGGGACGATGCCGAATCGGCAAACCTGGCCAAGAGCCGCTTCCTGGCCACCATGAGCCACGAAATCCGCACCCCCATGAACGCGGTGCTGGGTATGGCGCAGGTGCTGATGCAGTCAAATATCTCGGAGGCGAATCGGCTCGACTACGCACGCACCATCTTCAACTCCGGCCAGACGCTGCTGACGCTACTCAACGATATTCTGGATTTGTCCAAGATCGAGGCCGGCAAGGTCGATCTGGAATCCATCGCCATAGCCCCCGCGCAACTCATCCATGAGACGCAGACCCTGTTTGCCCAGACGGCGCGAACCAAGGGCCTGAGCATCGAGGCACAGTGGGGCGGCCCTGATCGGCGCTACTTGAGTGACCCGACCCGCCTGCGCCAGATGCTCTCCAACTTGGTGGGTAATGCCATCAAGTTCACCAAGCAGGGCAGCGTCCGCATCGATGCATCCGAGGTCGCCTGCAACGGGGACAGCGTCACCCTTGAGTTCTCAGTCTCTGACACAGGCATCGGCATTACCAAGGAGCAGCAGACCCTGCTGTTTCAGACCTTCTCACAGGCCGACAGTTCCACCACCCGCAACTACGGTGGCACGGGCCTGGGCCTGTCCATCGTGCGCACGCTGGCGCAGGCGATGGGCGGCGAAGCTGGCGTGCAGAGCGAGGCCGGCGTCGGCTCGCGCTTCTGGTTTCGCATACAGGCTGGACTGCTCGCAGCCGACGCGCTGGCCTTGACATCGCCTGCCGTCCTCGGTACGGTGCCGGGCACAGCCGCACGACTCCCTCAACTGCTCGGTCGTGTGTTGGTGATCGAAGACAACCCGATCAACCAGGAGGTGATACAGGTCATGCTCGGCCAGATCGGGCTTGAGGTCGCCTTGGCTAGCGACGGGCAACAAGCAATCGATGCCCTCTTGGCGGGGGAGCGCGCGCAAGTGATACTGACCGATCTGCAAATGCCGGTGATGGACGGCTATACCGCCGCACAGCGCGTGCGTGAGTGGGAAGCGCAGACCCAGCAGAAGCGCCGCGCCATCATCGCCTTGAGCGCCGACGCGTTTGTCGGCGTGCGCGCGCGCTGCCTGGCTGCTGGCATGGACGAGGTGTTGAGCAAGCCGGTGCTGCACGGCGACCTGTGGGCGGCACTGGCCAAATGGTTGCCAACAGCACCGCTTGCACCACAGAGCGTACCAGCACCTGCTATCCAGAAGACCGTTGACCGCGAGGCCGTTATCGCTCTGGTCAATGAAATCCTGCC
>CAITQH010000467.1 GCA_903894475.1 uncultured beta proteobacterium
CAGCGGTGCCGGGGTCGAGGTTGCCGGTCGGCTCGTCAGCCAGCAGCAGGGACGGACGGTGTACCAGGGCACGCGCAATGGCCACGCGCTGCAACTGACCGCCGCTGAGTTGCTGCGGCAGGCGTGGCCCCAGTCCGCTCAGGCCGACCGCATCGAGCATGGCCTGCACCCGCGCCTCGTCATGCTGACCAAGCAGCAACAGCGGCAGCGCCACGTTTTGTGCCACGTCCAGATGCGGCAGCACATGAAAGGCCTGGAAAACAAAGCCGGTTTTTTCGCGCCGCATGCGTGCCTTCTGCTCGTCATTCAAAGCGCCCAGGTCCAGGCCATCGAGCAGCACGGAGCCGCTGTCCCAGTTGTCCAGACCCGCCATGCAGTTCAGGAGCGTTGATTTGCCTACGCCGGACTCGCCCAGAATGGCGACAAATTCGCCACTCGCCACGGTCAGCGAGACATGGCTGAATACCGCTACCTCGCCGTAGCGCTTGCTCAGATCGGTGATCACCAGGCTCATATCGGTCCCGTCATCGCGAGAAAATAACCCATCGTCGTCATCGCGAGCGCATCACACATCCTCGTCATTGCGAGCCTCCCGAATCCGGCCCGATACCGCACACGGACCCTGAACCTGAAATTGTCATCCCGGACCTGATCCGGGATCCAGTGCCACGCGAGCCATGGATTGCGGGTCGGGGCCCGCAATGACAAGCGGGGGAGTAACTGTTCATGGAAAGCTCATCACACATCCTCCTCATCGCGAGCTCATCACACATCGTCGTCATCGCGAGGCCGCAGGCCGTGGCGATCCATGTTGAAGGGCCGAAGACATGGATTGCCACGCTTCGCTCGCAACGACGAATCAGGGTCTCGCAACGAATCAGGGGTTCGCAATGACAGGTCAGAGGCTTGTACCAGTGCCAGCACCTGGGCGAGCGCGTCGGGTGCGTCGCAGGCCACGACGCGGCGCTCCGGCATGGCGCGCAACCAGGTCAGCTGGCGCTTGGCCAGTTGACGCGTCGCGAAAATTCCCTTGTCGCGCAGTTCACTCATCGGCGAGAGACCTTCCAGCGCTTCCCAGGCTTGCCGGTAGCCGACGCAGCGCATGGATGGCAGATCAGCACAGAGGTCGCCGCGCGCGCGCAGCGAGCGGACCTCATCGAGCAAGCCCATGGACAGCATGGCATCGAAGCGTTGCGCTATGCGCTGGTGCAGCCAACTGCGCTCTGCGGGTTCGAGGGAAATCAGCAGGCCGCTCGGGCTGGCTGCAGCCCCGGCCTGCACCTTGCTACCGCTGTGAAATGAGGAAATGGCTTGGCCGCTGAGGCGAAAGACCTCCAGTGCGCGGCTGATGCGCTGCGCATCGGCGGGTTGCAGCCGCGCCGCTGTCACAGGATCAATCTTGGCCAGCTCGGAGTGCAAGGCCGGCCAGCCACGCTGCGACGCCTCCTGTTCCAAAGCGGCCCGGACGCTGGCGTCGGCTTTGGGCATGGCGTCCAGGCCATCGCGCAAGGCCTTGAAGTAGAGCATGGTGCCGCCAACCAGCAGGGCCAGTTTGCCACGCGCCGTAATGTCAGCGATCAGTGCTTTCGCATCATTTGCAAATTCGGCTGCGCTGTAGGCCTGCAACGGATCCCGAATGTTGATCAGGTGATGCGGTACCGCAGCCAGTTCCGCGCTGCAGGGCTTTGCAGTACCGATGTCCATGCCGCGATAGACCAGGGCCGAGTCCACGCTGATGATTTCGAGCGGACGTTCTCGCGCAATTGCCATGGCGGCTGCCGTCTTGCCGGAGGCTGTGGGTCCTGCTAATGCGATGTAGTGCCGGGGAATTTCAGCTTGCAACGCGCCTGCCCTGCCTTTGCACGAGTGTCCAGGCAATCAGCGCGACCATCGCGCTCCAGAACCAGATGCCGTAGACCAGCGGGAAAATGCTGCCGTCCATGTGGGTGCCAAGCCAATTGCCTATCAGGAAGACGGCCAGCATCATCAGGAATCCGTTCAGTGCGGAAGCAGCACCAGCCGATTGAGGGAAGGGGCCCACGACGCCACTTTGACTGCAGGGCATCTGAATACCGTGTCCCAGCATGAAAAGATAGAACGGCGGCATGATGGTCCATGCACTTTGCCAGCCCAGCAGTGCCAGCAGGCCTACCAGTGAGCCGCCGGACAGGCTCAGCACCCCGGCGATCGCGACGGTCCGGCGCACATCAAAACGGTTGAGCAGGTGCCGGCACAAAAATGTGCCCAGCAGGTAGGCAAAAGCCATCGAGAAAACCAGCAGTCCGTACTGGGTCTTGCTCAGACCCAGTACTTTGATGAAGACAAAGGAACTGGAGGCCAGGAAGGTGAACAGGCCGCCGTAAGAGGCGGTGGAAAGGGCGGAAAAAGCGACAAAGGTCGGGTTGCGCAGAATCATCAGCCAGGTACGCAGCAGGGTGCCTCCCTGGAGAGCCTGCAGGTTCTTCTTCGGCAAGGTTTCTTCAAAGCGCAGCGCCACCAGGCCCAGACTGACGGCGCCAAAAATCGCCAGCGTGAGCAGCGAGATGCGCCAACTGAACAGGTCTGACAGCAGTCCGCCCAGCGGTGGGCTCAGGCAGGCGATGAGACCCAGACCACTCAAGCCCTTGGACATGACACGCGCTCCCTGTGCTGGCGCGTACAGGTCGCGCACGATGGCGCGTGCGCACATCACGCCGGCACCCATGGCCGCGCCCTGCAGCGTGCGCCAGACGATCAGCATGTTCATGGTTGGCGAGAGTGTGCTGGCAATTGAGGCCAGCACGTAGGCGCTCATACCGATCAACAGAATCGGACGCCGGCCAAAGCGGTCCGACAGGGGCCCCCAGATCAACTGCGACAAGCCAAAGGCCAGCAACAAGGCCGTGAGCGTCAGCTGCGCCTGTGCCATGGAAGCGCCGAAACCGTCGGTCAGCGAAGGCAGTGCCGGCAGGTACAGATCGGTGGTTATCGGCTGCAGCCCCAGCAGCAAGGACAACAGCAGCACGGTCAGGCCAGGCGTCATGATGGGACGGGGTGGAAGAGACATCCGGCCAAGGTTACCAGATCATGTGTGCGGGCAGTTGTCGCCCGGACCTGTCGCTGCTCAAAGTCGGTATACGATTGCAGCGACCTCCCGGCCAATTGGCCCGCAGAGAGACAAAAGCTTGAAACTCAAAAGGAAAATGTTTTATGAAGATGGCAGCTATCCAAATGGTTTCAGGAACCAGCGTCGAGCGCAATCTTGTGCAAGCCGGGCAACAGCTGCAACAGGCTGCCGACCAGGGCGCTGAACTGGCTGTGCTGCCCGAGTACTTTTGTCTCATGGGTTTGCAGGACACCGACAAACTGAAGGTTCAGGAGCAGTTTGGCACGGGTCCCATCCAGGACTTCCTGAGTCAAAGCGCGCGCAAACTTGGCCTATGGATCGTTGGTGGCACGCTGCCGCTTGCGACGACGGAGCCAGCGCGGGCTCGAAACAGTTCATTGGTCTTCAATCAAGATGGCCTGTGCGTTGCACGCTACGACAAGATTCACTTGTTCCGCTTTGACAATGGGCAGGAAAGTTACGACGAGTCCTGCGTCCTTGAGCGCGGTGCGCATCCGGTGACTTTTGACATTGCGTCCAGTGACGGACATACCTACCGCATCGGTATGAGCATCTGCTATGACTTGCGCTTCCCTGAGTTGTATCGCCAGTTGAGGGCGGACATCCTGTTGGTGCCAAGTGCGTTTACCTTCACGACCGGGCAGGCGCACTGGGAGATACTGCTTCGTGCCCGTGCCATCGAAAACCTGGCGTTTGTGCTGGCATCTGCCCAGGGAGGCGTTCACGAAAACAGTCGCAAGACCTGGGGCCACAGCATGATTATTGGACCCTGGGGGCAGATCCTGGCCGAGCACGCGCAGGGCAGCGGCGTTGTTGTTGCTGAGGTGATGAAGGAGACGCTGCAAACCGCACGAAGTCGCCTGCCCGCGCTTAACCATGCGGTGCTTTGATCTGCATTGAAGCAAGCAGATCGAAAGCTTGTATTCCCGCCCAATTCCGGCGTTGCACTTCGATGCCGGGCCCCGCTGCGTCGGTGCTCAAAGTCGATGCTGACCCCCTGGAAATTGCTATTGCGGTGGAGTAGGGTCCTGCTATCATGGCAGCGCTACAGGTCATTTTTTGGTGAGATCCTGTCTTGACTCCGGATCCGCTTTAAGGAGATTTCAATGATGTTCAGGTGCTCGCGTTATTTGATTGGGTTGTCTGGGTTTGCCCTACTCATGTCGGCGGCATTGGCCGCCGAGCCCATCTTGATCGGCGTGAGCTTGACGCAGTCGCCGCCTGGATCCGTGGTCCAGGGGACGCAGGTCAAGGACGGCATGGAAATTCTCAAGGACATGATCAATGCCAAAGGTGGAGTCTTGGGCAGGCCCATCAAATTGTTGTATGAAGATAACCAGGGAATTCCTGAAAAGGGTCGTGCTGCGACGGAAAAGCTGATCACCAGCGACAAAGTTGTAGCGATGGCTGGCGGTCACCAGAGCTCGGTCTGCCTGGCGGAGATCGAAGTTGCCCACCGCTACAAGGTGCCGTACGTCAACACCAACTGCTGGTCGGATGATGTTCGCAAGCGCGGATATCCAGAGGTCTTCAATACCTCACCCTATAACACGCTGGTCTCGTCGTCGATGGCAACCACACTGCAAGCCATGAAGGTCAAGCGGGTGGTGGCCTTTGCCGAAAACACCGACTACGGCATCGGCCAGGCCAAACTGACTGGCGAACTGCTCAAGGCTCAGGCCCCAGAGATCGAATACAAATACGAGACGCTGGACCGCAGCAGCAAGGACTTCACGGCGGCAGTGCTGCCGCTGCGTGCCAATCCACCGGATGTGATCGTGTTGTCGATGCTTCCGCCGGCGGCGTATCTGGTGATGAACCAGGTCTACGAGCAGGGCGTGGCCCCCAGCGCCAAGACGATCCTGTATGACGGCAGCGGTCTGGCCGACTACCCGGACTTCTGGCAGAACGTCAAGGAGGGTGGCAAGTACATGCTTTCGTTTGCGCTGTATCACCCGCAAATGAAACAAACCAAGCTGGCGCTTGACATCGCTGCCGAATACAGGAAGCGTACCGGCGGCGACGTGAACCGGCTGGTGCTGCAAGCGGCAGACTCGCTCGAGTTGGTGCTTCAGGGCATCCAGGTCGCAAAGAGCACCGATTCCGACAAGCTGATCAAGGCCATGCAGACCATGAAGTTTGAAAGTATTCGTGGCGTCACGAATTTATCCACACAGCCGGGCTACAGCTTTCAGCAATGGCTGGAAATCCCATTCGTGAATTACGAGATGACCGCTGAGAAGCAGCCCGTCGGACAGACGGTGCTGATCCAGGCCCCGGGGCAAAAGTTCGATCCCGGCAAGATCATTCGTCCCGGAAAATAGGGACAATCGACAGAACCGCCCTCGAATAACGGCTATCAAATCCGGCATCACAGCCTATGGTGATGCCGGATATTTTTTTGAGTACTGATCCCGAATGCTAGCTTTCGACCTGTTGGCCAATGGTTTGATCTATGGCTGCTTCTATGCGCTCATGGCAATCGGGCTGGCAATGATCTTCGGTGTCCTCAAGATCGTCAATTTCGCCCATGGCGAGTTTTTCATGATCGGCGCCTACACCTACGTTCTGGTCGCTCTCAAGCTCGGTGTCTCGCCCTGGCTGGCCCTTCCCTGCGCCGCACTCGCGGGCGCAGCCCTCGGATGGCTGGTCGAGCGCCTGCTGATGCGGCCGATGTATCACGGTTATGCCAGTTGGGGCTTCATGAAGGATGAATACGCCGTTGTCGTGACCTTCGGCCTGTCGCTGCTCCTGATCAATCTGGTCGACAAGATCGTTGGCCCTTATTCGTTCCGCGGCCCGCCGCTAATCGACGTCAGCCGTTTCGCGCTCGGCCCGATCATGCTGACCGGGCAAAAGGCTATCGCTGCCGTGGTGTCGGTGCTCTTGATGATCGCCCTTGCCTTGTTCATCAAGCGCTCTGTATGGGGCAAGCAGATCCAGGCGGTGGCGCAGAACCGCCTCGGAGCGTCACTGGCCGGAATCGATGCCACCCGTACCACCAGCCTGATCTTCGTGATCTCCGGCGTGCTGGCCGCCCTGTCGGGCGCGCTGCTCGCGCCTCTCGTCAATCCCTCACCTGACATTGGCGCTTTTCCGGCAGTGAAGTCCTATGTGATCGTGGTGCTGGGAGGCATGGGATCGATCTGGGGCGCCATGCTCGCCGCGCTGATCCTGGGCGTCAGCGAGGCGTTCTTTTCAGTCTACATTTCGTACGATTACCGCGACGCATTCGGCCTGATCATTCTGGTGCTGGTGCTGCTGCTGCGGCCGCAGGGTCTGTTCGGCGAGAAAGGCCGACAGGTATGAAGCCTGACAACAATCTCTGGCGGCAACGGCTGCGCTTTGACATGCGCTCGGCTCTGCTCATCAGCGCCGTGATCGGCCTGCTTCCGCTGTTCGTCTCGGGCCCGTATGTGCTGGGCATCATTTTGGTCAGCGTCTATTTCGCGATTCTTGCGCTGGCCTGGAATCTGCTCGCCGGATATACCGGCCAGTTCTCCCTGGCGCCCGCAGCGTTTGCCATGCTTGGTGGCTACACGACGGCCCTGCTGGGTCACTACTGGCAGCTTCCGCTCGCCCTGGGCATACCGGCGGCGATCATCGTCACCGCCCTTTTTGGTCTGATCCTGGGCAAGCTGGTGCTCAATCTCAGCGGACCCTATCTGTCGCTCACGACCCTGGCTTTCGCGGAAATCGCGCGCGTGGTCATCAGCAATTCCAACGAATTCACCCGCGGTGACCAGGGTCTGCATGTGGCAACGCTGACCGAGAGTCGTCTCACCTATTACTACATTTTCTTGTTTGCACTGCTTGTGGTGCTGAGTTGCATCTACTGGATCCTGGAAGGCAAGCTGGGACGCTTCATGATGGCCGTGCGCGACGATCCGGTGGGCGCCGAGAGCCGCGGAATCAATGTTGTGCGCATCAAGATGATCGCCTTCTGTGCGTCGTGCGCGATGTGTGGCCTGGCGGGTTCACTGTATGGAACCTTCAGCCAGCTGGTCAGCCCCGAACTGGGCCTGCTGCAGCAAACCGGGCTGATCCTGTCGATGGTCGTGATCGGCGGGATGGGGTCGCTGAGCGGCGCCATCCTGGGCGCTGTGCTGGTCTATCTGGGTTCGGAGTGGCTGCGCGGCTTTGGCGACATCCAGATGATCGTCTTCGCCCTGCTGGTCATCGTTTTCGCGCGCTACATTCCGGGTGGAATGTGGAGTTTCATCGCGGCGCGGTTGCAGGGGCGCAGGCGATGAATCTGCTGACCATTGAAGGCCTGTCGGTACATTTCGGTGGCGTAGTTGCCGTCGACAAGGTGAGCTTCGACCTCCGTCAAGGCGAAATTCTGGGCCTGATCGGACCCAATGGTTCTGGCAAGACCACCGTGCTCAATCTGCTGTCCGGCTTTCTGGTACCGCATGCCGGGAAAGTGCGCATGCGGGACGAGGACGTCACCGCAATGTCGCCTGATCGCCTGGCGCAGCGGGGAGTGTTGCGCATGTTCCAGATGAGCCGGGTGTTCACGCGCATGTCCGCATTCGACAATTTGCTCACGGCCGGCATGGCCCGCGGCTTGTCCGAGGCCGAATCGAACAGGCGTGCGCAGACTCTGGTCGAAGAACTGACACTGGGGCCGGTCCGGTATCTGGATGCGGGCCAGTTGTCCGGCGGGCAACGCAAGCTGCTCGAGTTCGGCATGTGTTTCATTGAGCCCCCGCTGGTTGCGATGCTGGACGAGCCCTTTGCCGCAGTGCATCCGGTGATGCGTGAGGTGATGGCGCAATTTATCCGCACCCGCCACGCGCAGGGTTTCACTTTCTTGCTGGTGAGCCACGACATGCCGATCGTGGTCGACCTTTGCCAACGCGCTGTCTGCATGAACGCGGGGCGCGTGATCGCCGCCGGCGACATTCATTCGGTGCTGAAGAACCACGATGTGATCGAAGCCTACCTTGGCAATAGCGACGCTCAACTCGGCGCGGGCGATTTGCCCAGCCTGGAGCTCCACTGATGGGCGATACCCAAACCCAGGCCCTGCTGGAACTGCGCGGCGTCACGGCCGGTTACGCGCAGGACATCGACGTCCTGCGCGATATTTCTCTGCGCGTCGAAGCCGGCCGGATCACCGGATTGATCGGTTTGAATGGCGCCGGAAAGTCCACCATCATCAAGACCATCTGCGGCTTCCTGCCGCCCAAATCAGGCACGATTAGCTACGCAGGCAAAGATATCTCCGGCATTGAACCGCACCGTTTGATTGATCTTGGGATCTGTTGCATACCGCAGGAATCCAGCCTGTTCCCCTATCTTTCGGTGCAGGACAATTTGTTATTGCCATTGCTGGGCCGCCCCAGACAGTTCGCGAAAGAAATGCGAGCACGACTGCAGGAAGTGTTCGAATTGTTTCCGGTGCTGAATCTAAAGCGCCTGCAGCCGTCGGGCAGCTTGTCGGGCGGGCAGCAGAAACAAGTCGAATTTGCCAAAGCCTGGCTGCAACAACCTAAGTTGTGCTTGATCGATGAGCCCAGCATAGGCCTTTCCCCCAAGGTGTCGGAAGAGGTGTTTGTCTGGATAGAGAAGTTTGCAAAAGCGCAAATGGGCATCTTGTTGATAGACCACAACGTGCGGCGGGTCGTGCGGATGTCGGATCGAATCTGCGTATTGAGTTTGGGAAAAATCACCGCTGACGGCACACCCGCTGATTTTCAGGGCGACCTGCATCAGCAAGTTCAACAATGGCTGGGTTTGAATTTCTAGATCTCATTGCGCCAACTCTGCGGCCGCTATCGAAAAAAACTTGACATTCGGGGTTTCATCAAATCAGCTTGCTGGACAACTGACAGTCGCGACCGCGAACAACGTGCCCATTCCGTTCGGCGGCGAAAGCAAAGCACCATCAGGATTCTCGAATCTTGGCGGACTACAGAAAACAGTTCAAACGCTGCCAGTTGTTCGTTGCTCAGAATTGCGGCTAGCCTGGAGAGGCTGAACGTAGCTCATGTCACTGGTCATGACATGCCCAAGGGTAAAGGCTAGAACAAACTGCATCACCGACCAGTTAGGGGACAACACCGAGCCTCCGGGGGAATCATCATCGTCGGCGAGGGTTTTGAAGTGTTCGCGCATGGCCTGCAATTCCTTAAGCATGCTCCGATGTTCTGCCACATGTCGCTTAAGATCGCCGTAGCCGATCCCGCCGAGGAGTCGTTCCTCGTAGAGGAAATGAGTACGAAGAAGCCCAAACAGCCTGTCGGTGGAGATTCGCAGTTCTCCAACACGCACACCATCGCGCCAGCTTTCGTAAATCTCCGCCCAAAATTCATATATTTCCTTGTGCTGTGCATCGATTTCAGGATTGCCAACTGAGAGGTGATCTCCCCACTTGATCAGGTGATTGATGGTTTGGTCTTGCATCTGGGTTCGACCGGTAATTTCCTGGTTGGTACTAGACATGATGGGCTCTCCGAGTTTGAATTTGCGATTCCCAATGTTGTTACCACTGGGGCGCAGCCTATGCGACGTAAGGCCGCGGTTCTCCAATCTTATCCCCAGCGCGCTTGACGCCGGGTTCACCTTTGGTTGAATGAGGTGCCACACTGCTGCCGTTGCGCCACTGGAAGCAATGACTCGTATCTGGCGGTCAATCTGAATTTTTGTAATTCCGCTTGCGAATGTCCAGCACCAGCGGGCACCGCCAAGTGCTCGCCCGAAACTTGACATTCGGGGCCGCATCAAATCAGGCTGCCGGACAACGGCCGGTCGTGAGCGCGAACAAAGTGCCCTTACCCGACAGCCAAATTCCTGGGGACCGGCCGTTGGCGATCACTGTGTTAAAGCCGAAAGCGGTCGGTCAAATTTGGGGTTCGTTTTGGTTGACCCGGCGGCCTCCAACGCAGCGTATCCGGCCGGCCACCGATGTTGCATGTGCGGCTGCGCAAATTGACATCGTTCAGAGTCGTGCGGTCTTTGGAACCGCGCAGGTCAAGGCTTTGCAGGTTCAGGCCAAGTTGAGCGGCAACCCCCGGGGTGTCTTACCCGTCAGTTTGGCAATCGCGTTGGCAAACGCAGGGGCCAGTGGCGGCAAGCCGGGCTCGCCCATGCCAGTGGGCGCATCGGCACTGGGCACAATGTGCACCGCAATGCGTGGCATGTCGGTGATGCTGGCCACCACATAGTCACCAAAATTGCTTTGCTCCACCACGCCATCTTTCAACGTGATGGCAGCGCCGGGCAAGCAGGTTCCCAGGCCCATCAATGCAGCACCTTGCACTTGCGCTTCAATGGTTTTCGGGTTGACCGCCAGATTGCAGTGGACCCCGGCGGTCAGCGCATGCAAGGTCGGCACACCCTTGCTGACCGACGCCTCTGCCACGTAAGCCACCACGCTGTTAAACGATTCATGAACCGCCACACCCCAGGCCTGGCCATCGGGTAATTTGCGTTTGCCGTAGCCGGACTGTTCGACTGCGAGCATCAGGGCCGCCTTGTGACGCGGGTTTTTGTCGCCCATCAACTGCAGTCGATAAGCGACCGGGTCTTGCCCGGTGGCGCGCGCGATTTCATCGATCAAGGTCTCCATCACAAACGCCGTATGGGTTGCGCCGACGCTGCGCCACCACAACACGGGGACGTTGAGCTTGGGATGGTGCACCGACAGGCGCATCGGCACGTCGTAGGGGTCGCGCATGCCTTCAACGGCCGTGCCGTCAATGCCCTTCTTCATCAGGAAGCCCTCAAACGGTGTGCCCTGTACGATGGATTGGCCGACGATCACATGGTCCCAGGCCAGCACCTTGCCCTTGGCATCAAATCCAATTTCTGCGCGGTGCACATGCATGGGCCGGTAGTAGCCACCCTTGATGTCGTCCTCACGGCTCCACAACACGCGCACCGGAACATCCAGACCGGCCGCGCGGGCCAATTTGGCCACGGTGCAGGCCTCGATCACATAGTCCGTTGCCGGTACGCCGCGACGGCCAAAGCCGCCGCCAGCCATCTGCACGTTGATTTTGATATTGGCCGGTGGCAGGCCCAAGGTTTTCGCGGCCGCCATGGTTTCGATACCGGGCATCTGGGTGCCAACCCATAAACTTGCCTTGGCATCAGTGCCTTGTCCGGTGATGTGCACGGTGCAATTCAAGGGCTCCATCGGTGCGTGCGCGAGGTAAGGAAAGGTGTACTCCGCACTGATCTTTTTGGGCGCATTGGGCAGTGCGCTGACATCCGCATCGAAATGCAGCAGGCCTGTTTTCCTGGACAATGCTTGGTAGCTGGCCAGTTGCCTCGCGCTGTCCACTCTTTCCACTGCCGAGCTGTCCCACTCCAGCTTGAGCGCATCGCGACCCTTTTTGGCCGCCCAATAGCCTTGCGCGATAACGGTCACGCCGCTACCGCCCCGGTCGGTTGGCATGCGCAGCACGGCCTTGATGCCCTTGACAGCCTTGGCTGCGCTGTCATCTATCGACTTGAGCTGGGCACCAAAGACCGGTGGGTGCACCACCACGGCGGTCAGCATTCCCGGCAGGCGCACGTCAATGCCAAAGTTTTGCGTGCCACTGGATTTGGCCTGGCCGTCGAGCCGCAGCGTTGCCTTGCCAATGATGCGAAAGTTGGCGGGATCTTTCAGACTAACCTTTTGTGGCACCGGCATTTTCATGGCGGCGTCGGCCAACTCGCCATAGCCGAGCGCCTTGCCGTCGGCCTGCAAGACCTTGCCGTCTTTGGTACGCAGCGCGCTGACGTCCACACCCCATTGCACTGCAGCGGCAGCCAGCAGCATGGCGCGGGTGCGCGCACCGAGTTCCCGGTACTGCAGATACGAATGGTTGATGCTGCCCGAGCCACCGGTGATGTGCATGCCAAATACTGGATCGACGTAAGCCGGATCGGCGTCCCCATGCATGCCACGCACTTTGGCCCAGTCTGCGTCGAGTTCTTCGGCCAGAATCATGGGCAAGGCCGTCAGCACGCCCTGGCCGAATTCAAGCCGGTTGATCGTAACGGTGACGGTACCGTCGCGATCAATGCGTACAAAGGCACTGGGTTGCTGGAACGGCTTGAGGCCCTGCGCGGCTGCCGGTGCGCCTTGCGCGCCCGCCAACAAGGGATAGGCGCCCAGTGCAAAGCCGCTGGAGACCGCCATTTTCAGAAAGCTGCGTCGGGGCAAAGCGTCTTGCGCCACGCTGTTGAGGTCGGTCGGTGCCGCTTGCATGCGCGACAGCAGTCCGCTGGGTAAGTGGCTTGCCAGGTCACTGAAACTTGAGTGGATGTGCATGGTGGTTTCCTCGGTTCTTCAGAGCGGGTCAAGCCAAGGTCTTGGCAGCGGTGTGGATGGCGCTGCGCACCCGCGCATAAGTGCCACAGCGGCAGAGGTTGCCCGCCATCGCGTCGTCAATATCCGCGTCGCTGGGTTTCTTGTTGGTCTTGAGCAAGGCGGTCGCGCTCATGATCTGACCACTCTGGCAATAGCCGCACTGCGCGACATCGTGCGCAACCCAGGCGGCCTGTAGCGCCTGGCCGACCTTGTCGTTTGTCACGGCTTCAATGGTCGAGATGGATTTGCCAAACACGGCTGAAATGGGCGTGACGCATGAGCGTGTTGCCACGCCATCAACATGCACGGTGCAGGCGCCGCACAAGGCGGCACCACAGCCAAATTTGGTGCCGTTCATGCCCAAGGTATCACGCAGGGCCCACAGGAGCGGTGTATCAGGTTCGGCATCGACCACTGTCTGCTTGCCATTTATTTCTAGGGTTGGCATTGAAGTCTCCTTGTGTGTGGCCACGGCGGCCCAATAGCTGCGAATATAAGGTAAAGCATGCCGCTGCCAGTATTGAGGACCGATCATCCCGGGATTGCGGTAGGCCGTCCTTGGTCGGGGTCTGCACATGAACCCTCTGAAATTACTCCGCAAAAGCAGGATTTGGTTCTACGTCAAAATTTGAACTGCGAGATAGTCGACATCGGACAATACCAGGGGTGTGACCATTCCAGCCACCGGCGAAAGTCAGGACCGGCCGGTCGCGGCCCTGGTCCGGGATGCCAATGCGGTCACCCAGATTGAGGTTTCGTTTTCACTGACATGTCGGGCTCCATTGCGGAGAAAAGTCATTCACGACTGGCAGC
>CAITQH010000468.1 GCA_903894475.1 uncultured beta proteobacterium
CATGAGCGCCGCCGCCTGCACCACGTCGGGGCAGTTGTGGCAGGACAGGGACATGTAGACCTCGAAGTTCATCTCGGCGTCGAGCGCCCTGATCTGCTCAATGACTTCCGGGCTTACCTTGGGCGGGTGTCCGCCCGTCCACAACAGGGCCAACACGAGCGAAGTGAATTCGTGACCCAGCGGTATGGCTGCAAAGCGCACGCCGCGCGTTTCACCCTCCCTGGCGATCACGAACGAGGGTTTGCGTCCGTCGTTGCCGGATTCATCCAGGCTCACCTTGTCGGACAGACTGGCAATTTCCACCAGCAGTTCACGCAACTCGGTTGACCTGTCGCTGCTGTCCAGCGATGCGATCAGGCGAATCGGTGTGCGAAGGTTTTTCAGGTAGCCTTCAAGTTGGGTTTTCATCGGTGCGTCGAGCATGATTCTTCCTTCAGGAATGGGCGTCAAGTCGGGGGCGGCAGCGCCGCATCGCAGGTCGCCTGACAGAAGGGGCGCAGCACAAGTGCACCCCCTCCAGCAGAGGTGCTGCTTAGATCTTGCCGACCAGGTCCAGCGATGGGGTCAGGGTCTTGGCGCCCTCGTTCCACTTGGCGGGGCAGACTTGACCCGGGTTGTTGGCGACAAACTGAGCTGCTTTGAGCTTGCGCAGTGTTTCCTTGACGTCGCGGGCGATGGCGTTGTCATGGACTTCCATTGTCTTGATCATGCCTTCGGGATTGATGATGAAGGTGCCGCGCAGGGCCAGGCCTTCGGCGTCGATGTGCACGCCAAAAGCACGTGTCAGCTGGTGTGTCGGGTCGCCAACCAGCGGGAACCGGGACTTGCCCACCGCAGGGGAGGTCTCGTGCCACACCTTGTGCGAGAAGTGCGTGTCAGTCGTGACAACGTACACCTCGGCGCCTGCCTTCTGGAACTCGGCGTAGTTGTCGGCGGCGTCTTCCACTTCCGTCGGGCAGTTGAAGGTGAAAGCGGCGGGCATGAAAATCAGGACCGACCATTTGCCCTTGAGCGAGTCATCGGACACTTCAACGAATTTGCCGTTGTGGAAGGCCTGGGCCTTGAAGGGCTGAACTTGGGTATTGATCAAAGACATGGTGTTTCCTTTAACGAGTGGTGATAAAACTATCGAATGAGTCAGACTCATTGAGGTAAATGATAACCAAGGAAGGCGCCAACCCTGATTGTTTATGTCAATGGCAGCGATAGGGCTCCTGCGTTCCTGGCCAGTGCTTCGGCCACCTTGATGCCGTCCACGCCCGCCGACAAAATGCCCCCGGCATAGCTGGCGCCTTCGCCGGCCGGATACAGACCACGCGTGTTGCTGCTCTGTAAATCTTCGCCGCGCGGCATTTTCAAGGGAGAAGAAGTGCGGGTCTCGACGCCGGTCAGCACGGCATCGTGCATATCAAACCCCTTGATCTTGCGCCCAAAAGCGGGCAGCGCTTCACGCAGGGCGTCGCTGGCGTAAGCAGGCAGCGCGGCCCGCAAGTCGCCGAGCAGCACGCCGGGCTTGTAGGAAGGCTCGACGCTACCGAGTTGGGTCGAAGGGTGACCGGCGATGAAGTCACCCACCAACTGCCCTGGCGCGTCGTAGTTGGAACCCCCCAGCACATAGGCCTGCGACTCAAGCTGGCGCTGCAGCACGATGCCGGAGAGCGGGTGCTGGGGCACGCCATCGGTCACGGGGTAATCGCTCGGGTCTATGCCCACCACCAGACCTGCGTTAGCGTTGCGCTCGTTGCGCGAGTACTGGCTCATGCCGTTGGTGACGACGCGACCGATCTCCGACGTTGCGGCGACAACGGTGCCGCCCGGGCACATGCAAAAACTGTAAACCGAGCGTCCATTGCTGGCGTGATGCACCAGTTTGTAGTCCGCCGCCCCCAGCTTGGGGTTGCCCGCATGACGGCCCCAGCGTGCGCGGTCGATCACGCTTTGCGGATGCTCAATGCGAAAGCCAATCGAAAAGGGCTTGGCCTCCATCGCCACGCCGCGCTCATGCAGCATGGAGAACGTGTCGCGCGAGCTGTGACCCAGCGCCAGCACCACGTGATCAGCACGCAATTCATAGGACTCGCCGCTGGCCTGGTTCAGAACCGTCAGGCCACGTAGTTGGCGACCCTGCGGCCCGTCTTCAATCAGCACATCGCTAACGCGCTGCTGAAAGCGGATTTCGCCACCCAGCGCGATGATTTGCCGGCGCAGGTTTTCCACCACTTTGACCAGCTTGAAGGTGCCGATGTGCGGATGCGCGTCAACCAGAATTTCGGGCGGAGCGCCAGCCTTGACAAACTCGTTCATGACCTTGCGTCCGAGGTGGCGCGGGTCCTTGATCTGGCTGTAAAGTTTGCCGTCGGAAAACGTGCCGGCGCCGCCTTCGCCAAACTGCACGTTCGATTCCGGATTGAGCTCGCGTTTGCGCCACAGGCCCCAGGTGTCCTGGGTGCGTTCTCGCACCGTCTTGCCGCGCTCCAGCACGATCGGCCTGAAGCCCATTTGCGCCAGAATCAAGGCCGCAAAAATGCCACAGGGACCAAAGCCCACCACAACCGGGCGCGGGCCGAAGTTGGCGGGAGCCTGAGCGACCGGGTGGTACACCAGATCCGGCGCCGCAAAGATGTGCGGATGGCCGGCAAACTTGGCCAGCAGCGTCACCTCCAGCGTCGGCGCCAGCTCCAAGTCCAGGATGTAAACCTGAACCAGATCAGCCTTGCGCGCGTCGAAGCTGCGCTTGAAAATCGTGAACGGACCCAGTTCGGTGCTGGTGATGCCCAGCGTGCGCGCTATCAGGGTGGGCAGCGCGTCGGCTGCGTGCTCCAGCGGCAGTTTCAGCTCGGTCAGGCGGATCATGGTGCGGCCATTGTCTCAGGAGTGGATAATCGCCCGTGTGAAGCCCGCCAGACTGCCGCTGGTGCATCACCCGAAAGGGCGCACTGGAGGAACGTCCGGACTGCACAGGGCAGCGTAGCAGCTAACAGCTGTCCACTGAAAGCCTGTGGCGTAAGCCCTGGGTATAAGGTGAGGATCAGAGCAACAGAGACGAGTTTTGGACTCGGACGCAGCGCAAGTTGCGCACGAGCCCAAAG
>CAITQH010000469.1 GCA_903894475.1 uncultured beta proteobacterium
ACATCAGTGGAACCGGGTTTCTCATGGCTCGCACTGTCCTGTTTACTATCGGCTGGATCGCGTTTCTCACCTATGCGGTGGTTGTGTTGCAGAAAGTCTTCTGATTCGGCGAACCGGATTTGCATTGTCGCGTGGTGGACATGCGCAACAGAGGTGGAAGCGGCGCCAACGAGTCAGCCTAAAGGATTCCATGAAAACACAGCTATCTCGAACCAAAGACAACCCCTGGGTACTAAAAACGCCACCAGGATCTTCCGAGTACACGATGCACATGGGCGAGAAGGACGGGAAGATCGTGCTGGTCTGCACGGTTGGCAAGACGGTGCTGCACTATGACGCACGATGCATTGATGATCTCCTGCAGATGCTGAGGACTGCTGGTGACTGGGTTGAGCTTGGTGGGGCTGACGAGCAAAAGCCCGCCAAAGAGGGAACAGTTGAAGCCTGGGGACGCTCAGCAGCGAACCCGATTGGTGGTTGGTACGGATTGAAGAAGGGCTTGCGCGGTCGGTTTGGCGCCTATATTCCTCCGCTCATGGAAGAGCTAGGCCTGTGCGAACTGGAGCACAACGCCAAGAACAATCGTATCCGAGCTAAGTCACCCATCAATTGAATGTCATGTCTGGAGAAAATTCTAGGCCGACAGTGCGGCGTTTCAACTAGTCAAGGTGCTACATGCGGGCTACCTGCCGGAGCCAGCCACCTTTCTCCGACACTGACTATCAAAGTTGAACGGCTGCAATGGCGAAAATCGTGGACCTGCCCTGCAGCGTAACGGGCCAGTGGCGAATGCCCGCTTAGTGGAAGTCAACTTACCGGCGTTGGGTTACGAGTCGAGCCGGAGATTGATCGACCAGCGCATCGCTTTGGAAGAGGCACGGGCTTCATGTGGGCTGACGACCGTACTACTCGGCGATACTTGACAATATTTTGTTGAAGTACGCATTCGTCGCTGGCGTCGTTGCCGCGGACCCACAGTAGCCACATCGCGTCGAATCGATCCCATAGCCACCAATCCTGAGGAGCGCCAAATTGAAATTCAAGAAGATTGCACTGGGGGCGCTGATCGCCCTTGCCGCTGCTGGTACTACCGGCTGGTTCAGCCTTGACAAGGAAACACGCGGGCTACTGGCAGCGCTGCCTACCAACCGCGACCTGCTGTTCTGGAGTCAATCGCAGCGCGATGCGGCATTTCGCGCTTTGGACCGGCTTTCTGTCCTCGCTGAGTGGCGGGTCGTTGCGGCCGGCAGCGCGCCATCACCCATGCCGCCTGGTCCACCGCTGAAGCTGCCTATGGATGTCAATGCTTACATGGCGGGCCAGCGCAGCGCAGCGCTGCTGGTGCTGCATGACGGCAAGTTGCGCCTGGAGCGCTACGGTCTGGACTTTGACAGCAGCGGGCGCTGGACGAGTTTCTCCGTGGCCAAGTCCATCACCTCCACCCTGGTGGGTGCGGCCATCCGCGACGGCTACATCAAAAGCATGGACGAAAAAGTCAGCGACTACATCCCGCAGATGAAGGGTTCGGCCTATGACGACGTCAGCATCCGCCAGCTGCTGACCATGACATCGGGCGTGAAGTGGAACGAGGACTACGCGGACCCGAACTCCGATGTGGCGAAGTTCAACAACCACAAACCTGAAGAGGGCGTAGACGCACTGGTGAGCTACATGCGCAAACTTCCGCGCGAGGTGCCCGCCGGCACGCGCTGGCTCTACAGCACAGGTGAGACCAACCTGGTGGGCGTCCTCCTTAACCAGGCGACGAAGAAGCCCCTGTCGACCTATCTGTCAGAAAAGATCTGGATTCCGGTCGGCATGGAACAGCAGGCCACCTGGATTCTCAGCAAGACCGGGCAAGAGATCAGCGGCTGCTGCATTCAGGCTGCGTCTCGGGACTTCGCACGTTTCGGGCAATTCATCCTTAATGGTGCCACAGTGAACGGGCAAACCATTCTTCCCGAAGGCTGGCTGAGCGAAGCCACCACCGCACGCACCAGCATCGGTCAGCCAGACCGTGGCTACGGCTACCTGTGGTGGACCTATGCTGACGGTACCTTCACCGCGCGCGGCATCTTCGGCCAAGGCATCTTCATCGACCCGAAGCGCAAACTCGTCATCGCCTCCAACGCCAACTGGGCGGGTGGTGCCACAGACTCTGTCGCCATCGCATCACGTGAGGCGTTTTACAAGGCCGTACAGAAGGCAGTGGACGATGAGATTGTGGCTGTACCGAGTGCTTCGCCCGTTCGTTGACGGCCCGCGGCCAAGCCAGCACTCCAGTCGCTTGGTCTCTCTTGAAGCCAGCCACTTTTCTCCGACGCTGACCGTCAAGGTTGAATGTCAGCAATGGAGAAAAGCGTAGACCTGCAACGCATCAAACCAGCCCTGGGGACGGTGGCTGCTGTGTGTTTGTGCTGTCACCTCCACTGCGGGCACGCCAGTCGTTGCGGCAACGGTGTGGCTGGCGCAAGAGAAGGGCCAAACCGATCGCTATCAGCAACAGCGGGCCGATGAGGTGGAACATGCCGATGGGGATGAGGCCAAGGTGCTTTGCGACGCCGAGCGAGCCAATCACAATCAGTGCGATGGGGAAAATTCTCATGATGCGCTCCGAGTTGAGTTGAGAGGATTGAAGTAGGAAAGAGTCATCGTTGCTTACCGGCCGCTGCCGGGGATGAGTCATTACTTACAGGCGTTGATGCTGGCGAATTGCCACCAGCGCCCCCATGACAGTGCCACTGCCGCATGCCCGCGCGAAATCGTTCGCGCTCTTCTTCACTCAGACTGGCCCAGCCGGGGCCGAAGCGGCGGTGCATGCGGCGCTCCCAGCGCTCCTGCATATGTTCATGCATGTCCGCGCGCCAACGCGGGCCGCGCGCAAGCATGGCCACGCCGATACCGATGAGAAGCAAGGGCCAGAACAGGTGCACAAACGCGGGGTCGATGAGGCCATAGTGTTTGAGCACCCCAAATACACCAAGGGCGATGAGGGCGAGTGGGAAGATGCGCATGGTTTTCTCCAAAAAGGGATCGGGTACGGGGTCGCTACACAATGAGGTCGCCGTATTCGGTCTGCAGCCGCAAGCGCAGGGCGAGCACGGCGTAGCGCTTGCGCGCGAGCAAGGTGTTCTTCGGTACGCGCCATTGCGCGGAAAGTGCGGCGAACGAAATGCCTTCGATCTCGTGCGCCACAAACACGTCGCGCTGCTCTGGTGGCAATGTTTGTAGCGCGGCCTGTATGGAGCCAAGCAGAACGGAGCGGGCGTAGGCAGCATCAGGGCCTGCTACGGGGTCGGGCAGGTTCTCTTCGAGCCAGCTACGGCCATCTTCGTCATCAACCGGCAGCGCTTCTTCCCTCTTCTTGCGCGCGTGGTCGATGATGCGGTTCCTGGCTACTCGAAACAACCACGCGCCGGCTTGCTCAATGGCATCGGTGGCGGCGTAGAACTCGAGCAAGACATCTTGCAAGATGTCTTCGGCCTCAGCCGCATCGCGCACTTTGCCGCGGATGAAGTTGCCCAGTCGAGAACGCTCGCGCGCAACGATATCCGTGAAGCGCTGGGAGTTGGTTGGCATGGTGAAGTGGGCTGACGGTGGCAGGCCGGGTAGTGCGTCCATGATTTGTAGACGAATGGACGCGGGGAATATTGTGGTCGGGTGGCCATAAAGCCGCCACTGAATATGTTACGTGGCATCACGCCTACTTCATTTCGGCGCTTACATGACGGCGCAAACTCACGACACACGAGCAACACTGTGGACTGTCGGCTCGGTCATTCTGATCTATATGACCGGCAAAGCACTGGTGGTGGCATTGACCGGTTGCATGAGGGCGTAATGTTTGCCCTGCCACAGCGGCAAAATCGACTGGACCAGGCCCTCTGGCGCGATGCGGCTCTTGCGGAAGTGTGTCAAGCGTTCCAGGGCGACCGCCACCATCAACAGCGACAGCGCAGCAATCACTACGATGCCGATACCGCCGCCTGTCAGTTGGTCTACAAAGTCGATTTCCTGCGCCATCGTTGGGGGCGTGAGGAGCAAAAACAATAGGTCAGCGAAGGGGACGGCATTCTTCATGAAGAATCCAGGGCGTTGAAGGGAAACCAATGTGGTGGGGCAGGATTTACGCGTCGCAGCGAGCCCCCGAGGCGAGGGCAAGGGCGCGATGAGTTGAATCAGTTACTGCTTGGGCAGCAGAACGACCTGCACATAGTTGTCCTGGCGCAGGTAGCGCTTGGCCACTGCCTGCACCTCGGCCCCAGTCAGGGCCGCCACGTCCTTCTCGTAACTCAACACCTTGGCGAGGTCTCTGCCGTAGAGCACCGACTGGTGCAACTTGTCCAGCCAGTAACCGTTTTCGCGCAGCGCCTTGCGGTGCGCAATCAGCCAGTTGCTCTTGACCTTGTCGAGGTCGGCGGCCTCGGGGCCGGTGTCTTGCAGCTTCTGGATTTCACCCATCGCCGCCGCAATCACCTTGTCCACATTCTCCGGTCCGCAGGGTAATGTCATCGACAAGTGGTACCTCTGATACGGCACATCGTTGAGGCCCCCGCCGATGCCGCCACCATAGATCAGGGTCAGTTTTTCCCGCAGCACATCGATGATCTTGATGTTCAGCACATCGATCAGGGCACTCACGCGCAGGCGCTCCTCGGGCGAGTCGGTGGCGGCGCCCGCAAAAGTGATCGACACCAGCGCCTTGGGCTCGGTGCCGGCGCGTACTTCTTTCTTGACCACGCCGGTCACCGGGCGGATACCCAGGTCGACATACTGCGTCGGCAAGTCGCCCACCGGCAGGCTGGCCAGGTAAGTCGCCAGCAGGGGCTTCACGACCTCGGGCTTGAAGCTGCCCACCAGGATGAAGGTGAATCCCTTGGCACTGGCAAAGCGTTCCTGATTGATGGCCTGGATGCGGTCGAGTTGCAAGCCCTCAAAGTTCTCTGGCTGGGGCGTCAGCAAGACGCGCGGGTGGTCGTTGAAAAGCGTAGTCTGTAGCGCGTTGTGAAAGATGGCTTGGGGGTTCATCAAGGCACTCTTCGTGGCATCGCGGTAGCGGCTCACAAACGACTGGAACAGGTCAGTGTCGCGGCGCATTCCGCCAAATTTCAGGTGCATCAACTGTAGCAACGACTCCAGATCAGCGTTGCTGCTATTGCCGCCAACCCACTCCTTTTCGGCGTCCACGTTGACATTCAGGCTCAGCACCTTGCCTGCCAGCATTTTTTGCAGCTCCAGCGGCGCAAACTTGGCCAGGCCCATGGCGCTCACCACCGAGCTGGCGTAAGCGGCGTTGTACTTGTCCGCCTGTGGGTAGAGCGACTGTCCGCCAAAGCGGCCGGCGCCAACCAGGATCTCGTCGTTCTTGAAGTCGGTCGTCTTCAGGATCACCTTGATGCCGTTCGACAGCTCCAGCTCGGTGAAGTCCAGAGCCTCATTGCGGCGCTCCGCCACGATGCGGCCCGGCGTGGGCAACTGGCTCATCAGGCTGGTGGCCAGCTCCTTTTCGACCTTGGCAACCACTGTGGCCTGCTCGGCCTGCTGCACCGCAGCCAGCAGTTGCTCGCCCTTGGGCGTATTGGAGCTTGCGTTGTCCGTGCCCGCATAAACCACCAGCGTGGCGGCCTTGTCCGGGATCACGCTACGGGCAAAGGCATTGACCTCGGGCAGACTGATGGCCGGCAGCATCTCACGGGCGTAGGCCAACTCATTGGCAATACCGGGAATGGACTCTTTTTGCAAAAAATTGCGAATGTACTCGGCGGCGTAGCGGTCTGAGCCGGTCTTGCCCAGTTCTGCCACGCCCTGCTCGTACATGCGCAGCATGTTCATCTTGCTGCGCTCCAGCTCCGCCGCGCTAAAACCAAACTGGCGTGCCCGCTGGTTTTCCTGTAGCAGCGCCGCGATGGCCGGATCGGCACCTTGGCGGCCGAGCATAGCGCTGGCGCCAAACCAACGGTAGCCTGGCATCGCCACCGACAAGCCGCTACCGCCACCGACAAAGGGCGGGTTGGCTTGCTGCGTCAGCTCCTGCATGCGCTGACCCAGCGTCATGCCAAACAGGCGCTCGATCGTCTTTTGCCGCACGTCGCCCAGCGTGAGGTCGGGCTTGTCCAGCATCGCCGGGGACAGCATCTGAATCACATTGTTGGTGGCTTCCTTGTCGGTGACCACAACCGCTTCGGAAACGGTACGCACCGGCAGCGCGGGGTAGGTTCGGGGTCGCTCGGACTGTGGGTTTTGCAGCTGCGAAAAATTGGCCTCGATCAGCGCCTTCGCATCAGCGGGCTCAATGTCCCCCACCACCACCACCGCCATCAGGTTCGGGCGGTACCAGTCCTTGTAAAAGCGCTTCAAGGTTTCATACTTGAAGCTCTTGAGCGTGTCTTCAGTGCCAATCGGCAGACGTTCGGCGTATTTGGAGCCACTAAAGATCTTGGGGAACAGAATCTTGTTCATGCGGTCCTGCGCGCCTTTGCCCAGACGCAGTTCTTCCAGCACGATGGCGCGCTCCGCGTCTACATCGGGCTCCAACAAGCTGATGCCACCGGCCCAGTCGGCCAGCACCAAAAAGCCCTTCTCGAGGGCCTCGCGCTTGTCGGTCGGCAGCGGCAGCATGTAGACGGTCTCGTTGAAACCGGTGTAGGCGTTCAGATCGGCACCGAACTTCAGGCCAATCGATTGCAGGTAAGAGGTCAGCTCATGCTTCTTGAAGTGCGTCGAGCCGTTGAAGGCCATGTGCTCGACAAAGTGTGCCAGGCCGCGCTGGTCGTCGTCTTCCAGCACCGAGCCGGCCTTGACCACCAGGCGCAACTCCAGGCGCTTTTCGGGGCGCGCGTTTTTCTGAATGTAGTAGGTCAGGCCGTTGGCCAGTTGGCCCACCTGCACCTGCGGTCCGACCGGCACCGGATCACTGAGATTGAGCGCCGCCTGCGCCACCGCGCAAGCGGCGGAAAACAACAGGCCCCAAGCCAGTTTGCCAAAGAAATTATTAGACATCTGCATCCCTGAAGATTTGAAGTGGAGCAGAGCATAGCAGCCGATTTGGTAACAGGTAAGTAACGCTGCCCAAGAGCCGGACAGACCGCGAAGCCGATTTCTACGTTTGAATGACCGCTGCTGATTTTTCCACCAACTCTTTGACTGCTGTCTGGAACCCAGTTCTATGACCGGACCTGAGCGAAACCTGCCCGCCAGATTTTCCCCGCGCCCGGCAGATCCCGCTGCAAGAGTTGAAATCGACTCCGACACGCTGGCGTGGCGCCTCCTCACGAACCCATTGGTCTATTGCGGCTCAATCTTCGCATCCCGAATCGCCTTGGCCCACTTGGCTGTCTCCAGGCGGCTGCGCTGAGCCAGGGCCTCGGGCGTTCCGGGGTCGACCGCAAAGCCAATGGACGCGAACTTTTCCTGAATGTCCTTGCTCTGGGCTGCGGCATTGATCGCGTGATTGAGCTTGTTAATGATCTCGGGTGAAGTTCCGGCCGGCGCAAACATGGCGAAGTAGGCAATCAGTTCGTAGTCCTTGAGTCCCAGAGCCTCGTTGACCGATGGCAGTTCCGGAATCGCCGGCGAGCGCTTGTTCGATGTCACGGCCAGGCCACGAATCTTGCCGCCTTTGACCTGCGGCAGCATGACGGCAAAATCGGCGCAGAAAGCCATCACCTGACCACCGATCAGGTCGGTCATCGCCGCCGGGCCGCTCTTGTAGGGCACGTTGGTCATCTGGATGCCCGCCATGCCAGCCATCATTTCACAGGACACCAGTTGCGAGGTGCTGGCGCTGGCAAAGGTCACGTAAGTCGGCTTGGCCTTGGCCAGATCCACAAACTCGCGCAGGGTCTTGGCGGGCACGTCGTTATTGACGGCCACGATCAACGGCACCGAGCCCATGTAGCCCAGCGGCACAAAGGCCGCGTCCTGGTCGTAGGGCAGTTTCTTCATCAGGCTCTTGAGGGCCGCGTTGGTGCTGTTGGTTCCGATCAGGATGGTGTAGCCATCCGGCGCTGCCTTGGCTACCGCATCAGCGCCCAGCATGCCGTTGACGCCGGGCCTGTCTTCCACCACGATGGGCTGCCCCAGCGTCTCCGACATCCTGGCCGCAAAGGCGCGACCAATCTGGTCGGTGGCGCTGCCCGCAGCAAAAGGCACGATCGCCTTGATCGGTTTGTTCGGATAGCCCTGAGCCAGCACGCTGAGCGAAAAACTGGCCAGCGCCAGCAAGAGAACGGATTTGCACTTCATGGGGGAGCTTTCTGTCGAAAAACGGTTGATCGAACTATGGATGTTTCCGAAATTCATGACACCGCCCAACAAGAACGGATGCCGCATTGTCATTGCGGGCCTGATCCGCAATCCAGTGGTGGCGCAGCACTGGATCCCGGATCAGAGCTTGCCCCGGGCTCGATCCGGGGTCCGGGATGACATCTGCTGAGTCAGGCATGAAAGTGTGTTCCTTTGTGCACGTCATGATTTATGGAAATCTCAATAATCGATGGACATGGCGAGAATAGCCGAACTGAGGCACTTGCCATGCGCGTCCAGCGCCAGCGATCGGGTGACGCCGCCGCCCAGTGCATCGTGCAGGACGAAGTTCAGCGCGCCCAGTTGCGGCACCACAAATCGCTCCACCTTGCCCTTGACGATGCTGGCGTAATGCGCGCGCACACGCTCGGCAGTGATCGACCTCTCAATGGCCGGGAAATCCTTCATGTCGTAAGCGATCACCGAAATGGTGGACCGGTTTCCCTTGTCACCGGCACGGGAGTGGGCAATTTCTCGCAGCAGCATTTATAGCTCCAGCATCGTGACGGTGGTCTGCACCATGTCACGCGGAATCAGGGTGGAGGCGGCGGCGATCACCTCACGGACCGACTTGCTGGCGCCCCCGCCCGCGCCTGGACCGTTCAGGTACATGGCCTCCACTTCATTGGCTACACGCTCGGCCTCTTTTCTGCTGGTCACGTGCATCGCAACCCGCACCCGGACTTCAGCGGGTTCGTGCGCACCGGCGTAGGCCGGACCGAGAATCGAATTGACACCGATGAGTTCATAGCGACTGTCCAGGGCCTGGATGTCTGAACTATCCAGGCGCTCGCGCAGCACGTCGAGCGCCAGCCGACCGCGAGCCTCGGCACCCGGACCGGCGTAGGAAATCTGACCTTCACCGATGAAGCCATCACGGTGACCCACAGTCACCTTCAAGGTTGCTGGCCGTGGATGGCCGTTGGCACCTGTTACCAAGACGCGATCTGGCCCGACCTCGGTCAAGGTCACGTTTGAAAAATCCGCCACGACATCGGGCTGCAGGTAACTGGCGGGGTTTTCGATCTCGTACAGGAGCTGGGCCGCGCAGGTGGCGCGTGTCACGCAGCCGCCGGAACCCGCCACCTTGGTGATGATGGCGCGCCCATCCTCCGAGACTTCCGCAATCGGAAAACCGAGTCGGGCCAGATCGGGTACGTCGCGGTAACCAGGATCGGCAAAGTACCCACCCGTCACCTGCCCGGCGCACTCCAGCAGATGCCCCACCACCGTGCCCTGTCCCATCTTTTGCCAGTCCGACAAGGACCAACCGAACTCGTGAATCAGGGGTGCCAAAAACAATGCCGGATCGGCAACGCGTCCCGTAATGACCACATCGGCGTCCAGCGCAAGCGCTTGCACCAGAGCCTCGGCACCGAGGTAGGCATTCGCCGAGATGATGGAGTCGCCCAGCGACTGGAGCGGCGCACCGCTCTCCATCAGCGTCAGCTCCTGCTCATGCAGGCAGGGCAGCACGTCGTCGCCCAGCACCACCGCCACTTTCAGGCGCTGCAGGCCCAGCGCACGCGCGACCCGGATCACCTCGCGCCCGGCAGCCTGCGGGTTGGCGGCACCCATGTTGGTGATGATTTTCACGCCCTGACGAACACAGCTTGCCAGCACCGCGTGCATGCGGTCCGCCAGCAAGGGGTCAAAGCCCAGTTGGCTGTCTTTGCTGCGTTCCAGTTGCGCCAGCGCGATGGTGCGCTCGGCCAGGCACTCGAACACCAGATAGTCCAACTCGCCTTTGTCGGCAAGCTCTGCGGCCGGGGGAATGCGGTCACCCGAGTAACCGGCGCCAGCACCTATGCGGATGGTCTTCATTTGAAAAGGCAATGTACCACGCGGGTCTGGCCGCGCTCGTCGCTCAGGGCGATCGCGCCGCGACCAGCGACTCAAGGCGCAGTGCAATCTGCAGGCGCGCATCGCTCTGGCGCAGTCGCAGTGCCGCGGTCATACGCGGACCTTCGGGCAGATGGATCGCAGTCTCGATGGCCTGGGCCAGCGCAGCAGCGCTGACCTTCTCCATCGGCAGTGCAGCCGGCGCAAGGCCGGCCAGATGCAGGCGGTGCGCATGGTGAAACTGGTCCAGGATCAGTGGCAGCAGCACCTGCGGCACACCGGCGCGCAGCGCCTGCGCCGTGGTGCCGGAGCCGCCGTGATGCACCACCACGGCGACGCGGGCAAAGAGCGCAGCGTGCGGTGCGCCGCGCACGCTGCGCCATCCCGTCGGCAGCGCGCCCGCGCCCAGACCCGCCCAACCAGCATCGACCAGGCAGCGGCGTCCGCTGGCTGCCAGCGCCTCGACCAGAATGCGCTCGATGCGATCTGTGCCTTTGCCCGACATGCTGCCAAAACCGATGTACACCGGGGGCTCGCCGGTAGCCAGCCAGGCGTCGAGCTCAGGGTCGAGTGGCGTCGGATCGTCAAAGAAGAGGTAGTTCACGTAGGGGTAGCGTCCCTGCCACTGCGGGTCTGGCGGAAACAGTTCTTCATCGGCGGCGATCACCACTGTGCCGGCTTCAAGCAGGTGGTCGCGCAGGCGCGCCATGGGCGGCAGACCCAGGCCAGCGCGCATGGTGTTGACAAAGCCCCGCAGCAGCAGGTCAACCAGCAGGTGGTTGATGTTCCAGAACAGGGTGTTGATCCAGCGCGGCAGGCCGTGCCACGGAATGTTGGGCGGCGGATGCTGGCTTGACGGCAGCACACAGTTGCTGTAAAGCACGCACAACTCAGGCAGTCCCAGGTGCTCGGCAACGCTGGGAACGCACAGCGCAAGCCCGCCCCAGACGATGACGTCTGCGCCACGGCAGATCGGCACCAGCTGCTGCGCCTGCAATGGGATCTGCTTGCGAAAGTAGATGTTGATGACGCGGAGCATCTTCAGCGGCCGTCCCGTCATGATGTCGCTGTTTTCTGCAAGAAAGGCCTGGATGTCCTCGCTCAGCGGCGCGAACTCAAATCCCAGGGCACCAGCCCATTCTGCGAAATTCGGCGGCGCTGCGATCAGTACTGTGTGGCCGCGCGCACGCAGTGTCTGCGCCAGCGCCAGCATGGGCTGCACGTCACCGCGCGAGCCAACGCTGGCGAGCACGACGCGCAAGGGGCGACCAGAATCGAACATGGTCAAAGCATACACACAGACCCCTGAACTTGCTACATTTCGCGTATCGCGCACAACATCCGGAGGACCGCCCATGATCAAGCTTTATCAATTCGAACCCGCCTTCGGGCTTGCCAATGCCAGCCCGTTCTGCATGAAGCTGGAGACTTATCTGCGCATGGCCGAGCTGCCTTTCGAGATTCCCTGCGCCAGTCTGCGCCATCTGCAAAAAGCACCGAAAGGCAAGATGCCCTACATCGAGGACGAGGGCAGAACACTGGCCGACACCACGTTCATCATCGACTACCTGAAGACGCGCTACGGCGACCCGCTTGATGGCTGGATGGATGCGACACAGCGCGCCGTGGCGCTGGCCTTTCAGCGGCTGCTGGAAGAGAACCTGTACTGGGCCGTGGTCTACACGCGCTGGGTCGAACCGCAGGGCTGGGAACTGACGAAGGGCGCGTTCTTTGGCAAGATGCCGGCGCCGCTGAAATGGCTGGTCCCGCCACTGGCGCGGCGCGGCATCACCAAGGAATTGCACGGCCATGGCATGGGTCGCCACAGCCGGGAAGAAATCATGGCGATTGGCAAGCGCGACATCGACGCATTGGCGGCTTTTCTGGCAGACAAGCCCTACTTCATGGGCGAGCAGCCCTGCTCACTGGATGCCTGTGCCTACGCCTTTCTGGCGAACCTGGTCTGGCCGCCGCTCGAGTCCGAGTTGAAGCTGCACACGCAGAAGTACCCGCAGCTCGAAGCGTATTGCCAGCGCATGCGCAGTCGCTACTACGCCTGATTCTTGCGCCGCTCCAGCAGGCGCTTGACCCAGCCACCCGCATCGTCCACGTAGGTAAACACGGCCGGAATCACCAGCAGGCTCAGCACGGTGGAGGTGATCAGGCCGCCGATCACGGCAATCGCCATCGGCGAGCGAAAGCTCGCGTCCGAAGCACCCCAGCCCAGCGCAATGGGCAGCATGCCGGCGCCCATGGCGATGGTGGTCATGACGATGGGGCGTGCGCGCTTGTGGCAGGCGTCGAGCAAGGCATCAAGCCGGCTCTTGCCGGGCACCACCGGCTGGCCATCGGAGCCGTCATGCCCGCGCCGTGCCACGATGGCGTATTCCACCAGCAAAATCGAGTTCTTGGTGGCCACGCCCATCAGCATGATCAGGCCGATCAGCGAGGGCATGGAAAAACTCTTGTGCGCCAGCAGCAGGCCGACAAAGGCTCCGCCCAGCGACAAGGGCAGCGCCGACAGGATGGTGACCGGGTGCAGAAAATCCTTGAACAGCAGCACCAGCACGATGTAGATGCAGAGCACACCGGTCAGCATGGCCAGGCCAAAGCTGGCAAAGAGCTCGCCCATGACCTCGGCGTCACCGACTTCAATCACCTTGACGCCCGGCGGCAGGTTCTTCACGCTGGGCAGGGCCAGCGCGATCTCGGCCACATCGCCAAGTTGCAGGCCCGAGAGTTCCATCTCGAAGTTGATGTTGCGGGCGCGGTCGTAGCGGCCAATCACGGCCGGTCCGCCGGTGACTTCCAGCTTGGCAACCTGGCCCAGCATGACGGCGCCGACCCCAGGTTTGCTGCTGGGCACGTGCAGGCGTTCCAGCACGCCCAGGTCCTTGCGCGCCGCGCTGTCGAGCCGCACCACAATCGGAACCTGGCGCTGCGGCAGGTTCAGCTTGGACAGCGCCACGTCAAAGTCGCCGAGCGTGGCAATGCGCAGCGTGTCGGCAATGGCCGCGCTGGTAATGCCCAGATCGGCGGCGCGGGCAAAGTCGGGTCGCACCGTGATTTCGGGGCGAATCAGACTGGCGCTGGAAGCCACACTGCCCAGGCCGACGATGGTGCGCAAATCTTTTTCAACCGCCAGCGCCGCCGTCTGCAACACTTCAGGGTCTTCTCCGGTCAGTACCAGAACGTACTTCTCGCCGGAGGCGCCCAGCCCCACCTTGATGCGCACACCGGGCAGCGGCTCCATGGCGCTGCGAATCTGCCGCTCGATGGCTTGTTTGACTGGACGTTCACCGCGCGCAGTGAGCTGGATCGTCAGCGTGGCCATGCGCGTTTCGCTGGCCCCGGCCGAGGCAAAGGGATCACCACCGGCACTGCCACCGCCGACGGTGGTGTAGACGCTCTTGACCTGGGGAACTTTCAATACCAGTTGGCGCGCCTGTTCCGCCAGCTCCAGCGTCTGCGTCAATGTTGCGCCCGGTGGCAGCTCCAGGTAGACCTGCGTTTGCGAGTTGTCATCGGGCGGTATGAAGCCCTTGGGCAGCAGCGGCACCAGCGCCACGGATCCGGCAAAAAAGGCGACAGCCAGCAGCAGCGTCAGCCCCCGGTGCCGCAGACACCAGGTGGCAGCCCGGTGGTACAGGGTGAGCCAGCGCGGCTCGTGGTACGCAGTGACGATGGGGCGCAGGATGTAGGCTGCCATCATGGGTGTCAGCACGCGCGCCACCACCAGCGAGGCAAATACCGCCAGCGCCGCCGTCCAGCCAAACTGCTTGAAAAACTTGCCGGCAATGCCGCTCATGAAGGCGGTTGGCAGGAACACGGCAATCAGCGTGAAGGTCGTGGCTATCACGGCCAGGCCGATCTCGTCTGCCGCTTCCATCGCCGCCTGATAGGGCGTCTTGCCCATGCGCAGATGGCGCACGATGTTCTCCACTTCCACAATCGCATCGTCCACCAGAATCCCCACCACCAGCGAGAGCGCCAGCAGCGTCACCACGTTGATGGTGAAGCCCATCTGGTGCATGCCGATGAAGGCGGGAATCGCCGACATCGGCAGCGCCACCGCCGATACCAGCGTGGCGCGCCACTGGCGCAGGAACAGCCAGACCACCAGCACCGCCAGCGCTGCGCCCTCGTACAGCAAGTGCAGGGATCCGATGTACTCTTCCTGCGCTGGCGTCACAAAGTCAAACGCCAGCGTCAGTTCCATGTCCGGGTGTTGCACCTTGAGCTCTTCCAGGGCTTTTTGTACCGCTGCACCCACCGCCACTTCGCTCTCGCCGCGACTGCGTACCACTTCAAAACCGATCACCGGCACGCCGTCCAGCAGTGCGGCAGAGCGCGGCTCGGCCACCGTGTCGCTGACGCGAGCCACGTCGCTCAGACGAATGCGTCTGCCGTCGGCCAGGGACAGCTCGATCAGCGCTACCTCGGCCGCGCTGCGCACCGTGCCCAGGGTTCGCACCGGCTGCTCTGCCACGCCCAGATCGGTACGGCCGCCAGCGGCATCGGTCTGCACCATGCGCAACTGGCGTGACACATCGGCCACCGTGGCACCCAGCGCCTGCAACTTGAGCGGATCAATCGCTACCAGCACTTCACGGTTCACGCCGCCGACGCGGTTCACGGCACCGACACCACGCACCGCGATCAGCTTTCGCGTGATCTCGTGGTCCACAAACCAGCTCAGGGCTCCGTCGTCCATCGGCGGCGCTTGCCCGCCGGCCTTGGGCTTGGTGCGCACGGCGTAGGCCAGAATCGGTTGGCCGGAGAGGTCGATCTTCTGCACGATCGGGTCACGCAGGTCGGCCGGCAACTCGCCGCGCACCCGGGACACTGCCGAGCGCACATCGTCCACCGCTTCCTGGGTGGGTTTTTCCAGACGGAACTCGGCGGTGATCGTGACCACGCCATCCTGCACCTTGGTGTAAATGTGCTTCAGGCTTTGCAGGCTGGCGATGCTGTCTTCGAGCTTGCGCGCTACATCGTTCTCAAGCTGCGCTGGCGCCGCGCCGGGCAGCACGGCGGTAACGATCACCATGGGCAGATCGATGTCGGGCATGTTCTGCACCTTCATCGCCTGGAACGACAACAGGCCGGCAAAGCTCAGCAACACGAACAGCATCACTGCCGGAATCGGGTTCCTGATCGACCAGGAGGAAACATTCATGTCAGGCGAGCTCCCTATTTGCTGGCCGGTTTGGCAGGCGGCGCGGCTGCTTCAACCACGCGCACCAGATCACCGTCGCTCAGGAACCCACCGCCGGTGGCAACCAGTTTGTCCTCGGGTTTGATGCCGCTAAGGATCTCGACCTGGTCCCCGAGCATCCGGCCGGTCTGTACCTTGACCTGTACCACATGCTTGTCAGCCCCGACCCGGAACACGTAGTTGAAGCCGTCCCTCACCACCAGCGCCGTCTGCAGCACGCTCATCGCACTGTTACTACCGAGCTCAAACTCGCCGCGCGCGAACATACCGGGCTTGAAAGCCCCCACGCTTGTGGCTACGCCGCTCTTCGAGAGCGCTTCGCGTACTGGGCTGCCCCCCGAGGGGGCTAATTTCCCTTGGGGCGGCCCGGCGGGAAATTGCCCTGGAAGGATGTCGACATAGATCAGGCCGTTGCGGGTTTGCGCGTCCACGGTGGGTGCGACCATGCGCACGCGGCCTCTGGCCTGTGTGCCGTCGGGCGCGGTCATGAGCACGGGCGTACCGGCCTTGATGCGGCCCAGTTCGGTGGCCGTGACTTCCGCGCGCCACTCCAGCCGGCCTTGGCGAATCAGGCGAAACATCTCGACGCCCGCGCCCACCACCGCGCCTACCGAGGCGCTGCGGGCAGACACGATGCCGCTGTCGGGTGCCAGCAGCCGGGTGTGGCTCAGGCGAAGCTGCTGGGTGTCGAGCTGCGCTTGGGCGGATGCCACGCGAGCCTTGGCCATCAGTTCGGCCGTGAGCAACTGATCGATCTGTTGCGCACTCAGAGCGCCGGAGCTTTGCACGGCGCGGGCGCGAACGGCATTGGCGGCGGCATCCGTCGCAGCCGCTGTGGCTTCCATCAGCGCGGCGCGCGCCAGTGCCACGTCGGCCTGCACGCCCTCTGCGGCAAAGGTCGCCAGCAACTGGCCCTTCTGCACCTGGTCACCGATGCCGGCGTTCAACTCCTGCACGCGCAAGCCATTGACCTCGGCGCCAATGATGGCCTCCTGCCAGGCCACCACATTACCGTTGGCGCTGAGTTTGAGCGGCAGCACGCTGACTCTAGCCTGCGTCAGTGTTACGGTCAAAGCGGGCTTGACGCCGGCTGGGGCGGCTTCGTTGCCGGCAGCGTTGGAGCGTGCGGCCAGCAGAGCCAGGCCTGCCATGGCGAGCGCCGCCAGCAGCAGGCCCAGGGCACGGGGATGGGTTTGAAATCGGTTCATGGTGCAACAAAGGGTTGATTCACAGAGACGGCGGAGGCGTCGGGGTCAAAGCCACCACCCAG